>DAHYUM010000273.1 GCA_027398005.1 bacterium
CCGGTGTTGAGCCGGTCGTTTTTACAACCGTAACAAGAACGAATGCCTGATTGGCTTTTTTAAGTTCCGATGCTTTCTGGTAAATATCCATTTCCCTGCCGAATTTTTATCTCTATTAATGTACAAACTTAGTTTTAAATTCTTTTTTATCAAAACTGCCCTTTTGCTAACAGGAATAAACCTCTTGTTACTTTTAATTCACTTTTATATCTTCTTTTATGAAAAAGAAGAATGCCGAAACAGCAAACAAAGGCACGAGGAGGGAAATATACCAATCCATACCCCTCTTTTCGCAGCTAACCGAAGAACAGCTTAACGAAGTTGATTCGCTTGCCCGTTTATGCAAATTCAGAAAAAATTCAACCATCTTCAGCGAAGGGGATAAATATGAAGGATTTTATCTGCTTCTAAAGGGGGCCGTTAAAGCATACAGAATAACGGAAGACGGTAAGGAATCAATAATCCATTTAATTAAACCGTACGATGCCTTCGGCGAACTTCCGATGTTCGAGGGGAACCCCTACCCTATAAACGCTCAGGCTACAGCCGAATCTTCGGCGCTCTTCTTTCCCAAAAATGAATTCCTTTCACTAATGGAGGCCAACAGGAGAATCTGCCTTAATATGCTGGCAGGATTTGCCCGCCGCCTTCTCCATCTTACCCGCAAAATTGAAGACCTTACTTCACGCGAAGCAGTAAACCGTTTTGCCTCTTATCTTATTGAAGAGCTTAAAAAAAGCGGAGGCGAAAAGAAAAAGGAACCTTTTGTAAAGCTGACCGTTTCAAAAAAAATCATTGCAGGCTACATAGGCACGGTTACCGAAACATTCTCGCGAATATTAAAAAAGCTTCAGGATGAAAAAATCATTCTCGTAGAGGGGAAAACAATCTATATTACCGATTTGCCCCGTCTCCGTTCTTTAGCAAAATAGTCTTCCAATACTCCTGGTAAAAAAAGAAAAACTTGACTTATGTCAAAAGATAGGATATCTTATTTTGACATATTAACTATCGAGATCTTTGCGGATTCTTGGATATCCGGCTTTTAAGTGAAATTCAACTTAAATGATAGAAGGAAAAACGATATGTTCAGCACGGTCAGGTATTTTGTTAAGACAAGCATAATATTTCTAATTATAGGCATACTATCGGGTGTTTATATGCTTATAATGAAGAATTATTATGACACATGGCCCGATCCGGAAATGGTCTCGGCACATACCCACATTATCCTGTTCGGCACCGTAATGATGATGATTATGGGGGTGGCGCTCTGGTTCTTTCCGCGTCCCGAAAAAACCGACAGACTTTACAACCCCACACTGATTCTTATAACCTATTACATAATGACGATTTCTACAGCCGCCCGGTTTATTTTTCAGGTAACCGCCTCTTTCGTTAATCCCGGCGGCACACTAACTTTTCTTTTAACTGCGGCTCCCCTTCTTCAGGTTGCAGGGGTAATAATATTTTTCGTTTCCATCTGGGGAAGAATCAGGTCGGTAGGAAGTCATATAAGGGAAGCCAAAGGGGAAAAATTTTAAACAGCAATTAACAAATATGAGAATGAGAGATTTTTACAAATTAAACTATAACATCAAGGAGCAGAAATGAAAAAATACTGGATTGCATTTGCATCGGTAATTATCATTTCCTTCGCGGTACTGGGATGGGTAGGCACCAAAATTTACCAGCAGGCGCCCCCTATACCCGTAAAAGTTGTTACCACCGAAGGAAAAACTATTTTTACACAGGAAGATATTGAAGAAGGACAGAATATCTGGCAGGAAATGGGAGGCATGGAAATGGGCTCTGTTTGGGGACACGGCAGTTATGTAGCCCCCGACTGGACAGCCGACTGGCTTCACAGGGAAGCTACAGGAGTTCTCGATTTCTGGGCTATGGATAAATTCCATACCCCTTATTCCAAACTCAGCATTGAAGACCAGGCATCGTTA
>DAHYUM010000274.1 GCA_027398005.1 bacterium
AAGACTGAACCCGAAGCCGTGCAGGAGGAAGGAAGAAGTCCGGTTAAAGCAAGCGCAAGAGTTGTTTTGCCTGCGCCGTTTGCGCCTGTAAGAATATATATTTTACCGGGCTGAATATCGAAAAAGCATTCCTTAAGGAGCAGGCGTTCCGCACCGTTTGAATTTAGCTTAATACCGTTTAATTTAACTTTAAGCATTGGCCTACATAAAAAGATAAAATACTCAACAAATTTGTGAAAAATTATCAAAATTTCACTATAATAATATCGGAAAATCAATATTTTTTAACGAACCGCAACAGCAAGTCAAATAGAATATTTGATATGAAAACTGTTTTAAAAATAACCTCAATCTTCCTTTTATTACTGCTTTTCGGATGCAGCGGCAGTAAAAAGAGGGACAATTTTATAATCGGAATTTCTTCCGATATCGAGTCGTTCAACCCCGCTTTTACAATGACTATGACCGAGGGGAATGTTTCGGAGCTTATATACCTTGGATTGGTAGGCTATAACTGGAATGAAGCAAAAGGGGATTTGGAGCCGTTTCCGCTTCTGGCAGAAAGCTGGACCTGGGGGAAAGATTCTTCCTATGTGGATATTAAAATTAATAAAGATGCCAAATGGAGCGACGGAACTGATTTGACGGCTCAGGATGTATTGTTCACATTCGATTTTTATTCCGATCCAGCGGTTCAGAGCAAATTCTACGGAACATTCGAGAACTTCATCCTTAAGAAAGATCAATCCATTGACCTTGAAAAGACATTCCGTATAGTTTCGGACAAGGAAATAATAATAAATTTTGCAAAGGGGGGAAAGCCTTCAACTTTCAGTTTCGATCTTCCTCTTCTGCCGAAACATATATTTGAAAAGGTTAACCGGAAAGAGGCAGTAAATTCTGATTTGAATTTAAAGCCGGTAGGTTCGGGGCCTTATATACTTGATGAGTGGAATAAAAACCAGTACATAAAACTGAAACTCAATAAAAATTCATTTCTTGCCGGCAATGGAAGTATTGGCGAATTAGTATTTAAAGTAGTACCCGATTATAACAACCTAATAGTACAGCTGAAAAAAGGGGAAATAGATTTTGCCGAGGAATTAAAATTTGAAGATGTAAAAAGCCTTAAAGAAAACTCCGATTTGGTTATTACCACAATTAAAGGGCGCGATTACGATTATATGGGATTGAATAACATAGATCCCGATGCATACGCAAAAGGGGAGATTAAAAGCAATCCTCTATTCGGCGATTCGCTCGTGCGTAAAGCTGTAATTCACGCAATTGACAGGGAAATGATTGTAAACGAGTATCTCGGCGGTTATGGAAAAACTGCCGTTGTGCCGATTGCGCCTATATTTAAATCAATTGCAGACACACTGCTAAAACCTTATTCTTATTCCCTTAAAACGGCAAAGGAATTATTAAACCGCGCCGGATGGATTGATACAGACAGCGACGGATATGTAGATAAAAACGGAAAGAACTTTTCATTTACCCTTGCAGTTCCCGGCGGGAACAAGCTGAGGAGCGAAATAGCGACGATTATTAAGGATAACCTTAAGCAGGCGGGTATTCAAGTTTCAATTGAGCCGGTTGAGCCTTCGGTATTTGTAGAAAAAATGTTCGCCCGCAAATTCAATGCATTCCTTTCAGGCTGGTCGGTGCCAATTCCGGTTGATTTAAAACCCTACTGGTATTCCGATTTGAAAAACAATCCCGCAAATACAGTCGGATTCAGGAATAAAAAAGCCGATCAGCTGCTGGATGAAATGAAAAAGAGGTTACCGCCGGCGGCAGAGAAAAAAGTTTATTATGATTTTCAGAAAATAATGTATGACGATGCCCCCGCTGTATTTTTATTCTGGAAAGACAAGATAGCGGCTTATAACAGCCGGT
>DAHYUM010000275.1 GCA_027398005.1 bacterium
GTTTAGGGCTTATGTGCTCATTCGATCTGCCCGATACGGAAACCAGAAATAATTTTCTTAAGGAGCTATACAAAAACCATCTTATAATGCTTGGCAACGGAAGCAGGTCGGTACGGTTCCGTCCCCCGTTGACTGTATCAATTGAAGAAATTGATGAATGCCTAACATTAATAAGGGACGGCCTGAAGAAAATAACCGGGTAAAGGCAAAAAGATGTGAGATAAAATTAAGGCGGGTTATCCCGCCTTTTTTTATAAAATCAACGGATTATTTCCTTAAGAATGGTCGTGTACAATTTTCCATCCGTCATCAAATTTTTTAAGGATAGCAGTAAAATAGCCGCTTCTCTTTTTACCGTCCTTGTATTCAAGCGTAAATTTGCCAATATGCATTGCGGTCTCTGCATTAAATACCCTTACCTCCCCTTCCGAAAAGGATAGTACTCCCCTGGCGGCTTCATCAGGGAACAGTTTCGAATACATATCATATAATTTTTGATAGCCGTAAATTCTGGTATTGCCCGACTGCATAAGCACATCATCCCTTTTTGGGTAGCAGGTATTCATATAGTTATCCAGGTCTCCCCTGTTCCAGTATACGGCACTCTTTTCCATATTCGAAAGAATTTCTTTTTTAATTGCATCTTCACCTTGTACTTGTGCGAACAGGGTAACAATTGGAAGGAATAAAAAGAAGATTAGTTTTTTCATGTTATTTCCTTTTTTATTTTGCCATTCTTTAGACGCGGCAATAACCAATTTTACCCGGATATAATAATTCCTTTTTATTCATTTATTAAAGCAAAAAAAACATTAGGACAAATTTTTAAAATGCTCATTAATTGTCCCCACTTACTGACCCTGTATTGTAATATTTTTTAAAGAGTCTTACAGCTTCTTCAAGGGGGTTGGCATAAGGGGCAATTTTAGAAATTCCTTTTTTATGTATCCACTCCTCCTCCCATTTTTCTAGATCGAACTTTGAATTATTCTTTTGCGCGTAAAAATATTGTTTTATGCGGGGTATATAATAATCCCTTATTAAACCGCTCCAGGTTTTTGCGGCATAATCATCAATTTCATAATTATTAATTTTACCGCCCCAGGTAGTCAGAAGCCGTTTCGCGTCCGCTTCGTAGTAGTCCTTTTCTTTACCGGTTGAACCAAAATTGCGGGCGTACTCCACCCAGCGGCTTAATTTCATATCCGGGTGCGATTCCAGAAGCCGGTCTATAGAAGCCATAATCTCGAGCGATTCATTGAGCAGTTTATAATCCTTCTCCTCTTTAGCCGATTTGAATGCATTAAGTTTTTCATCTGCCTTAAGTCCAAGGTACTGAGCAACGAATTGAATTGCATCGTACAGATAGAGCTTATTATCCTTAAATTGATTACTGCATTTAAGAAATTCATCTACACCTTTGCCAAATTCTGGGGATTTATTAACAGTTTCGCCCCCTTTTCGTTTGGGGTTAAGCTGGTATTCAAAGCGTGGATGATCGGTAAAGCTTCCGAAACAAGATTTATTAAAGTAGTCATATGCTTTTTTCATTTCGGCGGGAAATTTTCCGTATCTGCTTCTGCAATATCCATCAATCCATTTATCAAGCTGGATTGCATTATTCCGCCACCCCATATCGGAAAGCAATTCATAAATAATTTCATTATTCTCAATCCCCTCGGGGGCAAAGCCGAATCCGGCAAGGTTTTTCTTATTCTCATAATTCAATGCTTCAATAGGCATAGTTGCATAAAGGTCCAGCCTTCCGTTAAAGGGCACTTTGCCCCCCATATTGGGAATGAAAGAATAG
>DAHYUM010000276.1 GCA_027398005.1 bacterium
TATACGGGTAAAATTCCGGTTTATGCAAATGTAACGGCAAAACCTGTTACAGAACCGGCTGACGTTAAGAAACTTCTTGAAGAACAGCTTACAATGCCCGTTAGATGGGAAGAGACAATTGTGAATATGATTGCCGGCGGCGCCGACGAATTTGTAGAAGTTGGCCCGGGCAAAGTATTACAGGGACTTATAAAAAGAATTAATCCAGATGTAAAAATCAGCGGTATAGATAAATATTCAGATTTGGAAAGGTACCTTTAATGTCCGGAAAATTCGAAAAAACTATTAAAGGGTATTTAATAGACCCTATAATTTTCACCCAGAAATTCGTACACCATTGCGATATTGGCATCTGTTCGGGGGAATGCTGTTATTACGGCGTTTATACCGACCTTAAGGAGCACGAATTGATAATGAGCATGAAAGAGCGCATAATAAAGGCAATGGACGCAAGCCAGCCTAAAGACCCGTCCCTCTGGTTCGAATCCCCCGAAGAGGATTCCGATTTTCCATCCGGAATGGCAGTTGGAACCGAAGTTCACAACGGAAAATGCGTTTTTTTGGATAAACAGGGCTTTTGCACCCTTCAGAAAATTGCCGTTGAGGAAGGGGAATTTAAGTGGAAATATAAACCTATATATTGTATATTATTTCCGCTAGTTATTTTCGAGGGTGCTCTAACAGTAGACGATGAGCATCTTGCAAGGATGCATTACTGCAGTGTTGCCAAAAACCAGGTTTCTACCGTTTTTGAATGCTGCACAAATGAACTCATTTATCTATTGGGGGAAGATGGATTTGCCGAATTAGATGAGTACAGGAAAGAATACTTAAAAAAACAAAATGGAGTGGAAAGTGCAAAACAACCAGAATAAAAGGGCAATTGTTACAGGCGGTTCCAGGGGTATTGGCAAGGCTATTGCCACTGAACTTGCTCCTTTGTGCAGCGATCTTCTCATTTCCGATATCGCATTCGGGAACAGGACTCCTGAGGAATTCGCAGCCGATTTTCAGAATGAATTGAATTTGCCCGGTTTAAAGGTTCACGCATTTAAAGCCGATGCTTCTTCTTTTGCAGAAGCTCAGGCTACAATAGATTTTGCGGTTGAAAAAATGGGGGGCGTTGATATTTTAATTAATAACGCCGGTATTACAAGGGATAACCTGCTTCTTAGAATGGGTGAAGAGGATTTTGATAAGGTTATAACCGTTAACCTGAAAAGCGTTTTTAACTACAGCAAAGCCATATTGAAACCGATGATTTCGCAGCGTTACGGTAAAATTGTAAACGTTGCATCGGTTGTAGGCGTTATTGGCAACGCTGGGCAGTCCAACTATGCCGCTTCAAAAGCCGGCGTAATAGGATTTACCAAATCACTAGCCAAAGAAGTAGCTTCGAGAAACATAAACGTTAATGCAATTGCCCCCGGTTTTATTGAAACCGATATGACACATAAACTTAATGATGCCCAGAAAGAAGCACTAATGAAAAACGTGCCTATGGGAAGAATGGGTAAGCCTGAAGATGTGGCAAAAGTAGTAGGATTTTTATGCAGCCCGGCGGCCGATTATGTAACCGGACAGGTTATAAACATCGACGGCGGAATGGTGATGTAATAAATTTTTTTAATAAATTTAATTCCATAAAATAAAAGGAGAAAATAAATGAGTATTATTAAAGTATTATCAGCAGCAATCATTCTCTTTACGGTTTTATTAATGGCGGGGTGTATGAACTTTCAAAATTATAAACCAACTGAAATTATTTCGAATCCACATAATTATCAACAGCGACT
>DAHYUM010000277.1 GCA_027398005.1 bacterium
TACTAATTAAAATTTATTTTCATCTTTTTCTAAATTTAATTTAATTTAAAGGGAATAAATGTAAATTAATATAACCGGCAGATGGCATATAAACTTATCCGTTTCGTAATCTTCTCAATTACAACTTTTATTGTAGCTTCGGCATTATTTGTTCTTGCCCTCAAATGGATTAACCCTGCCGGTTCTGCCTTTATTTTGCTAAAATCGGCCGACCTGCCGCAGATTCTGGATAATCAAATCCCCAAGCAGACCTGGATGCCCCTAAAAAAGATTTCGCGCAATATGCCCCTTGCGGTAATTGCTTCGGAAGACCAGCTATTCTTCGACCATTTCGGGTTCGACTTTGAACAGATTGAAAAGGCGATGAAGGAAAACCAAAGGAGAAAGAGAATCAGGGGGGCAAGTACAATCTCTCAGCAGGTGGCAAAGAATATGTTCCTTTTCCCCGGTAAAAGCCTCTTCAGAAAAGGGATTGAAGCCTATTTTACCCTTTTAATCGAGCTGATCTGGCGAAAGGATAGAATTCTTGAGGTTTACCTTAATGTTGCCGAACTTGGAGAGGATTTATACGGAGTGGAAGCCGCATCACGCCTTTATTTCCATAAAAGCTCTTCCTCTTTATCCCCCTCCGAAGCAGCCCTGCTTACCGCGGTTTTGCCAAACCCTATTAAAAGAAGCGTAGTTAAACCAAGCGGATATCTTATAAACAGAAGGGATAATATTCTTAAACAGATGGAATTGATTGGGGGTGTAAGTTATATTAATGAGATGCTTAAATAAACTTAAACTGCCTTTTTAGCCTGACAGGTGTGGCAGTTGCAGTTTTCGTAAATCTCCTCGTAGCCGTAATCTATTGTAAGCTCTTCGCCTGCTTTAATATCCCTTAAAGCCACTAATTGAAGAGTGGAAGTGTCCCATTCATCTACGTAGCAGTTGGGATCGCAATCGTGGTTTACATACTTTATCTTTTCTGAATTGTTTGTATCTATATAGCAGTCATCCCCGTTCCAGAAAATATAGACGTTGTTCTCTTCCTCTTCCCTTCTTTCGCATTCGTTGCCGTCAATTACATCCCCCTCAATTAAAAGGATTGTCTCCTCTTCGGGTATATCTATAGATGCGAATATTCCCTTGCCGTGTACCAGGGAATCTTTTACTTCGATATGGTGAAAATAGAAATGATGCTTATTATTCATTTGTTAACCGGTTCGCCGCGTTTTCCAATTACTGTCAATTTTCTTTTGCCGGGAGCAATCAATTCTCTCAGCCGTTAAAATTTAAGTCCCGTAGTTGACGCGTCCTTTAGATTTTTTTGATAAGATAGTAAGCTTTGAGATGGATAAATGATTGTGCGGAAAGGGGGGGATTCGAACCCCCGGTCCGGAAATTCCGGACAACGGTTTTCGAGACCGCCGCATTCAACCACTCTGCCACCTTTCCAATATTTTTATGAACCTGTATAAATCTCTTTCTTTCTGGGGCATTAGGGACAACGGTTTTTCCCGAAATTATCGGGACCGCATTCAACCACTCTGCCACCTTTCCAATATTCCAATAAAGAACAGATTTAATTCAGGCTGTAAATTTAACAAATTAATTGAATACTGCACAAATTATTGAGAGCCGTTTGGAATAATTTCTATTTCAAACGTATAAAATCTACAGCATGCCTTTATAATGGAGGCGGATTACTCCAATGGTATGGTTACAAGGAAATTAGAACCTGCCCCCAATGCCGAGTCGATTTCCAATTTCCCTTTATGAAGGCTAATTGCA
>DAHYUM010000278.1 GCA_027398005.1 bacterium
GTTTCATATAATCGGGGTATGAAATATATCCGTTATAGAAAGACCACGATTCGTCAATGCCGTTAACCGCGTAGATACCCCAGTGAATAAAAATGCCAAGTTTTGCATCGGCAAACCATTGCATTCTTTTTTCCTTCGCTTCGGGGGTTTCCTGCGCCGTTACAAGCGATGAGAGCAATAGGACTATTAATAAAACCTTTTTCATTCTTTCTCCTGCGGTTACAATAATTAATAATATTTTTTATAAGCTCATTCCTTTCGCAATTCCGAAAACTACGGTGGATATAATAAGCACCGCCAGCCCCGAAGCGAGCACAATTTTTGTATTCCTGCTTATTCCATTCCATTCTTTAGAATAAATACCCCACATAGTTGAGAACAAAATACTGGACGACATAAGGATGCTCCACCCGGCAACCCCTTTAAGAATCGATTCCCCCATTCCGAAAAAGAACATCTGCAGGTACCAGAGCGTTCCGCCGAGAGCGCAGAATATAAGGTTTGCACCTATAGGCTGTTTCTTTATATCGGCATACGATTTATTCTTTATCTGAAGATAAACACTCCATACAAGATTAACCAGAAAGCCGCCGAACATAATTAAAATGAACGTAGGGTTATTTTCAAAAACGGGATTAGTTCCGTTTGCCTTGGCAATTTCGGCTAACGGCTTGCCCGAAGCGACTCCCATTGCGAAAGCGGAATTCATAAAGCCCGAAAAGAGTGCTACGGAAACACCTTTCTTAAGATTAAATTCTGAAACCCCCTCCTGTTTCTGTGCCGATGAAACCTCTTTGTCTTTCATCATGCCGGCCTTGCCGTTAATTAAAATACCCATTAAACATAACGCAACGCCTGCAATGGTTACCAGCCCCGATGATGTTGAAAACAGCTCACCCAATCCGGGGGAATCGGGGAAAAATCCGGTGAAGAATGAGGGTATAAGTGAAACGAACAGACTTGGAAGAAGAGCGCCGAATACAAGAGTAAGCCCAAGCGCAATTGACATCCCGAGCGATATGCCTAAGTAACGCATCGAAAGTCCGAATGTAAGACTCCCCAGCCCCCACAGAATGCCGAAAATGAAAGGCTTAAGCAGCTGAACGGCAGGGGTGCTGCCTAAAATACCGGTTAAATTATTGACTGTTAAGAACGAGAATACCCAGGGGGCTAAAATCCACGAAAAAATTCCGCCTATAATCCAGAATACTTCCCACGACCAGTTTTTAATTTTTTTAAAGGGCATATAAAAACTTCCGTTCGAAAAGCCGCCGGCAAGAATTAAGATAATTCCCAAAACCGATTCCATTATTTCACCTGTTTTATATTATAAATTCATTTCCAATGCAAACAGATAACGGGTTAGAACAAAGGTTCAATTTTTTTTAGTCCGAGATCTATCTCTGAATCAAAAAGATTAAGCGCCATAGCCGCGCCCAAAGCAGTTGAATTCGGGACCTCGGATATATAAACATTTTTATTGCTGAAACGGGATGCAATAAGCCGAGTAAAAATCGGGTTCGCGGCAAAGCCCCCTGATATATAAATATTTTCT
>DAHYUM010000279.1 GCA_027398005.1 bacterium
CCCCGGGAACACTCCGTACAGGTGCGAAATATGCCTGTGCTGTTTTTCAAGCTGACCGAAATCCTCTGCCCATTCCTGAAGCTCTCCCTTTTTATTTACCTGCGGGGGCACCAGTTTTGCTCGCGCGCTTTTAACTCTTTCGGCAAATGCTTTATCGGTGTTAAGAATTTTAGCCGCTTCTATATAGTAACCGAATAAATCGTTTAATATCTCCATATCAATTGATGATGCATAACAGATTGTAGTTGCAGGGCAGATTGAGCCGGTAGTTTCATCGAAGAAAGGTTTGTTCCCGTTCCCGTCGGGAAAATTTTCGGGGGAAGTTGAAGGGTTTGTTACAAGCCATCTGCCGTCGGGTGTTTTTACTAAAAAATTAATAAAGAATTCAACAGAACCTTTTATGACAGGGTAAGCCTGCTTAAGAAAATCCTTATCGAGCGTATAAAGATAATGTTCCCACAAATGAGTTGTAAGCCAGGCGCCTCCGACGGTAAAAGTACCCCACAGCGGCCCGTCCATAGGGGCGGCAACGCGCCATAAGTCGGTGTTCTGGTGGAATACCCAACCGCGGCTGCCGTAATGTTCGCGCGCAACAACGGCTCCCTGATCGGTCAATTCCTTAATCATTTTAAAAAGAGGTTCCGCGCATTCTGTAAGGTTGCCCGATTCAGCCGGCCAGTAATTCATTTCGGTATTTATATTGGTTGTGTACTTGGAATCCCACCATGGATTCTGGTCCTGGTTCCAGATGCCCTGTAAATTGGCGGGCTGTGTGCCCGGCCTTGAAGATGAAATTAATACATATCTGCCGAACTGGTAAGCGAGGGCCGCAAGCGAAGGATCGCTTGTGTTTATTGCATTTGAAATTCTTTCGTTTGTGGGAAGGAAAGAGTTTTGGCTGCTTGCAAGTGTTAAGCTGACACGGTCAAACAGGTTCCGGTAATCTGTTACGGCGCGGTTAAGCAGGGTTTCGTAATCCTTTTTTTCAATGGAATTTAAAACAGATTCAACCCGTTTTTTCTGATTGCCGCTTACATCCTTATAATTTACAAAGTTAGTTGCGGCTGTAAAATAAATAGTAACTGAGTCGGCGTTTTCAACATAAAGATTTTCATCATCGGTTCTAACGGTTCCCCCCTCGTTAACGGCTTTAAGGCGTGCTTCGTAACGCAATTTGCCGGCAACGCCAAGATAATCGGCCGATTTGCCTGTCAGCATAAGCTGGTTATTGCCAAAGCTGTCCATCCTAAAATAATCGGTTGCGTAATCGGAGTGAGTCTGGTTTCTAACACCGCGCAGACTGGCTTTAAAATTTATAGCGCCCGGTTTATCGGCAGTTATTCTTATCATAATAATCTTATCGGGCGCCGAGGCAATAATTTCCCTTTTATATCTAACGCCGCCGCATACATATTCCACGCCCGAAATTCCCGTTTGGAGATCGAGCCATCTTTTATATCCGCTTATATTTTTATGATTGAAATCAATTATAATATCGGCAAGGCTCTGGTATTTTTGCTG
>DAHYUM010000027.1 GCA_027398005.1 bacterium
CCTTCTCTGCAGAAGCGATACGGAGCCCTGCTGATGGCGTACTACAATGCGCGCGGCTTCTTCGAACATAGGGTCCAGTTCGCCCCCCAGGCCGCCTGCCCCATCCATCTTCTTTTCGTACAGCGATGGGAGGAAAAACCTTTTCGAATAGCCGCTCTGAGTATAAATAAAATTTGTAACCCTTTCAACTTCATCGGTTGAGATGAATGCGTTCTGTATGCGGATAGGCTTTGGCATGCCCCCCGGCAGAAAGAGCATATCCCCCCTGCCTAAAAGCTGTTCGGCTCCGTTCATATCCAGAATTGTGCGGCTGTCTATCTTTGTTGCCACCTGGTAGGCTATTCTTGCGCTGAAATTGGCTTTTATAACGCCGGTAATAACATTTACCGAAGGCCTCTGGGTTGCCAATATAAGATGTATGCCTACAGCCCTTGCAAGCTGGGCCAGACGTGCTATCGGCTCTTCAACCTCTTTGCCCGAAGTAATCATAAGGTCGGCAAGCTCATCAATTATAACAATTATATAAGGCATCTTGTAATGCTTCATTTCATCGTTATCTTTAGGCCTCTTTCTCGGATCGGCTACTTTTTCGTTGTAATCGACTATATTCCTAACCCCGAGCTTTGCAAGCTTATCGTAACGTTTTTCCATTTCGTATTCAACCGATTTCAATACTAGAAGCGCATTGCTGGGATTTGTAATAATCTCCTCTTCAAGGTCGGGAGACATGGCAAGGTAATGCTTGTTCAGCCTTTTATAGAACGAAAGCTCTATTTTCTTCGGGTCAACAATAACAAACTTGATATCGGAAGGATGCTTTGCGTAAAGAAGGCTATTAATTATCATATTAATGCCAACGCTCTTGCCCGAACCGGTTGAACCGGCAATAAGCATGTGGGGCATTTTTGCAAGGTCGGTTATATATACATCCCCTGCGATAGTTTTACCAAGCGCAAGAGGTAATTCCGCTTTCGAATCCTTTACCTTTGCTATAACCGAGCGCGCGCTTACCAGAGTAGCCTCGGCATTCGGTATTTCAACACCTATGGCGCTCTTGCCCGGTATTGGGGCTATAATTCTTATTCCCCTCGCCGCAAGCGCAAGGGCTATATCGTTTTCGAGACTTACAATGCGGCTTATCTTAACGCCCGGCGCAGGCACAATTTCGTAAAGGGTAACAACCGGCCCCGGTGTTACCGTAATATCAACTATCTGTATATCGAAAAGGGAGAGCTTTTCCTTAAGGAGAGCCGCGTTCCTCTTTAATTCAGCCTCTGGTATTTTAATTTCCTCATCCTTAGGCATATTTAAGAGGTCCAGTTTTGGAGGAATGAATTTAATCTCCTCATTCCACTGGTCGGGCAGTTCGGCTTCCTTTGCCTTGTCAATTATCGGGTCACTCTCTTCATCATCTTTGGACTTGTCAGCTTTTTTCTTAGCTGAAACTTCATCCGGATTTTCGGGCAGGTCATTAACAATTTTTTCAACCGGCTCCCTCTTTACAATTTTTATCTTTGTTTCAGGCTGTGCCGGAGGTTCTTCTTCTCGCGGGGCGGCTTTAACATCCTCTTCCTTGCCGAATCCGAAAATCGATTTCGATTTTTTCTCTTTAACCGGCTCTTCCTTAGGGTCAGGCTTTTCTTCCTTTACCGGTTTTTTAATCTTTATTTTTTCCGCCGCATTCTCATCCTCTTTTCCGCCATCCTTAAAGAGGTTCATAAATTTATCGAACAGCGTGCCGAAACGGACATCGAAGGAAATTATAAGTGTAACAGCGGCAAGAGTAAGAATAAGAAGAGTGCCTCCTATGCCCCCAAGAAGCCGGCCCAAAGCTGTGCCAAGGAAAAGGCCTACCTTTCCGTGCGCCTCGTTATAGCCTAAAAACAACTGTGTACTGGGCAAAAAACGGTACAAACCGAATAGTGTAGATGCCAGCAATGCCATTACTATAAGGAAGTTCGAGACGTAAATGGCCATCTTGTAATCTCTGTTGCGGGCTATAAAATAGCCCCATATAATTGCAATCAATGGGAATATAATTGAAAAGAAGCCTAAGGTTCCGTTGATGAAGAAATCGGATAAATAAGCGCCGAAAATTCCGAGCCAGTTGTTGGTGCTTTCGGCACGCCTTGTAAATTCAGGCTCGCTCGAAAATACTTTAAATAAATCGGAGAATGAATAACGCAGATTAGCCTGATCGTAACGGGAGTAAGTGAGAATGCTTAAGAGTACTATTACTCCGAAAAGAAGTATAAAAATACCGATCAGTTTTTTCTTTTTCTCTACAGAGAAAGTGAAATAATCCCCTTTCGGCGCCGCATTTTTGGAATTCTTTTTTTCAGCCATAATAATTCGGTATTTATTAACTTAATTCGCGTTATCGGAATCAGTCAGGTCAAGTTTTTTAATTGTACCCGATGTAAAATAAGGGACAAGGTCAATATTGCTTATTTTAGCGCAGTAATTCAAATCTTCCGTAAATCCGTTTTCCTGAAGAAGTTTCCCGTGCTCGGTTTCCTTCAGCATCTTTACAATCGATTTGCCGAACGACTTGCTTAATGTAAGGCTTGCCCGTGCAGAATCGAGAAGTTCAATTCTTTCGTCAAGCCCCTGCATCTCTGCTATAAGCCTGCCGGCGCATACAACATCTTCGAGCGAGAAAAAACCGTTCGTTCCCGAACAGATTATTTCAACATCCTTATTAAGCTTTACAAGATGCCCCGCAATGCTTGCAAGGTTATTGAAAGAGCAGATGAATAGATTTTCGGAAAATTTGGCTTTAACAATTGCGCGGGTTCCGTTTGTTGTATAAAGGATAACAGATTTGCCCGCGACAACTTCTTCTTTATATTCAAGGGGAGAGTTGCCCAAATTGAAACCTTCAATCATTTTGGTGTTTCTCTCTCCCCCAAGCAGTGTCATACCGCTGAAAATATTGCCCGAAACCTTCATGGCGAAATCGACTGTAGCAACGGGAATGACCTCGCGCGCTCCGTTCTTTAACGCGGTTACAATAGTAGTAGTGGCGCGCAATACGTCTATTACTACCGAAGTCTTACCCGTAAAGTAAAGCTCTTCGTGGTTATTGGGCGAAAATAATACTCGTACTTTCATTTATCCTTTTTTCACAAATGGGAATTTTACAACAGTTGCCGGAAATTCCTTCCCTCTAATTAAAAAGTTTACTTTCGAACCTTCTGCCGAAAGTTCCGAAGGAACGTATCCCATCGCAATAGGCTTATCAAGGATAGGGCTTACCGTTCCGCTGGTAACTTTTCCTATTACTTTGCCTTCAAGACTCAAATCGTATCCGTGGCGCGGAAATGTCTTTTCTTCCGAAACCATTCCAACAAGTTTACGCTTCAATCCTTCTTCTTTTGCCTTTACAAGCACATCCTTTGCAATGAAATTTTCTTTTTTAAGTTTTGTAATCCATCCAAGACCTGCTTCAAGAGGATTTGTTGTCTGGTCAATATCGTTTCCGTAAAGGCACATTCCCATTTCGAGTCTTAAAGAATCCCTTGCTCCCAAGCCGACAGGCTGAATGTTGAACTCCTTGCCTGCTTCAAAAAGGGAATCCCAAAGCGCTATTGCAGCCTGCTCGTTACCTTTGAAATAAATTTCGTATCCTAATTCGCCTGTGTAGCCGGTTCTCGATACAATTGCATCGACACCTGCAATTTTTGCCTTGAAGAAATGGTAATATTCAAGGTCTATATTTTTATCGCAGATTTTCTGTACGGTAGCTTTTGAATTAGGGCCCTGCACAGCAAGCAGCGAGTATTCATCGCTTTCATCATCTATCTGCGCGCCGAATTTGTTGTTCTCTTTCATCCATGCTACGTCTTTATCCTTGTTCGAGGCGTTAACAACCAAAAGATATTCTTTTTCCGAAACCCTGTAAACGAGAAGGTCGTCAACAATACCGCCGTCGGGGTAGCACATTGCCGAATACTGAACCCTTCCGTCGTATAATGCAGAAGCATCGTTAACGGTAATATGCTGAATTAAATCGAGTGCTTTATCGCCGCGAATGTAAACTTCCCCCATATGCGAAACATCGAAAACACCAACGCTGCTTCGTACTGCCTTGTGCTCGTTAATAATTGAAGAATATAATACGGGCATCTGAAAACCCGCGAAATCAACAATCTTTGCTCCTAATTTCTGATGGATCGAATAAAAATTTGTCTTTTTCATTTCTCTCTCACTGATTTAGTTTTTTCCAGTCGCTTAAGAATTTTTCCAGTCCTAAGTCGGTTAATGGATGTTTAAATAATTTTTCTATTACATCGAAAGGCATTGTTGCTACATGCGCCCCCATCATAGCGGCATCAACAAGATGAAGCGGGTGGCGTACGCTTGCTACAAGCACTTCCGTTGCGAAGTTATAGTTTTTATATATCTGAACAATCTGTTTGATTAATTCCATTCCATTGTGGCTTATATCATCGAGCCTGCCTACAAAAGGACTAATATAGGTAGCGCCGGCTTTAGCGGCAAGAAGGGCCTGCGAAGGGGAAAAACAGAGTGTTACATTTGTCTTTATTCCTTCGTCCGATAATGTCTTTACTGCTTTAATGCCTTCTTTAATCAAGGGTATTTTAATAACAATATTCTTGTGAATTTTCTTAAGTTCCCTTGCTTCCTTAAGCATTCCATCGTAATCGGTAGAAACAACTTCGGCGCTGATAGGGCCGTCTACAATTTTGCAAATTTCAACCAATAATTCCTTAAAATCTTTCCCCTCTTTCGAAACGAGGGATGGATTGGTGGTAACACCATCCAAAAGGCCATAAGATGCGGCTTCCTTAATCTGAGCAATATTAGCGGTATCGATAAAAAATTTCATTTTTCTTCCTTTATTTATTTCATTTTAACCAATTGTATGCCAAAAAACAGAACCGGGGGCAGAATATGGCTTCTGCCCGCGGTTTTATTCTCAAAATTACGGATTTTCCACCGCTCCGGAAAGACAATCAATAAAAAACAGGCACTTCGGAACTGACTATCAGGAGAATTCCTCTGTTATATTTTCGCCGCTTTTTGTTACAAGGACATCAAATTTCTGGGGATTGAGTTTCTCATCCTCATCAAGCTTAAGACGAACGAAATATTTAAACTGAAGCCTTGTTAACTTTGAAATAGTCCCTTCCTTAAGCTTGCTGCCTAACGAAGGATGGACATGCAGTGTAAGTTTGCGAGCCTTCTTCTCAATCTTCATTCTCTTAATAACATTCTCAATATCATAAATCATATTCGATTTCTTCGTAAGCAATCCGGTGCCCATGCAGTAAGGGCATTCTTCGTAAAGCGACTGTACTATATTTTCCCTAATGCGCTGGCGGGTAATCTGCATAAGACCGAATTCGGTCATAGGAAGCATGGCTATTTTAGCCCTGTCCTTGCGGAATTCCTTCTTAAGCTCGTCAAAAACTTTTTTCCTGTTTTTATCATCTTCAAGGTCAATAAAATCTACAACCACAAGTCCGCCGATATCGCGCAGCCTTAACTGGCGAACAATCTCGCGCGCCGCCTCAAGGTCCGTTTTAAGCGAATTCTGTTCCTGTTCCTTGCTCTTTGCGTACCTTCCGCTGTTAACGTCAACGACTGTCATTGCTTCGGTATGCTCAATTACAATGTGTCCGCCGCTGGGCAGGTGAACCCTGCGCCCCATAAGCTGTTTAATCTGCTGTTCAATCCTGAAAGCCTCGAAAATAGGTTCTTTTTCCTTATACAATTCTATTTTCTCAATAAGCTCGGGCTGAATAAGTTCAACGTAATCGCGTATTTCTTTAAGCATCTTCTTCGAATCGATGAAGACTCTTGAAATATCGGGGGTGTATAAATCCCTTATTACGCTTATGGTGGTGCTCAAATCCTGATAAAGGAGAGCTGGAGGAGTGCTGTTTTTAACCTTTTCCTGAATTTCTTTCCAGGTGCGGCTTAAATACTTAAGGTCCAAAGCAAGCGCTTCTTCAGGCTGGTCTTTTGCCGCGGTTCTGATAATAAGCC
Organism: bacterium; assembly: GCA_027398005.1. Lineage (GTDB taxonomy): Bacteria > Bacteroidota > Ignavibacteria > Ignavibacteriales > Melioribacteraceae > JAEXUB01. The sequence goes on from DAHYUM010000027.1 coordinate 6,016, forward strand.
CGCAGTCTTCGGGTAATACTCCCCTTGCCAGCTTTCTAAGCCTTCTTCTCTCCTTAAAATCGTGTATTTTTTTCGAAATACCGATTTTATAATCGAACGGAAGGAGTACGCAGAACCTGCCGGGTATTGAAATGGATGAAGTAACTCTTACACCCTTATCTTTAACAGGCTCTTTAATAATCTGAATAATAATTTCCTGCCCTTTATGGAGCTTTGGAATAGAGCCTTCTTTTTCGATTTGCGGCCTTGCGTGAACCGGTTTTGCTTTCTGTTCCCCCGGTTCGGCGCTGTCGTCGTCGTCTGCGTCAACGTCGTCATCGTCATCAAGCATACCCTGCAAGCCTTCAAGACGGTCTCCAATATCGGAGAAATGAAGGAATGCATCATGCTTCATGCCAATATCAACAAATGCGGCCCTAATTCCGGGCAGTACCCTGGCAACCTTGCCAAGGTAAATATCGCCAACCATCCTTCTTTTCTCGGGATGGTCAACAAAGAAATCGGCCAGGTTACTGTCTTCGGTAATAGCTACTCTGGTCTGACTTTCGGATGAATTAACTACAATTTCTTTTATCATATAAAACTCTTTACTTAGTTGAACCTGCAACCAGTTTTTCATTCTCCTCTTCAAGCCAGAAGAGAATTCTTTTTTTAAACTTTTGATATATCTCCGCCGGATTATCGCCGCCGGAATTAATATCCTTAACTTTTTTACAATGGTCAGCGACCAATATATTTAAATCTTCAATCCTTCTAACCGAGAAAACGTTTTCGAGAAACGAATTTATACCCGGGTAGAACTGAAGATACCAAATTGACTGTTTCTTTGCTTTATTCAGGGCAATATCCTCCCCGAATTCATTTTTCAATAACTCAATATGCTTTAATAAAACCGATTCGGCAATTCCAATATCGGGCTGCCCCGTGTCTTCCCCATTTTCGCAAGCCGAATTATAGCGCGTAAAAAGGAACGGATTGCCAATTGCCCCGCGCCCAACCATAACGGAATCGCATCCGGTCTGCTCAATCATATCGAAAGCATCGCGCGGAGTGAATACCGAACCGTTGCCTACCACACTTATATTAACACTCTCTTTAACTTTTCTAAGCCAGCTCCAGTCCGGTTCAGTTTCGTAACTGTCGGCACTGGTTCTGCAGTGAACGGCGATTAAAGAGGCGCCGTTATCCTCAGCAATCTTTGCGTTTTCAATAATATTGATATTTTTTCTGTCTTTGCCCAGTCTTAATTTAACCGAGAGGGGAATATCCCCCGCGGCAGCCGCCCCCTTTTTAATAATCTGCGAAAGGAGCGCGGGATTAGTTAATAAATAAGAACCCATATCGTTGCGGAGCACTTTATCCACCGAGCAGCCGCAATTGATGTCTATCAGGTCGGGCTTGAATTTTTTAATTTCGGAAATAGCCTCGCTTATAATAGCCGGATCGTTCCCCAGAATCTGCACGCCAATCGGCTTTTCGTCTCTGCTGAATGATAAAAAACGGAGAGTATCGAAGTTATTATTAATAACGCCGGATGCGCTTACCATCTGGGTAAACGTCAATCCGGCTCCGAATTGTTTTGCTGTTTTTCTGAATGACGAGTCGGAAATCTCTGCCATCGGAGCGAGAATTAGTTTTTTCCCGATATCAAGATTTCCAATCTTCATATATAACCTTTCTTAAAAAGAAAAGGCGCCGATATTATTCAGCACCTTCAACTTCATTATTTTCTTCAGGGTCTTTCTCGTTTAATGCAGCTTTTCTTGAAAGACTGAATTTACCGTTTTCTATCTTTAACAACTTAACTTTTACTTTATCCCCTTCTTTGAGGATTTCTTCAACTTTCTCAATACGTTTTGTATCGAGCTGCGAAATGTGTAAAAGTCCCTGTACATTAGGAAGGAATTCAACAAAAGCGCCGAATTCTGCAATCTTAATTACCTTGCCCATATATACTTTATCAACTTCGGGTTCGGTCATAGAAAGCTTAATGTATTCCTTGGCTCTTCTTGCGTTATTTTTATCCTGTGCCGAAATATGGACTGTACCATCTTCATCGATGCCAATTTCAACACTGAACTCTTTCTGAATAGCCTGAACGTTTTTACCGCCCGGGCCGATTAAAGCGCCAATCTTTTCAGGTCTGATTTTAGTTGTAAGGAGGGTAGGCGCATAAGTTGAAATGCTTTCCCTCGATTTTGAGATAGCTTCGTTCATAATGGAAAGTATGTGCATTCTGCCATCTTTAGCCTGTTTTAATGCAACTTCCATCATCTCGAATGAAATACCCTGTATTTTAAGATCCATCTGTATTGCAGTAATGCCCTTATCGGAACCGGCAACCTTAAAATCCATATCGCCTAAATGATCTTCGTTGCCAAGAATATCGGTAAGAATTGCATACTGTTCCCCTTCTTTAACAAGCCCCATTGCAATACCTGCAATAGCGCATTTTGTAGGAACGCCGCCGTCCATCATTGCAAGAGAACCGGCGCAAACGGTAGCCATCGATGAAGAACCGTTCGATTCCAAAATATCAGAGTTGATGCGGATGATATAAGGGAATTTTTCTTCTTCGGGGGCAACATATTTAAGAGCGCGTTCTGCAAGATTGCCGTGCCCTACTTCCCTTCTGCCTACACCGGTCATTTTGCCGGTTTCGCCAACGCTGAAAGGAGGGAAATTATAATGGAGGAGGAATCTTTTCTTATATTCGGTCTTAAGGCCGTCAATAATCTGTTCATCCCCTTTAACGCCTAAGGTTAAAGTGGTTAAGCTCTGTGTTTCGCCGCGGGTGAATAATGAGGAACCGTGGGTTCTAGGCAGAAGACCGAGTTCAATTGAAATAGGCCTAACCGTCTTAGTATCGCGGCCGTCAAGGCGAATTCCTTTTTCGAGAATCTGTCTGCGCATAAGGTCTTTTTCAAGGTCGTGAATAATTTCCTTGATATCCTTTTCGCCTTCAGGGTATTTTTCGGCAAGAGCCGTTAATACTTCTTCGGTAAGGGCGCTGTTTTTATTAGAGCGTTCTTCTTTAGCAAGAACAGAACCGACTATATCGGATAATTTGGCATAGGCAAGTTCGTTAACGTCCTTAACCAGATTTTCGTCCATAACCTTTTCGGCAACTTCCATTTTGGCTTTGCCGCAAAGTTCGCGGAGTTCTTTCTGCATTTTAACAATTTCAATAATTGCATTATGAGCGTGTCGCAGAGCTTCAAGAAAATCCTGTTCCGAAATTTCCTTTGCTTCCCCTTCAACCATCATAATTGAAGATTCGGTGCCTGCAACAACAAGCTCCATATCGCTGGCTTCAATTTCGCTGTGGGTGGGGTTAATAATATACTTCCCTTCAACCCTTGCAACCCTAACCTCGCCAATCGGCTCGAGGAATGGGATATCTGAAACCATTAAGGCCGCCGAAGCGCCAACTGCGGCAACAACATCGGCGTCGTTCTCGTTATCGTAAGAATAAACGGTCGCAACAATCTGTGTATCGTTTTTGTACTGAGACGGGAAAAGGGGCCTTATAGGGCGGTCAATCAGTCTCGAGCTTAAGATTTCCTTGTCAGTCGGTTTTCCTTCTCTTTTGAAGAAACCGCCCGGAATTTTACCGGCCGCGAAATATTTTTCGCGGTATTCAACCTGAAGAGGGAAAAAATCAACATCTGCCCTTAAAGCTCCGGCAACAGCAGTAACAAGAACCATTGTGTCGCCGTAGCGAACCATAACGGAACCGTTTGCCTGTTTTGCCATTTTACCGGTTTCAACTGAAAGCTTATTATTCCCGATCTCTATTTCTTTGTAGTAAACCATTTAAATTCCTTTTTACTTTCTGATATTTAACTCTTTAATTATTGCTCTGTATCTTTCAATATCTTTTGCAGAAAGATAATCGAGCATTCTTCTTCTTTTACCAACCAGCATCATTAAACCGCGGCGCGAAGCATGGTCCTTTTTGTGGGCTTCGAAATGGCCTGTAAGCTGGTTGATTCTCTCGGTTAAAATGGCAATCTGAACTTCCGCTTTTCCGCAGTCGTTTTCGTTTGCGCCGAATTTTTTAACGAGTTCCTGTTTTTTTTCTTTTGTCAGAGACATTGTGTTACTCCTATTATTTGTTTTTCAATATAACCCCAGAACCAACCGGAGTTAATTTAGTTTATTTTAAAATTTCTCTTGCTTTCTGAACATCCTGTTTAATCTGATTTACGAGATTTTCAACAGACGTAAATTTAACTTCATCCCTCAAGCGGCTGATGAATTCCACTTCAGCCTTTTTCCCGTAAACATCCCCCTCAAAATCGAGGATGTGAAGTTCAATAAAGACCTTATCCTGCAATTCGAAAGTGGGGCGCCTGCCAATGTTGAGAACTCCCTTAAATTCTTCCGATTCGATAACGCATTTAACGGCGTAAACCCCCTCTTTAGGCACAAGCTTCCTCTTTTCGGCAGGCTCAATGTTTGCCGTAGGGAACCCGATGGTTCTTCCCCTCTTATCCCCTTCAACCACAATACCGCCTAAAGTGTAGTTCCTGCCAAGGTATGCATTTGCCTTGTCAAACTCGCCGGCAAGAAGCGCGTTTCTAATTTTAGTTGAGCTTACTTCAACCCCCTCAACAGAAACTGCGGGAATAACGGTAAGACGGAACCCTAGCGATTCGGAAAGCTGCTGAAGCTTATTCTCGTCGCCGCCGCGCCCTTTTCCGAAATGATGGTCGTGTCCAATAACAATGTGCGAGGCGTGAATTTTGCCAATTAAATAATTACGGAGGAAATCTTCGTAGCTTAATTCGGCAAAGCCCGCGTTAAAATTAATAACAAGCAGATTACGGATATTCAATTTTTCAAAGAGCTCTATCTTTTCTTCAAGATCGGTCAATATTTTAATATCATAATTCTGCGAAACAACAAGTCTCGGGTGCGGTTCGAAAGTGACTACAAAACTTTTGGCGTTCTCATCGGCGGCTTCGTTAACCACAAAGCTGATTATATCGGAATGCCCTTTGTGTATGCCGTCGAAAGTACCGATTGTAACAACCGCTTTCCCGTCAAAATTTATTTCAGAAATATCTCTATATACATTCATCAGAATAATGCAATTCCGTTGTTTTTAATGCCCTAGTCCAATTGGAATTAGAAACATCAACTATCATAATGTTAAAAACCTTAGTTACCCTGCTGCTTAAGCAGATTGAAATACTCTTTAAGATCGTCAATTGAAAGCGCATCATCAACCGAATACGAGCCAATCTTAGTCCTTCTAAGGCTTTTAAGAAACGCGCCGCATCCTAGTTTCTGCCCGAAATCGTCGGCAACCGTTCTTATATAAGTGCCTTTAGAGCATACAATAGAAAAATGAACTTCGGGGAGGCTGATTGAAGTAATGACGAAAGAGGAAATTTCAATTTCCCTTTCTTCTCTTTCTATTTCAACCCCCTTCCTTGCATAGTGATAAAGAGCCTTCCCTTTATGCTTAATAGCCGAATACATTGGAGGGCACTGCATAATTTTACCGGTTAAAGATTTTCTGGCTTCTTCAATGTTTTCATAATTAATGCCTTCAATACCCTTTTCCTCAAAGAATTCGGTTTCAAGGTCCATCGAGGGGGTCCTTTTTCCCAATTCAATAATGCCGGTATAGGTTTTTTCGGCTTCCTGAAACTCGGTAATCCGCTTTGTAAGCCGGCCTGTGCAAAGTATAAGGAGCCCCGTTGCGTAGGGGTCCAAAGTGCCTGCGTGCCCTACTTTCATACGGGTAAGCTTCATCACTTTACGGACCACGTCGAAAGACGTGAATCCCGCTTTTTTATCAATTAAAAGAACATTTCCTTCTTCGTAGTCAAAACCTGTTTCATTCAGGTTTTTCTTCGTTATTATTTTCATGAATTTTTTTGAAAATACCTTCCATCTTTTCTACATAATCAAGAGTATCGTCAATAAAGAAATGAAGCTCGGGCACTGCCCTGAAATGGATTTTACCGGCCAGTTCCGACCTTAAAAGTCCCTTCAGCTCATTCAGTTTATCCAATACATCCTGCCTCTTTTCTTTATCGTAAATGGAGACATAAATTTTAGAATGCCGTAGATCGGGGCTTACTTTTACGTTAGTAATAGTAACGAGCCCGAAATGCGGGTCCTTAATTTTATGGAGGAAAATAAGGCTCATTTCCTCCTTAATAAAATTTTCTATTCTGCTTACTCTAATAGACATTATGATTCTAATTTCTTCTTTGTTTCGATTAATTTGTACGCTTCTACAATATCGCCGACTTTAATATCATTGAAGTTTGAGATGCTCAAACCGCATTCGTAACCTTTTTCAACTTCGCGCACGTCATCCTTAAATCTCTTAAGCGTAAGAATGTCCCCTTCGTAAATAACAATGCCGTCCCTTATAAGACGAATTTTGTTCGCGCGGGAAATTCTTCCATCCTGAACGTAACAGCCTGCAATAGTACCCACTTTGGGAACTTTGAATGTATCCCTTACTTCGAGCGTAGCTGTTACTTCTTCCGAGATTACCGGCGAGAGCATACCTTCGAGAGCCGATTTAACTTCGTTTATTGCATCGTAAATAACGTTATATAATCTTATTTCAACTTCCTCGTTTTCGGCAAGTTTACGCGCGTTAACATTTGGCCTTACATGGAAACCGATAATAATAGCCCCTGAAGCGGCCGCAAGAAGTACATCCCCTTCGCTGATGGCGCCAACGGCCTTATGAATTACACGTACCGAAACTTCGGGATTGGAAACTTTCATCAAGGAATCGGAAAGGGCTTCAATCGAACCGTCAACGTCGCCTTTAACAATAATAGGCAGTTCTTTAATTCCCCCTTTGCTAATCTGGCTTGCAATTTCGTCCAGAGTGATAAGGTGAACCTGGCGGTGATCCTGTTCGCGTTTAAGCTGAGAGCGTTTAAGGGCAATTTCCCTCGCGTCGCGTTCCGATTCAACTACAACGAATGTATCGCCTGCCTGCGGAGCGCTTTCGAAACCGAGCACAAGAACCGGAGTTGATGGCCCCGCTTCGGTAACTTTCTTGCCTCTTTCGTCGAACATGGCTCTTACCCTTCCGTGCACGTTACCGGCAACAAACGGATCGCCAATTCTAAGTGTTCCTTTCTGAACAAGCACAGTAGCAGTAATACCTTTCCCTTTATCGAGCTGCGATTCTATAACAGCGCCTTTTGCTTCCCTATCGGGGTTAGCCTTCAGTTCAAGCAGGTCGGCTTCAAGAATAATCTTTTCAAGCAGAAGATCCATATTAATACCGGTCTTTGCCGAAACCTGAACGCTCTGGTATTTGCCGCCCCAGTCTTCAACAAGAATGTTTCTGTCTGCAAGCTGCTGTCTAATCCTTTCAAGGTTAATGCCCGGTTTATCAATTTTGTTAATAGCCACAACAATAGGCACATTGGCGGCCTGGGCGTGGTTAATAGCTTCAACTGTCTGCGGCATAACAGCGTCATCGGCTGCAACAACAAGCACAACAATATCAGTAACCTTGGCTCCTCGTGCTCGCATAGCGGTAAAAGCTTCGTGCCCCGGAGTATCGAGGAAAGTAATTTGTTTCCCCCCTTCGAGCACAACCTTATAAGCGCCTATATGCTGTGTAATACCGCCAGATTCCCCCGCAACAACGTTTGTATTCCTGATATAATCGAGGATAGATGTTTTACCATGGTCAACGTGCCCCATAATAGTAACAACCGGAGGCCTTGGTTTTAATTCTTCAGTATCGTCCTCATCGCTTTCAACAAGGTCAATATTGTACTCTTCCTGGAATTCAATGTTAAAACCGAATTCATCGGCAACGAGGGTAATGGTTTCAACATCCAGGCGCTGGTTAATAGAAACCATAAGCCCGAGGCTGATACATTTTTGAATAACTTCGCTTACCGAAACTTTCATAAGATTTGCGAGCTCGTTAACGGCAATGTATTCGGTTACTTTAATAGTAGATTTTTCTTTTTCTTTTTCTTCAAGAATTCGTTCCTGGATTTCGAGTTTTTCTTTTCTTTTCTTTTTACGGGCAACGGCTCTGTCTCCAAGCAGCGATTCATCCATACTGAGCATAGTACGTTTAATAGCGGCTTCAACTTCGCGTTTATCCACTTCAAGTTTTTTAACTTTACGTTTTTTCTTATTTGCTACAGGTTCTTCACCTTCTTCTTTAGTTTTCTTCTTGGTTTTAAGAACCTTTTTCTTTTTCTTTTTCTTTTTAGCGGCTTCATCATCTTCGGCAGAAGCAGATTTAGCTGCCTGTTGCGGAGCGGCAGCACCTTTCTGGTCTGTTTTCTGGTCCGCCTTCTGTTCCTGTTTACGGTTATCTTTCTTCTTATCGCCGCTGAGGTCTATTTTACCGATAATTGTAAGCCCCTTTTTGCGCTCTGCAATTTCCCTTTCGGCTTTGGTTTTGAATACTCCTCTTTCGTCGCGTGTTTCTTCTTTATCCGGCTGAGGTTCTTCGGCAGACTGCTCTTCAACTTCCTCTTCGGCTTCTTCTTCAGCCTGAGTTTCGTCAGCGGGTTCTTCAACCTGTTCAACAACTTCTTCAACAGTCTCCTGAGCCGGCTCTTCAATAACCGCATCAATTATCTTTACTTCTTCTTCAACCGGTTTTTCTTCAGTTTCTTTTGTTTCTTCTTTTTCGGTACCCGGTTCCCCTTTATCGCCATGCTTTTTCTGGAACTCAGAAATTTTCTTGTAATGTTTTTCCGCTTTTTCAATATCCTTTTTGAAATGCGAATTGATATCGGAAAGCATATCGTCTGAAAGGAGTGACATATGCGATTTCACATCGTACCCTTTCTTCTGAAGGAACTCCATCAGCGTATCGGTGGACAAATTGAATTCGGATGCGAATTTGTAAAGCCTTAATTTTTTTGTTTTGGTCTCATCGGACATAATATTGAATACCTGTTGTTTTTTTATTCTTCTTCTTCAAATTGGTTTTTAATTATTTCGAATATTTCTTCGGCTTTTTCTTCCGAGATGCCTTCGATTTCTTTCAGTTTTTCTACGCCGGCCGAAAGTACTTCAACAGCGGTATCGTAGCGGTTATGTATAAGAAGTTCTACAATATCGGCGCCTAATTCCTCGCGCAATTCAATCAATTCGATATCGTCTTCATATTCTTCGAACGGTTTTTCTTCCCTGATAACATCGATATGATAGCCGGTCAATTTCATAGCCAGACGGATATTAACGCCGTTGCGCCCAACAATCATAGAAACCTGGTCGCTATCAGCGGTAACAACGCATTTACGTTCTTCCTCGTCAATGTCAATCTGTTTCAATTTAGCCGGAGCGAGCGAGCGCTGAATGAACACCACTGGGTCGTCGCTGAAATTGATAACATCTATGTTTTCGTTATTTAATTCTCTTACTATCGCATGGATACGAACGCCTTTCATACCAACGCAGGCGCCAACGGCATCAATTCTCGAATCCTGCGACTCGACGGCAATTTTAGCCCTTTCGCCCGGTTCGCGGGCAATCGATTTAATTTCGATTACGCCGTCGTAAATTTCGGGTATTTCAATTTCAAAAAGTTTTCTTAAGAATTCGTTATCGGAACGGGATACGATGATAAGCGGGCCGTTTGGAGTGCGCTTTACTTCTTTTACAATAGCCCTGATTGTTTCTCCTTTCCTGTATTTCTCCCTCGGAATCTGTTCGTTGCGCGGCAGAAGGAGTTCATTCTTGTTATGGTTAATAAGAATATCGTTCCTGCGTACCTGATAAATATCGCCTACAACAATTTCGCCTAAAATTTCTGAATATTCGTTATAAACGATATCCTTTTCAATTTCCCTTATTTTCTGGTTAAGGCTCTGGCGTGCAAGGTTAATAAGGCGTCTTCCGAAATCGGCAAGTTCAAGCCTCTGTACAAAATCGTCGCCTACTTCCAGGTCGTCTTCGTTCCCTCTTTTATTCACTTCATCCAGGCTAATCTGGGTCATAGGATCCTCTACTACATCCACAATGGTCCTTTCGAGAAATATTTCGATATCTCCTTTATCCATATTAACAACGACGTCATATTTGGCTTCCTGTCCGAATTTTTTCTTAACAAGAAGGCCGAATATTTCTTCAATTATACCCGCAAGAACATCTTTATCAAGGTTCTTCTCGCGGACCATTTGTGAAAAGGATTCAACAATTTCGGTGTTCATTTTGATGCGCCTCCGTTCAAAAACTAATTAATACTTTTGCTGATTTTATTTCTTCAAAGTTCAACCGGATTTCATTTTTACCGTCGTTGAAAATAAGCACGTTACCTTCAACGCCCGTCAACTTTGCTTTAACGTTTTTTACTTCATCGCCTGAAGCGAATTTAAGTTCGAATTTTCTGTTAATATGCTTGGGGTACTGGATAAGGAATTTAAGGGGGCGGTCAACTCCGGGTGAAGATACATCGAGCCTGAAATTGGAATCGATAAGTTCTTCGGCTTCAATAACTTCCTTGATTATGTAAGAGATTTCCGAGCAGAGATCGCTAGTAACTGGAGCTTCACCGTCAATAAAAATTTCAATAATCCTAAGCTTATTATCCCCTCTTAAAACAGAGTCAATTAAAAGCAGATCGCGGCTGTTAACAACCTCTTCAATGCGTTTTAATAAAATTTCTTTATTCATTTAATACCTATATAAAAAAAATCGCCCTTTGTAGGGCGAAAAAGAGATAGAAATTTAGGAATTTTTATTAAAATTAGCAAATTTTAATGGATTTAAGGTCTTCTTATTTCAATTCGAATGATGCCGACACGACCGCCGTAATTTCCTTTTCAATTGAAGATACATCATTTACACCATAATCGGTAACCAGATTAGAATTTCTGGGAGTAATCTGAATTATGCCCATCCGTGCGTCTTTAAGAAGCCCTAACTCCCTGCCGTTGGCTTTTGCAATCACATCGGCCCTCATTTTGGCGTTTTTTGCGGCTTCAGCCTGAATTTGCACCTTAATTTCGTCAATTTTGGTATATAAATATTCGGGAGCTTCGGGGTTAATGTAAACCCCCTTTTCTACCAATGAGCTTAAAGTAAGTGATAATTCCTTAATTTTGGCAACATCGGCCGATTTAACCTCGAACCTCTGGGAATAAGAATAATATGCAACTTTGCCTGTCTGTCCCCCGTTCTGCGCTGTTTCCATAATCGGGTAGCCCGAAATTCCGAAAACTTCCACCTGGTCCCGCTTGAATCCTTTTTCTTCGAGGAACTTGAGTACCAGAGGCATCTGTTCTTCAATCTGCCTGTAGGCCGCCTTTCTATCAGGGTTATTTGCCTGAAGAATTCCACGCTGAATACCGAAATCGGAAACGATAAGCTGTTTGGCAGAACCGGTAACAGTTAAAACATTATCGTTGCGTGCCGATTTCCATACAAGCGAAAATATGATTGTAGAAATTATTAAGCCCGCGCTTAAAATTGAAAAGGGAATAAGGAGATTATTTTTTTCTTTCATAAAAACCTCGTTCTAAGCAAGCCTTGCTAAAATTTCATCGCATATAACATAACCTTTTGGAGTCAGTTTTACAACCCCGCCGGCCTCTGTTAAAAGCCCCGTTTGTTTAAGTTCATCAATCAGACTGGAATTCTGCTCAAACCAGTCGCCGCCGAAAATGGAAACAAATTCCTGAATAATTAGCCCCCTGCTTCTCAGCGCCAGCATAATATACTCTTCCCTTTTCTGTTCTGCGGTAAGGGTTTCACTGCCGGCTACGGCATTTCCACCGGTCAACGCATTGTTAAGATAAAAAGAAAGCCCGGTGTAATTCCACCAGCGTTTAGTGCCGTTAAACGAATGGGCCGAAGTACCGAAACCCAGATAATTTTTATAATGCCAGTAGGCGTTGTTATGGCGGCATTCGTATCCATTAAGGGCAAAATTGGAAACTTCATACTGTTCAAAACCATGCCTTGCCAAAAGCTCTATTGTATGTTCATACAATTCGGCATCGGTGTCTTCCCCTTCAACCTTTACTCGGCCGTCGAGCACCATTTTATTAAGTATGGTACCCGGTTCAAGAATAAGGCTGTATGCCGAAATATGTTTTACGGGGAGGGAGATGGCCCTTTCCAGCGAACGGCTCCATTTTTCTATATTCTGGCCGGGCAGATTAAAAATAAGGTCGGCATTAATGTTTTCAATGCCGGCATCGTAAGCATAAAAAATAGTTTTCTCAGCCGCCGAAGCATCGTGAATGCGTGTTAGGAATTTGAGCTCGGCATTGTTAAAAGACTGTATGCCTACGCTAACCCTGTTTATTCCTATTCCCTTGAACTCATTCATTTTTGATTTGTTTACCGTGCCCGGATTTGTTTCGAGTGTAATTTCGGCATCGGGATTCACATTAAAATGGGACTTAACACATTCAATTATTTCACTTATATATGCGGGTTCCATTAGGGAGGGCGTTCCCCCGCCAAAATAAATGGAAATTATTTCCCTTTCTTCTGAATAGGAACGGGAATAGAATTCAATTTCCTTTTTAAGCGCTTTAAGGTAATCATCCTTTTTATCGAGCGGAGTAATTGAATAAAAATCGCAATAGATGCATTTGTGGTCGCAGAAAGGAATATGGATATAGATTGCTGTTTCAATCATAATTAATATAAGAAGAGGGGCCTACGCCCCTCTTAAAAAGTTTTAGAATCCGAATGAAACGCCCGCGCTAAGGGTATTATACTTGGCCATCTTATAATCCACATTAAGATTAAGTACAGCAAGTTTAATTGTAGCGCCTATCATAAAAGCGGATGAATTTTCCCCTTCGAGGTCGAGGCTTATTTTATCGGATGCGTTAACAACAGCTCCGTTTACAACGGTACTGTAATTATAGTTATAGTTAAGGGTTGTCTTGGATGTTTCCATCGTAAACCCCGCATAAGGGGTAAGAGAAACAATTGCACCAATTGTTTTGCTTACAAAAATACCGTACTGTGTAGCTGTCGATTCGATTATTGTGCCTATTTTCAACTTCTGAGTGAAGAACCCGATTCCGAGATCTACCGGGAAGGGGTTTGGGAACCATGCCGCAGGGTTGTGTATTATGCCGAACCCTGCAAATGTAAATTTGCCTAGTTCATTAAGATCGATTGAAGGGAGATACCTTACCATAACCTGAGTGCCCATAACAGTGCCTAATGTTACCTGAGGAACACCTGTAGGCAGAATGGGAAGATCGTTAAGCAATCCTTTAATGGCCGTAATGGTTTCGGTATAAGGATTAAGAGTAACTCCCGATACTGTTCCGCCGGGGAATGTAATTTTAAGGTACTCATTATCCTTGCCTATAATAGTAGGTCCGCTGAAATTAACATTCCATTCCTTAGATAACAGCCCCTGCTTAACATTGTTGTAGTTCGGGTTAGAGGAGGTTATGCCGGAATTTGCAAGAATTGCATCTGCCTGCGACGAAGTAAAACGGAAAGAGCCGTCGGTAGCAAATGTTTTTGCCTTATCATTTAAAAAAGTACCCATGCCTACAATTTTAATATTTAAATCGAACCCTAGAGTTTTCTGCTGAGGCACGCCATTAACCCAGCCGGAATTAAGGTTAGACCCAAATGCCGTCATTGCCGGTTCAACGTATTTCTTGGCCGCTATGTTGGATAACTGGGCAACAGTTTCTTCGAGCGATTGCGCTTTAACCGCCATCGGGACGAGAGAAAGAATTAATATCAGATAAAGGAGCTTATTTTTAAACATTTTACCTCCGACAAATAAAAAGACAAAATTTATTAAGAAAATAATCAAGTTTTTGGTTAAGAGCAAAGACGTGGGTCACACGCCGGCATTCCCTTCAATCAGTTCCCTGGCGCTTCCAAGCGCGGCTTCAGTAACGTTTTCTCCGCTTAGCAGTTTAGCAACTTCCTCTAACCGTTCCGTTTCCGAAAGTTTTCTTATGGAGCTTACCACCCTATCCCCCGATTTTTTCTTTTCAACAGCATAATGATGCCCTGCAAGGGCGGCTATCTGAGGCAGATGGGTAATTGAGATAATCTGATGATATGAAGCCAGGTCTTTAAGGGCCATTCCAACCTTACGGGCTACCTTTCCGCTTACTCCGGTATCTATTTCATCGAATATAAGAAGAGGAAGATGCTCATTTTTTGCCAGTACCGATTTTAACGAGAGCATTATGCGTGATACTTCCCCCCCCGAGGCAACTTTAATGAGGGGTTTCGCATCTTCACCCGGATTGGTAGAAACGTAGAATTCAATTTTATCGATACCCGAGAGAGTGGATTTGATTTTTCTGCCGTCAACATCAAGGTAAAACTCTCCCCCGTCCGAATCTTCGTTATCAATTTTAACCAGAAAGTTCGGCTCCGAAATACCAAGCTGTTTAAGCGATACTTCAATTTCTTTTTTTATCTGTTTCGCAATTTCCTTGCGCTTTGCGGAAATCTGTTTTGCCTTAACGGAGCATTTCTGCCTCTGAGTTTCAATTGCAGTCTTTAGTTCCTGTATTTTAAGCGAGAAATTTTCGGCAAGCTGGTATTCATCATTTATTTTATTCCGGTATTCAATTACGGTGCTTAAGGCCGGTCCATATTTTTTCTTTAGCATATTAATGAAGGCAAGCCTTTCCCTAAACTCTTCCAGACGTTCCGGCTCAAGGTCAACTTTATCGGTGTAGCTGCGCAAAAAGTTGGCTGTTTCCTTAATTACCCCAAGGGCACCGGTCAAATCGCCGCAGAATGGTTCAAAACTCTTATCTATTCTAGCCAGTTCCACAAGCTTTGCCTGAACGTGTGTAAGTTTATCGTGCGCAGAGGCTTCATCGTCGTAAAGACCGTTATATGCATCGTTTGCAAGCTGAATAAGCTTTTCGGAATTTTCTAGAATCTTTAATTCGCTTTCAATCGATTCGTCCTCCCCTTCTACGGGGGCGACGGCGTCAATTTCCTTAAGCTGAAAAGAAATGAAATCCTTCTTCTCCTTAATCTGCTTTTCCCTTTCCAGAAGCGATTTCAGTTCCCCCGTCTGTCGTGTAAATTCCTTATAATCGCTTTCATACTCATCAAGCAGGGTTCCGTAATTGCCGAACTCATCAAGCATTTCTATATGAGTCTCGGTGCGCAGAAGCGATTGATGCTCGTGCTGGCCGTGAAGATCTACAAGCAGATTACCCGCGTCTTTTATCAAATTCAAATTAACCGGAGTATCATTTAAAAAACAGCGGTTTGTTCCTTTAAGCGAAATTTCGCGGCGGACAATCAATTCGTCGCCGAAATCGATTTCGTTTTCCTTTAAAAGACTTATTACCTTTTTATTGCCGGCTATAGAAAAGATTCCTTCTACAATCGATTTTTCGGCCCCTTTCCTTATTATTTCGCTTGAAGCGCGCTCGCCTAACAATAAGCCCATAGCATCAATTAAAATTGATTTGCCCGCTCCTGTTTCACCGGTTATTATATTTAACCCGCCGCCGAATTCGACTGTAATCGATTCTATTAGAGCATAATCTTTGATATATAGGGATTTTATCATCTTTTCCGAAAAATTTAACGAAACCTACCATTCTTCGAACGGAGCGGTTACCGAATCAATGCATGTGTTTATCAATGCTGGGTTTAACACATGTACGAAGAATCCGAGACGAATTTTCGAGGTGGGATTTGGAACAGGGC
>DAHYUM010000280.1 GCA_027398005.1 bacterium
CCTGCTGGGCGCCTCTACCGAATTTGCAATACCTGCAAAAAATGCAAGCACTATTATATGCCAAGGCTGAACAGTATTAGTAAATGCCAGCGCGGCAAGTATAAAAGCAAGAATCATCAGTATGGTCTGGGTTGTCATAATAATGTAGCGTCTGCTGTACCTATCGGCATAAACGCCGGCGTAAATCATAAGCAGCCATGTCGGTATTCCGGCCGCAAAACCTACGTAACCCAAAAAGGCGGGGGATTTTGTCAACTCGTAAACGAAAAACCCTTGTGCCGTTGTCTGCATCCAGGTGCCAAGCAGCGAAATAATCTGGCTCCCGAACCAGAGCCTGTAATTGCGGTACTTAAATGAGGGAAATGTTTCCAGAAATTTAGTAGAACTGCTCATCCGTTAATATTTGTCCGACTTTAATTTGCTTAATAAATGCTTATTATTTAATAAAGAGCCTTAAAAATGAAAAAGAAAAACAGCTAACCGGAACCCCTTTTTCACCTATACATAAAATTAGAATCATCCAAGTTAAAATCAAACCGTAATAAAGGTACTGTGCCATTCTTCAAGCTGACGGGCATATCTTCCCTTAACAAGCAGAATGTGATTCCCCAGAGGGTTGTTTAAAAGATCTCCCGCATTAGCCGGCTTATCCAGCTTAATGCGCACCTGGGTTCTGCACAAATTCTCCTCTTCCCCCTGTCCTGTTATTTTCCCTTCGGCGGCCCAGAGCATTTCAAGTCCTGTGCCCCCCAGTCTTACAAGCGTTAAATCGCCGTTTTCAATTTTCCCCTGAATTCCCACGCCGAGGCCGCTTTCGAAATGCGAACGGAGTTTGTACCCCGATACCATTTTTACCGGCACGGTGCAGTGCGCAAGCCATATCGAGTTGGCGGCATCGTCAATGCGCGCGGGGTTAGCCATCCACACTTCTTTGCCTGTAAAATGATTAAGCCAAATCATCCCCAGCGTTGAAACAAGATCCCCCTCGCAGCCGGCTGTAATACCTTCGTCGTTTAGTTTGGCAAGCGCAAAGCATCCTGTGGTTTTAAGGCTTGTAACAAGGTCAAAGCATCTTACCGAAACTGCGTTGAACCGGTTTTTATCTACTATTTTTTTTAAGGCGCCGTAAACCCTTACAACATCGGCAAGCTCCTTCGCATCGGGCTCAACAACATCGCCGGCATTATTTATCATGTCAAAACATTCCTTTTCTATCTCTTCATCCTTTACATTCCCGACTCCTTCAATAAGGTTCTCAACCGGAATTTTTTCTACGCGGGCGCCCCATTTTTGTTCGATAATCAAGGGCAGGGGCGAGCTTGCCACAAGCCAGTCCGAT
>DAHYUM010000281.1 GCA_027398005.1 bacterium
TTATTGATGAGATAATTTTCTTGGATTCATCCGCCGGCGCTTTAGAAAGAGCATGAATGAGAGGCAAAGTTAATTTCTTTTCTTTTATATCGCCGCCAAGCGGTTTGCCGAAAACACTTTTGGAACCGACATAATCGAGAATATCATCGCGAATTTGAAATGCTATCCCAAGATTTTCACCGAACTCGCGGAGCGATTTTATTTTTTCTTCATCGGTTGTGACTGCTAGCGCACCAATCTCGCAGCATGTGGAAAAGAGCGACGCAGTTTTATCGGAGATTATTCTGAAATATGTTTCTTCGTCATTATTAAGTTTTCTGGTTTTACTGATTTGTAAAAGTTCACCTTCCGACATTCGTTTAACCGTGTCGGTGATTACTTTTAAGAAATCAAAATCTTTCTGATAGACGGCGATCATCAATCCGCGGGAAAGTAAATAGTCGCCCATGAGAACGGCAATTTTATTCTTCCACACAGCATTAATTGACGGAAAATTTCTACGTGTCTCGGCGTTATCCACCACATCATCGTGAACTAAAGTTGCAGTGTGAAGCAATTCAACCATCGCGGCTCCCCTGTAGCTGCGGTCGGAAATTTCTCCCGCAACTTTGCTGGAAAGTAATACGAGCAGCGGACGAATTTTCTTTCCTTTTTGCTTTAGAATGTAACGTGCAACAAGATCAACTAGGGTAACTTTGGATTTAAGAGATTCTTTAAATATCTCATTGAACTTCTTCAGTTCACCGTCGATAGGTCGAGCAATTTCTGAGAGGGATTTCTTTATCAAGATTTCTTTTGCGAAAATTTTGCAA
>DAHYUM010000282.1 GCA_027398005.1 bacterium
AGGCTCTCAAAACGTTGTGTTGATTGGGATGCGGACGCGCGGAGAGTTTCTAGCGCAGCGTATCAAAGAAAAAATCAAGGAGATTGATCGCTCGGAACCAAGTTACGGCACCCTTGATGCAACTTTGTACCGGGATGATTTCCGCACGCGACTTAAGCAGCCGGAAATTTCCGTGACCGATATAACCTTCGATGTAAATGATAAAGACATTATTCTGATAGACGATGTTCTTTATACCGGCAGAACCGTTCGTGCCGCGCTGGATGCATTGATGGATCTCGGAAGACCTAACACAATTCAACTTTGTGTTATGGTTGATCGCGGTCATCGTGAATTACCGATACGTGCAGATTTCGTCGGCAAAAATATTCCGACTTCAATCAATGAAGAAGTTCGAGTTCGGATGAAAGAAATAGATGATGAAGATGCGGTTTATTTAGTAAACGCACCAAGTAAAAATTAGAGAGAAACAAAATGTCATTATCAAACAGACACTTATTGGGACTTCACGGAGTTCCGAAAGAAGATATCCAACTAATTCTTGAAACTGCGAGGACGTTTCGTGAAGTTCTCGAAAGACCGATCAAAAAGGTTCCTACGCTTCAAGGAAAAACAATTGTGAATTTGTTTTACGAAAATTCTACGAGAACAAGAATTTCTTTTGAGCTTGCACAAAAACGTTTGTCGGCAGACACGATAAACTTTTCTACATCAACAAGCAGCGCAAAGAAAGGCGAAACCTTCAAAGATACGGTTCGCAACATTGAGGCAATGAAGGTTGACATGATTGTAGTT
>DAHYUM010000283.1 GCA_027398005.1 bacterium
TCCGTCACGATCCAAAAACAAAGCGCGTGTTGTCATCAACTAATCGGTGAGCTTTTTATAAAGATCGACATATTTCTTGGATGAGTTAAGCCAAGAGAAGTTTTCTTTCATTCCATTGCGCATAATGATCTGCCAAGTCTCTGGATTATGTGAATACAATTTAACCGCATTCTTTACTTCCGACATCATTTCTGTTGCGGAGTATTTGTTGAAAACAAATCCGTTTCCATTTTTCGATTTCGGATTGAACGGTTTTACCGTGTCTGCAAGTCCTCCCGTGTGACGTACAATCGGGACTGTGCCGTACATCAAACTGTACATCTGGTTAAGACCGCACGGTTCAAACTTCGACGGCATTAAAAACATATCCGAGCCGGCTTCAATTAGATGAGCAAGAGATTCATCAAAACCGATATAACAGAAAAATTTATCGTGATACTTGGAAGCCGCAGTCTTAAAAAACTTGTGGTATTTCTTATCGCCCGTTCCCAAAAGAATGAAACGGATATTTAGCTTCATCAGCTGGGCAAAAGCTTTTTCTATAAGATCCAATCCTTTGTTATCGTACAACCGGGTAATCATGCTGATGACGGGTACATTTTCATCGTAAGTGAAATTGAAATTATCTGCCAGCGCTTGTTTGTTTTCTTTTTTCAGTTCAAGAGTCTTGGAAGAATATTTTTGCGCTATCTTAGTATCAACTTCGGGATGCCAGAGAGTTTCATCAATTCCATTTATGATTCCGTACAAATCCTTCTTTCTCTTCTTAAAAACATCTTC
>DAHYUM010000284.1 GCA_027398005.1 bacterium
TTATTGAAACGGAAATTGATTTGAATGTGGTGAGCGCAACAAGGGACAAACTGCCGTTCCTTCAAGATATAAAACTGATTTGAACCTTCTTTTAATCTTTTCACAATTTTAATGTAGGGCCGAGGTTACCTCGACCCTACGCATGAAATTACTTCATCAAAAGCATCTTCTTCGATTGGAAAAATCCGTTTGCACTAAGCGCGTAAAAGTAAACGCCGCTCGGTAAATTCGCAGCATCAAACTTAACCTCGTAATTGCCTGAAGATTTTTCTCCGTTGACAAGAGTTGCAACTTCTTGTCCAAGCACATCGTAAATTTTCAACAAAACATGTAATGACGCGCCATGGTGCGTCTCTACAATGGGAATAGAATATTGTATTGTTGTGCTGGGATTAAACGGATTGGGATAATTCTGTTCAAGCACAAAAGAAAAAGGCAATGTTCCCGTTTCTTCAACTCCAGTTGGATTGAAATCTACTTTTGTTAAAATGTTTGGACCGGCAATCCATAAATTGTTATTCTTATCAACAACCAAATCATTGACGCATGTTCCGGGATAAGTATTGCTGTCGTTAGCATAATTTGTCCAACTGGTTCCGTCAAATTTGAAAATGCCTTTGTTGTCACTCACCTGTCCGCAGTAACCGGTTCCGACCCACACTTCGTTGTTTCTGAATGCGATCGCGCTAATATATCCGGTAGATAAATTACCATTGGAAGGTTTGTAGTTTGTCCACGTAGTCCCGTTGAATTTAGAAAGTCCTCCACTGACCCAGTAA
>DAHYUM010000285.1 GCA_027398005.1 bacterium
AATGAATTTGTTAGAGATAAAAACGATCCTGAACATTTCATTCACCTTTCAGAATGTGCAATCGGCGCAACGTTTTTTGGAAAGCGGGAAGTATTTCTGAAACTTGACGGCTTTAAGAATCTGGAATACAGCGAAGATTCAGAATTTCTTGAAAGGGCAGAAAAAAAATTCAACGTAAAAAAAGTTGAATTTAAAACTTATAAATATCATCGCGATGCACCGGACAGTATTACTAACACCTATGCGAAATAAAAGATTTAACTATTTCATCATCAATAAACCTTACGGAGTACTTTCTAAATTTACGGATAACGAAGGAAGAAATACTTTAAGAGACTTTTTTAATTTTCCAAAAGATGTTTATCCGGTTGGCAGGCTTGATGCCGATAGCGAAGGTCTGCTGCTTTTAACAAATGATAAACCTTTAACAGACTTTCTTCTTAATCCGCTGAATAAACATGAAAGAGAATATTATGTTCAGGTTGAAGGTATTCCCTCTGAAAATGACCTGGAAAAACTGCGCGGAGGTTTAATTATCAGCAGAGAGAAAACTCTTCCTGCAAAAGTAAAAATGATTGATGAACCTGATTTTCCACCGAGAATTCCTCCGATAAGAGAAAGGAAAAATATTCCGACATCATGGATTAGTTTATCGCTGGTAGAAGGTAAAAACCGGCAAGTAAGACGCATGACAGCAGCCATCGGCTTTCCCACATTGCGTTTGGTTAGAGTAAGAATAAAGGAAGTAACATTGAAAAATCTTAAGCC
>DAHYUM010000286.1 GCA_027398005.1 bacterium
CATTGAATATGCGTTAGCAAGATAAATTTTTGCGGTCTCACCATTTTCTGTACTGCCATACTCATCAACAATTTTTTTCAAACCCATTGTGTTTGAAGAGGGCTGACCATCTATTGCATCTTTGAATGCACCCGAATCGTAAAGCGGAATAACTTTTGCGAGAAGACCGGCTGCAACTTTATTGTCGCTGGCTCTTTTATTCATAAAAAGAGTAACCGCTACTACGACCAAAGCTACTGCCGCAACACCGATTAATATTTTTGCCTGGTTTTCAAGAAAAAAGTTTTTAACATTATAATAACTTGTAACAAGTCTGTCTTCTTTCATTTGTTTTTTTGTAATCTTTTTTCTTCTCTCTAACACTTTTAACCTCGTTTGTTGATATATCTAAAAATTCGGGGCGAAATCTAAGAAAAATTATAGACCAATTCTAATATGATTTGAAAAAATCCAGGCATTTTGGTTTAAGTAGACTTCTGCGCGGTAAATGCCCGTTTCCTTAACCAAAAACTGAAGAATTGAACTATTTGATGAAAAAATCTCTTCTCCGTTTTTAATGATTTTGATCTTAACATTCTCTTTGGGAGTTACAATTTGTAATTTCAGATCATTCACCAGCGGAACAGTATCTCCCATTTGGTAAGTATTCTTCCCTTCTTCCGCAAAAAATCTGAATCCTTTTGCATCACCATGATAAGAGTTTGATATAAAACATCTGCCTTCTTCAAGTGATTTATAAATTTTTTTTTTCGCCGAATTGAT
>DAHYUM010000287.1 GCA_027398005.1 bacterium
CTTCAGGTCTCTGGATTTCCGCCGGTTATTATATCATGTCTCATGTGATTACCGGTAATGCCGCATACTCCGAGTTCTTGATCAAGTCGCTTATCTGGAGATTTTTGATCGGAATTTTATTTTACATTATAATCATTTCGGTTGATTACGTTATCATTTACTACACAAATTTTCAGCAGAAACTTCTGCTTGAAGCCGAGTTGAATGCGCTGGTAAAAGAAGCAGAACTGAAAACTCTGAAATACCAGATCAACCCACATTTCATTTTCAATAGTTTGAATTCCATCAGCTCACTTACAATTACCAATCCTTCCAAAGCGCAGGAGATGACGATAAAGCTTTCGTCGTTTTTAAGGAACACTCTTTCAAAAAACGAAAAGCAGAAGAGTAAATTGAGCGAAGAGATTAACAATGCCAAGTTGTATCTTGATATTGAAAAGATCCGCTTTGATGATAAGTTTGAGTTCGTTGAAAAGATTGATCCAAAATGTAAAGACCTAGAAGTGCCGAGCATGATACTTCAACCACTTTTTGAAAATGCAATCAAGCACGGCGTGTACGAGAGTCTGGATAAAGTAACAATTAAACTTTCATGCGGAACGGAAAAAGGATATTTTAAAATCATAGTAGAAAATAATTTTGATTCCGAAGCCATTCCGCGTAAAGGCGAGGGCATCGGCTTGAAAAATATCCAGAACAGACTGAAACTGATTTACAATCAAGATAATCTTTTAACTTTTGAAAAAACTA
>DAHYUM010000288.1 GCA_027398005.1 bacterium
GCAATGTTGGCATTTTTGGTTGTTTCAAGAATGGTGGAAGTAACCTGTTCGATAGCGCTGGCAATTTCGGTTGTCTGTGCGGTCTGTTCCTGTGCGCCCGAAGCCATTTCCTCTGTGCTTGAAGAGATTTGAGCGCTTGCGCTTGCTGTGGCTTCAATTGCTTCTGTAACATCCCTTATAACATTGCTTAGCGATTCGCCAAGTTTATTAATTCTATCCTTAATTAGCTGATGGTCTCCCTGATATTCCCCTTTAACGCGCGCTGTAAGGTCGCCGCTGGACATTACATCCAATACATCCGAGCCTTCGAGAATAGGAGCAACAGTAGCATCGAGGGTTTTGTTGAAGCCCTGAACAATTTCCTTAAATCCCCCTTCGTACTTTGTAACGTCTCCGCGTTTGCTAAGCTTTCCTTCAACGGCCGATTCAACAAGCTCCTTAACTTCGGATTCGATGTTTTTAAGGGTATCTACAATTCTGATAAGGGGAGGGGTAATTTCATCCGATGCATCCGATTTTGAAATGCTTACGTTAAAATCGCCCGCAGAAAGTTTATCCATTGTTCCTATAATTTCTGTTTTAAGGTGGTCGGCAAATTTATCTATATTCATTGCCAGCTCGCCAATTTCATCGTTCGATTCGAAATGCATTCTTGACGATACATGTCCTTTTGCCATTTCGGCAATTAAATCCCTTGCTTTAAGAAGTGGTTTGGTAATTGCGGGGGCGAGGTATCCCATT
>DAHYUM010000289.1 GCA_027398005.1 bacterium
GAGCTGATTATAAAGGTATATAATGAACACAGGGGACTGCTGAGGGAGACTTTTTAAGAAAGTAAGCAAGAGGATTATTTAAGATTTTTATTGATTTAAGATGATAAATTAATTTACTAAAATTATATCCAGCACGGCTGAGACAATATAATTATTTAAAATATATAGACATTTTTATAAATGGGAAAAGGATATGCTTTTCAGAATCAGTAAGTATTTTTAATGCGGCAATTTCCAATGCAGTAGTTTCGCCAGGTCTTACCCGAATACCGAAAGTTAGTAGCCCGCCATAAAAATTCATATCAACTTTAGATTTTACGTTAGTGTATTCAGAAATAAGTGAAAGCCACTTAAACGGATCGATGCGGTAGCCAATTAGAATAAAAAAGGCATTAGGGGTATAATCTTTGTACTTAATAAATGACAGCCCCAGATGGAGGCTGTGTGAATATTTACCAATGCTTACAACATTACCAAGAGTAAAAAGCCCCGCAACGGGTGAATAGGTAGTAAACAAAGCTGACTGGAAAATATGATCCGAAGATGCAGAAGGGAATAATTTAAGATAGTTTTGTTTAGCCCCCACGGTAAGGAAAGAGGTAAAATCTTTTATAACCGGGAAAATAGAAAATAAACCGATATGCGTGGATGGAGTGACAGCATAAGAATAATTAATAAAGAATAATTCGGGGAAATTTAGATAAGAAGCCCCCTGCGGCATTGTATAAGCTGTAGGCAT
>DAHYUM010000028.1 GCA_027398005.1 bacterium
TGTAAGGCCGGCTATTAACGTTGGTATAAGCGTATCGCGTGTAGGCGGTAATGCTCAGATTAAAGCTATGCGCAAGGTAGCGGGCTCGTTAAAGCTCGATCTTGCTCAGTACCGCGAACTTGAAGCATTCGCAAAATTCGGTTCTGACCTCGATAAAGCCACTCAGAGAACGCTTGCAAAGGGCGCAAGGCTTGTAGAACTTCTTAAACAGGGGGTTTATGCCCCGGTTCCGGTTGAAAAGCAGGTGGTTGCAGTTTATGCCGGTACAAGCGGTTTCCTCGAATCCGTTCCTGTTAAGGATGTTAAGAGATTCGAAAAAGAATACCTTGAATATGTAGAAGTTAAATATCCCGAAATATTAGAATCGATTAGAGTAACAAAAGTGCTCGAAGACGAAACCGTTTCGAAGATTAAAGCTTCGGCAGATGAATTTTTAACTAAATTTAAAAGAAGCGAATAACCCAATATAGATGGCTACTTTACGCGACATAAAGAGAAGAATAGTAGGTGTTAAAAACACCCAGCAGATAACAAAGGCAATGAAGATGGTTGCCGCTGCAAGGCTGCGCAGAGCACAGGAAAATATTATTAACGCGCGCCCTTATTCAAAGAAAATTCTTGAAGTTCTTTCTCATCTTCTTGAGCTTGAGGGGAACAGCAATAATCCCCTTTTTGCCGAACGGAAAGTTAAGAATGTAGCCGTTGTGCTTGTTACATCCGATAGAGGACTATGCGGCGGATTTAACATGAACATTATTAAAAAAGTTGAAGAACTTGCCGCAGGCGAATTGCGCGAATATTATGCCGACGGCAAGCTGAGCCTTTACTGCGTGGGCAAAAAAGGCGTTGATTATTTTTCGCGTAAAGATTATAAAATTGAAGGCTCGTATCCTTATATTTTTACGGGCCTTAAATTCGATTTTGCAGTAAAATTAGTGAACGAGTTGAAAAGACGTTACCTTAGCGGTGAAATAGACCGGGTAATTATTGTTTACAACGAGTTCAAATCGGTTATCCAGCAGAAAATTTCAGATGAGCAGTTCCTTCCTGTTAAACCCTTCGAAAAGAAAGACGGTTCAAAAGAATCCTTTGCTGAATTTATTTACGAACCAGACAAGAGCACCATTATTGATAAACTTATACCCCGTCATTTAAATGCGCAGATGTGGAAAGTTTTATTGGAATCGTATGCGGCCGAACTTGGCGCGCGTATGACGGCAATGGATATGGCAACCGAAAACGCAAAGGAATTAATTAAATCGTTACAACTTACATTCAATAAAGAAAGACAAGCCGCTATTACTAAAGAAATACTTGAAATCGTTTCCGGTGCTAACGCATTGAAGGAATCTTGATTTTACGGTGAGTAGGATTCGTATTTATGTTTGAAGATTTGCAAGAGAAACTTGAGAAAACCCTAAAGAAAATTACAGGGCAGGGGCGGCTTTCTGAAGCCAATATTTCCGATACTTTAAGGGAAATAAGGCGTGTTCTTTTAGATGCTGACGTTAACTATAAAGTTGCCAAGCAGTTTATTGACGACGTTAAGGTTAAAGCCGTTGGGCAGGAAGTTCTTACTTCAATTACCCCGGGCCAGCTCATCACAAAGATAATATATGATGAATTGACCCGTCTTATGGGGGGAAGCGGAGCCGAGCTTCAGCTTAATCCCTCGGGGCCTACAATAATTCTTCTGGTAGGTCTGCAGGGTTCGGGTAAAACCACTTTCAGTGCCAAATTGGCCAAATATCTTATGGCCCGGAGCAGAAAAGTGCTTTTAACCGCCGCCGATGTTTACAGGCCTGCCGCAAGGGAACAGCTTAAAATTCTCGGCGGTCAGATTGGCGCTCCGGTTTTTACAATTGACGATTCGAAAGACGCCGTAAAAATTGCCACGCAATCGGTAGATTATGCAAAGAACAACGGCCTTAATACCGTAATTATAGATACTGCCGGCCGCCTTCACGTTGATGATGAATTAATGGATGAGGTTGTTCAAATAAAGAATGCGGTCAACCCGACCGAAATTTTATTTGTAGTCGATTCCATGACCGGGCAGGACGCAGTAAATTCTGCCAGGGCGTTTCACGATAAAGTAGATTTTAACGGTGTAGTTCTTACAAAACTTGATGGTGATGCGAGAGGCGGATGCGCTCTTTCGATCAAGGCAGTAGTCGAAAAACCGATTAAATTCGTCAGTTTAGGAGAAAAACTCGATTCTTTGGAGGTATTTTACCCTGAAAGGATGGCATCGAGGATACTGGGCAAAGGGGATATAATATCCCTTGTAGAGAAAGCGCAGGCTCAGGTAGACGAAAAAGAAGCCGAAGAACTTGAGAAAAAAATACTTGCAAATAAGTTCGATTTTGAGGATTTTTTAAAGCAGATTAGAATGATTAAGAAAATGGGCTCTTTGAAATCGCTTATGTCGATGATTCCCGGAATAGGATCGGCTGTAAAGAATATGGATATAGACGATAAACAGCTGGTAAAAGTGGAATCGATAATACAGTCGATGACCAGGCAGGAGAGGAAGAACCCGAAAATTTTGAATGGAAGCAGGAGAATGAGGATAGCCAAGGGGAGCGGAAATTCGATTCAGGAAGTAAACCGGCTAATAAAACAGTTCGGCGAAATGCAAAAAATGATGAAAATGTTAGGTTCCAAAGGAAATAAAAACTTTTTAGGTAACATAAAAAATATTAGATTTAACTGAGAAATATTTTAAATTTAACAGGAGGAATAAATAAATTGGCAGTAAAGCTCAGATTAAGAAGAATGGGTAAGAAAAAGCAGCCTATTTATAAGGTAGTTGCGGCTGATAGTCGTTCACCAAGAGACGGTAAATTTATTGAAGCAATTGGGTCGTATAATCCAAAATCGGATCCGGCTACTATAGATATAATGGAAGAAAGAGCTTTGTATTGGCTTGGAGTTGGTGCTCAGCCTACAGAAACGGTAAAAGGTCTTTTATCTAAAAAAGGGATCTTGCTCAAGAAAGAAATGATTAAAAAAGGATTGCCTCAGGAAGAGATTGCAAAGAAACTTGAAGAATGGAATAAAAATAAAGAAGCTAAAGTTTTAAACTTGTTGAAGAAAAAAGAAGAAAAGAAAGCTAAAGCTAAATCCGCTGAAAAAGAAGTTTCGAACAGTGCGGCGGAAGTAAAGGGTGCTGCTTCCGAGTAGGTATATAGTAGTTGTTCTTATTTTACTGAACTGCACTTAATTAAGTGCCCTTTTTTTTCATTTAATGTAGGTTAATCTCATGAAAGAATTTGTTGAATTTATTGCAAAACATCTTGTTGACAATCCGGCTAATGTTAGCTTGGAAATGGCAAACCCGGATGAAAAGACAATCGAGCTCACTCTTAAGGTAGGGGCTGAAGATGTTGGTAAAGTTATTGGCAAGCAGGGTAAAACCGCCCAGGCTATGCGTACTTTATTAACTGCAATTGCAGCAAAAGAAGGTAAAAGAGCTATTCTGAAGATTCTTGATTAGTCTCTTTTAATTTTAGTTTGTGATTGACTTTTTTTTAATTGCTGAAGTAAAAGTTATTGCCGATGCTTCAGGCTATGTTTCTGTTTTGCCCTTTTCTGATTTCTCTGACCGTTACGGCAGACTGAAAAAGGTTTTTATTGATCTTTTTGGAGCTAAAAGAGTCTTCCTTGTTGAGGATGTTGTTTTCGACGGGGATCAGATTCTTATGAAATTCAAGAATATCGATTCGGAAATTGACGCTAAGTATCTTCTCGGCGCTAAAATTTACGTCGAGGCTTCTTCGGCTGTTAAACTTGATGAAAATACCTTCTACATCCACGATCTGGTTGATAGCAGGGTTATTTTTGACGGAGAGTTCTTTGGTACGTTGATTGACGTCTGGCAGCTCCCTGCCAGCGACGTTTATGTAATTCAGCATAAAGACGGTAAAGAAATTTTAATTCCGGCTGTAAACGAGTTTATTGATTCTTTCGATTCCGACAGGAAAGAACTGAAATTAAAACATACGTGTGAAATATTTTTGAATGATGAGGATTGACATTATATCGGCCGTGCCCGATCTGCTTCTGAGCCCTTTACAGACTAGCATTGTTAAGCGTGCACAGGATAAAGGGAAGGTTGAAATTCATATTCATAACCTTAGGGATTATGCTTACGACAAGCACAAGCAGATTGACGACAAGCCCTTTGGCGGCGGCCCCGGAATGCTTCTTAAACCGGAACCTTTTTTTGAATGCATCGAAAAACTGCAGGCCGAAAGGGAATACCGGCACATTATCTTTACCAACCCGGGCGGCTCTGTTTACAATCAGGCTTACGCAAATAAATTCTCTCTTGCGCAAAATATCATCGTTATTGCCGGTCATTATAAAGGCATTGATGACCGTGTGAGGGAAAGATTTGCCACTGATGAAATTTCGATTGGCAATTTTGTTCTTAGCGGGGGCGAACTGCCTGCCCTCATTATTGTCGATTCGATTGTAAGGCTGATTCCCGGTGTTCTTAACGACAGCGAGTCGGCTTTAAACGATTCATTTATGGACGGCGAATTTATTGAACCTCCTTTTTATACCCGTCCTGCTGAATACAGAGACATGAAAGTACCCGAAGTTCTTCTTTCGGGAAATGAAAAAAAAATTAGGGAATGGAAATTAGAACATTCCAAAAGACTTACTGAAATTTGGAAAAACAAAAATAGATTGGAGTAACAAAATGGATAATTTAAAAGGATATGTCGCAGATCAGTTGAGATCTGATTTCCCCTCATTCAAACCGGGGGATAGAATCCGCGTACAGGTTAAAGTTATTGAAGGCGAGAAAGAAAGACTTCAGGCTTTCGAAGGTGATGTTATCAGTATCCGCGGCAATGGTATGAACAGGACCTTTACTGTTAGAAAAATTTCGAGCGGCGTTGGCGTTGAAAGAATTTTCTCTTTCCATTCGCCTAAACTTGCCAAAATTGATGTTATTAAAGAAGGCAAGGTCCGCAGAGCTAAATTGTATTACCTGAGAGAACTTTCCGGTAAAGCTGCCAGAATTAAAGATAAAAACCAGAAATAATTTTTATCTCTTGTTTTTACAGCCGTTCCGGATATTCCGGCGCGGCTTTTTTATTTTTTAAAGGATTGAATGATGAGACTTTTACTCCCAGATAATTTTTACGCTAAAATATTCTCTTATCTTTTCCCCTCCCTTTCCGAAAGGGACATCTCTTATTATCCTTCTGCCTCTTTAGGCAGGTTTTTAGATGAAGACAAAGCCGACCTGGCCCTAATCCCTTCGATGGACCTGCTTACTTACCCTTCTTTTTTCGTATCGAGCAGGGCGGCTGTCTCGTTCGACGGCGCGCTTTCTAATTCTTATTTCTATTTTCTTAAACAGATAAGAATGGTTAAAGAGGTTTTTTTAAGAGGGGATGTTTCGAAAAACGAGGCTATACTTACTAAAATCATCTTTTCGGAACAGTTCGATTCGAATGTGGATATTGTGCTCGATTCGAAACCGTTTGACTTGAATTCTAAAAATTATCTTGTGTGCGGCGACGAGAACCTGCGTACCGGTAATTATGATGCCGGATTAAGTATGGCAGACCAGGTTTCGGACCTGATTGACGCTCCTTATGTTAACTATATCCTTGTCTCTAAGGAGCAGGAAATTCTTAAGGAATTTACAAAAGGTATTACCGGATTGGATAAGTTTCTTGAGGATAATTTTGAGGTAATTACTAAGAAACTGGATTATTCCCAGAGCGCACTGCAGAATATTAAAGAGAATATTAACTCTATCTATTTTGATATGACAGAAAATGAGAAAAAAGCTTTAACCGACCTTATAAGACTCCCTTATTTTACCGGCCTTATGGAAGATATTCACGATATTAATTTTGTGGATTAGCTGATTATTTCATTAAACTTTATTCTGCTTTAAAAGTATTGACCACCCCCTTTATCCCCCTCCTTATTAAGGAGGGGGAAATACATACTTCAATTTTTATCAATGCAACAATCCGCGGTTTTAACTGCATTATCAATTTGTTCAACCCAAGGCATTTCTAAAATCTTATTTCTCAGCCCTATAGTATGTCTCAAAGGATAGAAGGACTTAAACGTATTCCATCTTAAATCCGAAATTAAGGGAGTTTGTTAGAAGTGATTTGTGATTACTATTGTAAACCTTATAAAAATTTTACAATCCCCCCTCCTTATTAAGGAGGGGGAAGAGAATGTTAACTCGATTATTTCTCGTCTAACTGAAAATGAGAGAAAAGCTTTAATCGACCTTATAAGACTCCTTTATTTTACCGGTGTAGTTGAGGATATGATTGAGATTAAGTTTGTAGATTAGTCGTAAGTCGGGCTCTATAGCCCGACGGTGCACAAAATTTGGTATCAGGCAATCCCGAGTTAAAGTGTTTTTTGTGGTCGGACAAGACAGTCCGATCTGCAAGTAAATTCGGGTATGAAAGAAAATTATTGTAAGATGATCTAATCTAAAAAATCCTCATTTTAGCCCATAAACCTTATTTTTGTAAAAATTCTAACCTTTTAGCCTAAATATTATTTTTTTTCTGCCGGTAAGGCGCAAGTTTTACTAATTTATGTTGTCAAAATAGGTAGGAACTAAATAGTACTTGATGGAAGATCTTGAATTAATAAAAAATCTAAAAAGCGGCGACGGAGAAGCCTTTAAAAATGTGGTTGATAAATACCAGCGAATGGTTCTCAACTGTACATATAAGTTTCTCAGGAACAGGGAAACAGCAGAGGATGTTACGCAGGATGTATTTATCGAACTCTTCGAGTCGGTTCATTCCTTCAGGGGAGATTCAAAATTATCTACATGGATCTACAAGGTTGCGGTTTCAAAATCGATGAACCACTTGAAAAGCTTAAAGACTAAAAAGAGGTTTGCGGTTTTAACAAGCCTTTTCGGGAAAGATGATATGGGAGAAGAATTTTCTGCATCGGATGAAGCAAATCAGGATAAACTGCTCGAGAACCAGGAGAGGAGCAGGATTCTTGCATGGGCGCTCGGCAAGCTGCCTGAAAATCAAAGAATTGCCTTCACCCTAAGCAAAAATAAAGAAATGAGCTACGAAGAAATTTCACATGTTCTGAACACTACTGTCTCCTCGGTAGAATCATTGATTCACAGAGCAAAGGAAAATCTTAAAAAAAGACTCTATAACTATTATCAAAAAAATTATAGGATGTAAGCAGGAAAATGGAACGCGAGAAAGAAATATTGAACGAAGTTGAAAAGACCCTTAATTCATTTGATGATGATATTGTTCTTAAGGAGAATCCTTTCCTTTTTACGCGCATTCGGAGCGGAATGCAGGACAAAAGTGAAAAAGTAAAGAAAGAATCCCTTTTTCACCTCGGATTAAATAAGGCGATTCTTATTTTAGTCCTTCTCGTCAATATTATTACTCTTGTTTATTATTACAATGAGGGCTCTAAATCCAATCTTCAGGAACAAATGGCCGCTCAGTTGGAAAATGATTTCAAAATTGAACAATCACAAAATATTTATTAGCGGGTTGAAAAATGGATTTAGTTAATAAGGACAAATTTAAAAACTGGCTTCTCATCATTCTTCTTCTGCTTAATGTGCTAACCGTCTCAATAATCTGGATGAAAACATTCCGTTCGGAATATCCCGCCATACAGGAGCAAAAAGGTCCCGTGGGGGATTCAACTGATGTTATGAAAAAAGCACTCGACCTGAACGAAAATCAGGCAGAAAGAATAAATAAAATAAGAAGCGTACAAAGGGTCCAGTCGAAAATTTTGAATGACAGTTTGGACGCACTCAAATTACAGCTTGCAAAAGAGCTCTTTAAGACAGTGCCCGATACCTCCGTTGCAATAAGAAAAGCTTCTCAAATCGGGTTTCTGCAGTCGGAATTAGAAAAGATGCGGTTCAGGCATTTTAATGAAATTCTTTCAATCTCCAACAAAGAGCAGAAGGAAAAACTGAAACCTGTTATAATGGATATTTTCGGGCTTAAACCCCCACAAAACAAAGATAATAACTGGTCGGCTCCAATGATTAAAAATGCACAGTCCGAGCCGATTCCTGAAGAGAAGCCCTCTAGAGAAGAAAGAAAACCGGCTCCGGATATTAATGAAAAGGTGGATAAATATTCCAGGAGACTTTCGCTTTCCACTGAGCAGGTGAATCGGTTGCGGGATATTTTTTCGAAATCGGAAACCCAGATAGGCAAATTAAAAGAGTTAAAAAACCCTGATAGAAGTTTGGTGGATCAAGAGAAGCTTAAGATAAAGAAAGAGGAAGACGAATCGATTAAAAGAATTCTGGATGAAAACCAGAAGAGGGAATTCGAAAAAATGATTCAAAACAGGAACCGGTAAAACAGGAATCTCTTATCTCCCTGATTTTTCTTAATATACATTTTAAAGGATAATTAATGAGGGCAGTACTATATAGATTTTTCGGGGTATTTATTTTCTTCTTTTACTTAGCCACCCCGCATTATTCCCAGAACATAGATACTTCTTCGTTTTATTCAAATCCTATTTTAAGCCGTCCAACAAATCAATCAGTAACTATTTCAGTGCTCCCCAAGAAAGCGCTTCAGGTTTATTATGAATATGGCACAATAAGCGGAGGTTATGCGCATCAGACTCAGGTGCAGAACAGTGCAGCCGAAACTACTTTACGAACTATCTTAACCAATTTAAATGCTGATACCCGCTACTATTACAGAATCAGGTACAAAACAGCAGGGGCTTCGCAGTACAGCGCGGCAGGGGAATATAAATTTTATACTCAGCGCGCCAAGGGAACAACTTTTACTTTTACCATTGAAGCCGACCCCCATCTATACGACAAAAAAGGGGGGCATGCATTAATGAGGATTGCCCTTGAGAATCAGCTTGAAGACAACCCTGATTTTATGATTGACCTTGGCGATACTTTCGGCGATGACCATAATCCCGGTACCATTACCAGCCAGGAAATAGACCTTCTCCACAAAAATTACATTCCGTACTTTGGATTGCTTAATCATTCGGCACCTCTTTTTCTCTGCCTTGGCAATCACGAGGGGGAAAACGGATATTATCTGCTTCAGTCTCCCCCAAACAACCTCGCTTATTACGGCACTTTTGCAAGAAAAAAATATTATGCAAACCCGGTACCTGACGGATTCTATACAGGGAATAATAATCCCGAAAATTATGGAATCGGATTGCCTGAGAATTATTACGGCTTTGAATGGGGAGACGCACTGTTTGTTGTGCTGGACGTTTACAGAGGTTATACGGTCACCGCCAAACCGAGAGAATGGGAATGGACGCTGGGTAAAACTCAATACGACTGGTTTAAGCAGACTCTTGAAACCAGCAGTGCTAAATATAAATTTGTCTTTGCACACCATATATTGGGGGAAACGAGGGGCGGAACTTCGGTTGCCATCTATAACGAATGGGGCGGTTATGAAGCCAACGGCACTACTTACGGTTTCGATACTAACAGGCCGGGATGGGGCAAACCGATTCATAAGCTTATGGTTGATAATAAGGTTAATATCTTCTTTCAGGGGCATGACCACTTGTATGCAAAGGAAGATATTGACGGAATGGTATATCAGGAAGTACCAATGCCGTGCGATTCCACTTATATTCTTGGCATGAGGGATAACGGGGATGCCTATTCAGGAATTAAAATTGACGGCTCGGGGCATCTTCGCGTTACTGTTTCCCCCGTTAATGTTAAGGTCGATTATATCCGTGCATGGCAGCCTTCCGATGTCACTCCACTGCATCCTAACAGGGAGAATGCTTATTCTTATTCGGTTCAGTCCTCTGTTACTCCGGTTGAAAAGGAAACTAAATTACCAACTGAATTCAAATTAAGCCAGAATTACCCGAACCCGTTTAATCCCGCCACGGCAATTTCTTTCGAGCTTCCTGCCGCAGGCAGTGTTTCGCTTAAAATATATAACTCAATCGGGCAGGAAATAAAAATCCTTGCTGATGGATTCCTCTCTGCCGGAATGCACCATTACAACTGGAATGCTTCCGGGTTGCCGAGCGGAGTTTATTTTTATCAGCTCAGGGCAAATGGAACTGTTATTACAAAAAAGGCGATACTTTTAAAATGAAAAAATTGCTCCTGCTTTTAAATATATTATTTGCATTCAATGCAATTAATGGAGCAACGCCCGCAGTGGCGGATACTGTAAAGTTTATTTGCGGCGAAATGCTCGGCAGGCCTACTACACATTCAATTGTAATAAATATGTGCGCAGATACGGATATTGAGGCTTTCATTGAATATGGTGTACAGAAAGGATATTATAATTTGAGAACCTCTGTTGTTTCCTATACCGCGGAAAGGCCGTTTAATATTTTAATAGATAATCTTGACCCAGGCACAATATACTACTACAGGGTGAATTACAGGCCTGCAGGCAAAGATTTGTATGTTACCCGGAATGAACATTCTTTCAAAACTGCCCCTTTAGCGGGTACACAATTTTCATTTGCTATCGAAGCCGACCCGCATCTTGATTATTTTACCGATCCTGAACTCCTGAAACTTACCTTTGATAATATCGCGGCCGGCACCCCCGATTTCATGTTCGATCTTGGGGACACATTTATGAGCGAAAAATTGAAAAATCCTACTCAGGACAGCGTTAATATAAGGCATCTTCTGCTTCGTTCTTATTTTGACCGCATCTGCCACAGCATTCCTTTATATCTTGTTATCGGTAACCACGAAGGGGAACTCGGATGGCTCCTTGACGGAACGGCAAATAATCTTGCCGTAATTACTTCCAATACCAGAACAAAATACTTTCCAAATCCGTTACCGGATGGTTTTTATTCCGGGAATACGCATAATGAACCTTATGTGGGTTTAAGGCATAATTATTATGCGTGGGAATGGGGGAGCGCGCTCTTCGTCGTTCTCGACCCCTACTGGTATACAACCCTTAAACCTAACGATTATGTTAATAATTGGAGCTGGACACTTGGAATGGAACAGTATAACTGGTTTAAAAGTGTACTCCAGAATAGTAATGCAAAATATAAATTTGTTTTCGCACATCAGATTGTCGGCGGAGCAGGCACTGATGGTAGGGGAGGAAGTGAAGCGGTTCCATTTTATGAAATGGGAGGTAAAAATAGTGACGGCACCAACGGTTTTATTAATAATAGAGCCGGGTGGGATATGCCTATCCACGATTTAATGAGAAAATACAAGGTTAATGTTTTCTTCCACGGGCACGATCATTTCTATGGAAAGCAGGAACTCGACGGAATTATCTATCAGGAAGTGCCCCAGCCCGGGAACCCCAACTTCAAAACTCCAGGCGAGGCCTCTGCATACGGATATCTTTCCGGTACTATCCTTCCCTGTTCCGGTTATATTAAAGTAACAGTCCGCAACGAAGCGGCTCTTGTTGAATATATAAGGTCTTATCTGCCGGCAGTACAGAACAACTCGCGCGTTAACGGAATGGTAAGCGATTCTTATTCGGTACTTCCCAATTCAGCGGTTTCAGTTGAAAGCAATGAACTGCTTCCGAATGGTTTTGTACTCTATCAGAATTATCCTAACCCCTTCAACCCTGAGACTAAGATAAAATATTCAATTCCCCCTGCAAGTAATGGTGCCCAACGGCATGTTCTTCTTAAAATATACGATTTAACCGGGCGGGAAGTCGCCACTTTGGTGGATAAATACCAAGGGCCCGGATTTTATACTGTTTCATTCAACTCGGCTTTATATCACATTTCTTCGGGAGTGTGCTTTTGCACGGTTATTTCGGGTAATAATGCAAAAACAATTAAAATGCTCCTTCTTAAATAAGTTCACACTCCCAATATCTTCCAAAAACTGAATTTTCCCAATATTCCGTGACTGATAAAAATTCTAGAGCAACACCGCAAGTTTACTGATTAATTGTTGTCCAATGTTTTAGAAGCGGATTTACTGTTACATCGATGTTACCTGATAACAAAACAGAATTAAAATGGAAAGAATGAAAAATAGAATAATGAGTATAATTTATCTCCCACTTTATATAACCTTTAACGGAATTCAGCAGGCGGAACAGATAGGCAATACCGCCCTGCTTGCCGGCAACTTTTCTGAATGCTTGAAAGCGATCTGAATAAAATAATTCTATATGAGGAATTTTATGACCTGCAAATTGATATTTTTTTTGATGCTGCTTTTTTTCCATACTGTAATATCTAAAGTTTATGGGCAAAAACTTCTCCCTTCAAAGCTTCCGGATACCGGGCAGACATTAAGTTATACTTTAACCAAAGGAGAGGATGCTGATTATATCATCAATCCCATCTCATTTACCGATAACGGCGACGGTACTATTACCGATAATATAACAGGTCTTATGTGGCAGAAAGCGGACGGCGGTGAAATGACTTACGAAAACTCCGTTACCTACTGCAGCAGCCTTTCCCTCGGGGGATACTACGACTGGCGGCTTCCCACCAACCATGAATTATTTACTTTGAATAAATACGACGTCTCAAATCCTGCTATTAATACAGCATATTTTACTTTAACCTCTGCAGAATACTGGTGGACAAGCGATGTTAAAATTGATGAAGCTTCAAGAATTTGGGCGGTTAATGCGGGGGGAGGCACCGGACCCCATCCTAAAACCGAGACTATCAGCGCAGGCGGAACAAAACATTTTCATGTCAGGGCAGTCCGTAATCCTTATTCTACTTCTTTTTCAATTTCTCATTTTACCGATAACGGCAATGGAACAATTACTGATAATTATACAGGCCTCATCTGGCAGAAGGTTACTTCAACATCAACAATGACGTGGGAAGAAGCACTTGCATATGCCTCCGGTTTATCCCTTGCTGGTAAAACGGACTGGCGCATTCCGAATGTTAAGGAACTTCAATCCTTAAATGATGAAAAAATGAGCAAACCATCTTTTAATAGATCCTATTTCCCCAATGTATCATCGGGCAATTACTGGTCTTCTACTACTTTACTTTCTCAAACACCTGTGCAAGCCTGGGATATTAATGTTGATTACGGGCTTGTTTCATATAGCGATAAAACAGTAAAAGAATTTGTAATATGTGTAAGAGGGGGGCTGGATAAGAAAGACCTCAACTTTTCAGAAGCTTTTATTGGCGGAGGCGATTTTGCAATGGGGGACCATTTCGGTTTTGTCGATCCTAGCCATCCAAGCGATGAAACTCCAGTACATACTGTTAAAGTTAACCCCTTTTACATGTCAAAGACTGAAACCACAAATGACCAATTCATTGCATTTCTAAATGCATCTCTTGTAAAAGGGGTGATTGAAGTAAGGAGCAACGCTGTTTATGCCAAAGGAGGGAGCGATATATACTGTTATACAAACCAGTTTGCCGGCTATTACAGTGTGGGTTATAACGGCACGGAGTTTTTTATTGCAGATTTCCGCTTGAACCATCCGATGGTAGGTGTAATGTGGTATGGTGCGGCAGCATTCTGTAATTGGCTTAGTTCGCAAAACAGCTTGCAGGAATGTTATAACCTGACAACCTGGGCATGCGATTTTACTAAAAACGGTTACAGGCTCCCTACCGAAGCGGAATGGGAATTTGCCGGCAGGGGAGGGCATATAAGTTCCTATTACATTTATGTAAACGGAAATACAGTAGATACAAAAACTGCAAATCTTCCCGATTCGGGGGACCCCTATGAAAGCAGCAACACAAATGCTTATCCCTTTACAACTCCCGCCGGCTTTTACGACGGCAAACTAAAACTTAAATCGGAATATAACTGGCCAGGAAGTGCATTGAGTTACCAGACATCCGACGGCGCAAACGGATTCGGGCTTTATGATATGCAGGGGAATGTTTGGGAGTTGATAAACGACTGGTACGGAAATAATTATTACAGCGTTAGCCCCTACGATAATCCTAAAGGGCCGGATACCGGATTTATTATGCCGGATGGCAAACCCTACAGAGGTATGAGAGGAGGTAACTGGTATAACGGCCTTGTTACTAACGGTGTAAATGACGGGCACTCGAGAGTATCAAACAGAAACCCTTCATACTACAGGGGTCCGCAGGATCCGAACCATCCCTGGTATCATATCGGTTTCCGTGTCGCCAGAAATTACGATAAC
The DNA here is from genome assembly GCA_027398005.1 of bacterium. Classification (GTDB taxonomy): domain Bacteria; phylum Bacteroidota; class Ignavibacteria; order Ignavibacteriales; family Melioribacteraceae; genus JAEXUB01. The sequence continues at coordinate 14,154 of DAHYUM010000028.1, forward strand.
TCTTCCGTTTCAGTTGAAAAACAGGAAAGATCTCTGCCGAATGAATTTAAATTGTATCAGAATTATCCTAATCCATTTAATCCCGCAACAAAAATAAGTTTTACACTTCCTGCAGCTGAATTCGTGACACTTAAAATATATAATTCGTTAGGGCAGGAAGTAGCCACTTTAACTGAAGGGACTCTTCAGGCAGGCATTCATTCTTTCGATTGGAATGCGGCAAAAATGAGCAGCGGCATCTATTTCTTCCATCTAAGGTCGGAAAAATATTCGGAAATAAAAAAAGCAGTCTTTCTTAAATGATAACGGAGTCTGAAATGAAAAATATTTCATCTGCAAACACTATAACATTGCTGTCCGGTTCAAGCAGGACAAAAAACACCAACCTGATTATATCCTACATAGTTCTTATTATGATAATAATAGCATCTGCCGCAGGCGCACAGAATAAATCGGGAAATTTATCGGACGAGCAGAAATCTAAGATAAATTCAATCCTATCTGCGTATAACAACGCAACACTCTCAAGCGAACAGGCAAAAGAAATTCATGAAAAATTCCGCATTGCCGGTATACATGCTGGTCCCGAAACTAAAGATGTAATAATATCTGCAGGTTTCGATCCGGAAAAATTGAATGCTCTTGCGCCTCCTCCTGCAGTTGCAAAAGCCGGTAAGCAGAAGCCGATGGCTTCTGAAATGAGACTGAAAATTGTTGAAGAAAAGATTATTGTGCCTTTGGCGCTAGATGCCGCCCAGGCTTCTGCCGTTAATTCCGCTTTTGCCGTTTTCTATGAAGAGACGGATAAAATTAAAAAAACACAGCCCAAAGGAATGCATATTGATAAATCTGTAATGCAGCCGTTGGAAAAAGCGCGCAATGAAAAAATTCAAAAAGTCCTTTCCGATGACCAGTTTAAGAAATTCATTGATTTGGAAAAATCGGCAAGACCCCCTAAACCGGATGCAAAATCAAATCAACAGAATAAATAATTTAACTTGGTGGTAAAATGATCCCTTCAAAGAATAGAACAATTATTTTCCTGATTCTGCTTTTTGCTTCTATCGGTTTAACGGCACAAACAAGGACTGTAGGGCTGATGCTTAACAATGCTTCCAAAGCATACCCGGGGTATACTTTATTTTCTCCCAAGCATTATCCTTATACGTACCTTATAGATAACGAAGGCAGAATTGTCCATCAATGGACAAAAAGCACTTACGAGCCGGGGCAGTCGGTTTATCTGCTTGAGAACGGACACCTTTTGAGAACCTGCCTTATTAAGGGTAAACTAAGTACCGGCGGAGGTGAAGGGGGAAGAATTGAAGAGTATGACTGGGACGGCAACCTCGTTTGGTCTATGGATATTTCTACAGATACTTATATGCAGCATCATGATATAAGAATGCTTCCCAACGGCAACATTATTGTACTTGTTGTAGAAAAGAAAACTTATGCCGAAGCCGTTGCAGCCGGATTCAACCCTTCTAAATTTCAACCCGACATTGCGCAATCACAAATGATTCTTCCGGATGCCGTGTTTGAAATTAAACCTTCTTATCCATCGGGAGGCACCATTGTTTGGGAGTGGCATGTATGGGATCATTTAATACAGGATTATGATTCATCCAAATTTAATTACGGAGTTGTGAAAGACCACCCTGAATTGATTGATGCCGCGGGGGACCAGAAACCGCTCCCTCAGTTCTGGAACCATATGAATTCGATTGATTATAATGCAACATATGACCAGATACTTATGAGCGTAAGAGGAAACAGCGAGGTATGGATTATTGACCATTCAACCACAACTGCCGAAGCAAAAGGGCATACCGGGGGCACGTATGGAAAAGGAGGCGACCTGCTTTACCGGTGGGGAAACCCTATCTGTTACAGGTCCGGTACGGCAAACGACCAGAAACTTTACCAGCAGCACGATGCTGAATGGGTTAAAGCCGGAAATCCCGGCGCCGGAAATATTACGGTGTTTAATAACGGGCTCGGGCGCGATTATTCATCGGCCGATGAATTTACCCCGCCGGTTGATGCCAACGGATTTTACACGCGTGCATCGAATTCAATTTTCGGCCCCTCAGTTTTCTATTGGAGTTATGTAGCTTCACCTCCAAGTTCAATGTATGCCGGCGCTATTTCAGGCGCTTACAGGCTGCCCAACGGAAACACTCTAATTGATGACGGCACCCATGGTACTTTTATAGAAGTTACCCAAAGCAAAGAAGTGGTATGGAAATATATATGCCCATGCGTTACATCCGGGCCTCTTACTCAGGGGGATGCAATACCGGATGATCCTGTAAGGGCTGGTGAAAAGATGAATGCCGTTTTCCGTGTGTACAGATATCCTCTTAATTATCCCGCTTTTACCGGACGCACTCTAACACCGGGGGATTATGTGGAAAAATACAGTTCAACTGCTACTGCGAAAGAAGAATCCTTGCCCGAGTCCTTTACGCTGTATCAGAATTATCCAAATCCTTTCAATCCGGCTACAACAATAAGGTACATGGTTCCTGCCGACCTGAATTCAGTATCTCTAAGAAATGTTTCTCTTAAAGTATTTGATGTAACAGGAAGGGAAATAAGCACCCTTGTTGATGAACAGAAAAGCGCCGGTACTTATTCGGTTCAGTTCGACGGCAGCAAATTATCAAGCGGAATTTATTTTTATAAACTGCAGGCAGGCGCCAATTCTATTTTCAAAAAAATGGTGCTGCTTAAGTAAAATCAGTTTGGGAGAAGTTATGAAACTCAATAAGTTATATTTTTTGTTTATCCTTTTATCAAATAGTTTAATTGTGGGGCAACCAAGGACAGCCGGCGAAGGCTTTATAGGGCCTACCGAAACCCGCTACTGGGATGCCGCTAAAGCCTATAATGGATATACCTTATTTGCGGCTAAAGGTAAAAGCTATCTTATTGATATGGAAGGTTATGTTATTAACCAGTGGAACATAGGTACAAATCCCAGATTCCTTGATAATGGCAACCTGCTTGACGCCACCAAATCGGATCCAAGCGGTTTCGGAGGTTTCCGCGAGGTTGACTGGAACGGAAATACTGTTTGGGAGTATACCGAGAAAAGGGGGAACTATTTCCCACATCACGACTGGACAAGGATTTTCAACAAGAAATTGAATGCCGCCACTACATTGTATATTGCCAATAAAACTGTTACCAAGGATCAATGCATTGCGGCCGGGGCAAATCCTGCAAGCGCTTCATATACCGATGTTCAGGTGGATGCAATTGTTGAAGTTGATATGAGCGGCAATATTGTATGGGAATGGTGGTTCTTCGATCATATTATACAGGACTTCGATTCATCCAAACCGAATTATGTGGGCTCCGGCAAATCCATTGCCGGCTATCCGAACAAAATAAATATCAACATGCCGGGCAATCCGCTTAAAAGCGACTGGCTTCACTGTAATTCAATTGATTACAATGAAACACTTGGGCACATCGTAGTTAACAGTGTCCAGGGGGAATTATATATAATTGACCATGATAACACATTCATTGCCGGAAATCCAACTGGCAGTATAGCTCTTGCGGCAACAAGTGCCGGAGATTTTCTCTACAGGTTCGGCGATCCTTACCGATACGGGCAGGGCACCGCCGCTACCATTAACTCCACCGGTAATAAACAGATTGGGGGGAGCCACGATGTGCATTGGGTTAAGGCGGGGCTTCTGGGGGCAGGAAATATCCAGATATTCAATAACGGTGAATATCTAGGCGAGCGCGTTTCTCAATCCTATATCTTTGAAATAAATCCTTATTACAATTCCCAGAAAGTTAATACTGGTGCTTATGTAAATCCGCCCGATGCGGGTTACTATACTTGGATATATCCTAACAAAGACGCAATGAAAGCAAACAAATCTATTTCGAACCAGGTTGTATGGATATATTCTTCAAAGAACGACCAGAATTTTTACAGTACAATCGGCGGAAGCGAGCAGAGGCTGCCTAACGGGAATACTTTAATCTGCTCCGATACTCAGGGGCATCTGTTCGAAGTTACCTACGGTGACAGCACATCTTCCCCTCAGGTCGTTTGGGAATATATCAATCCGGTTACCGAGGATGGAATTAAGAAATTAATTATTGATCAATACCCGATGTACAATTCGGTTTTTAGGGCTTACAGGTACACTTCTTCACATCCGGCACTGGCAGGCAAAACATTGTCAAAACAGGGAACAATTACAGGCAGTACTCCAGCATATTATAAACCAGGAGATCTCCTGGCGGCTAATGAGACAGGCAATTCCGGAATTCCCTCATCTTATATGCTATGCCAGAATTATCCCAATCCGTTCAATCCAACCACAAAAATAAAATTCGGCCTGCCCGCGGGTTCTAACGTTTCCTTAACTGTCTATGACGCGGTGGGAAGAGAGGTGGCTGTATTAGTTAACAGCAACCTAAGCGCCGGATACCATGAGTACACTTTTAGTGCAAATAACCTTGCAAGCGGTATTTATTTCTATTTATTGCGGACAGGCAATTCTTCTGTAGGCAAAAAGATGCTTCTTTTAAAATGATAACCTTTTATAATTTGCCGGACTAGACAGTCTGCAAAGCATGTTAGTCGGGCTGAACAGCCCGACGGTTGACAAAACTTGGTATCAGGCAATCTTGAGTTAACATATTTTCTGTGGTCGTACTAGACAGTCCGTCCCACATTGTTTTTGTCGGCAGGGACAAATAAAAAAGGCGGAATGTTGTTCCGCCTTTTTTGTTGATATATGTATTAAATGTTATTTCTTATTCACCTGATGGAGAATAGTGCCATTCTTAGCGTAATCTACAATTATTTTAATTGTTTCCTCAGCAACGGCATCCTGCGCCTGTTCGGTAGAAGCGCCAATATGGTGAGTTACGTAAACGCCTTCAACATTCTGCAGTTTTGAACTAACTGCGCCGTCTTTCCCTTCCGGCTCGCCTTTAAATACGTCAACTGCGGCCTGAATGCCTTTTTCCTTAACTGCTTTAATTAAGGCGTCTTCGTCAATAACATCGGCGCGCGAAGTATTTATAAGCATTGCTTTCTTTTTCATAATGCCGAATAATTTATCGTTGAACATTCCTTTTGTCTGGGGATTAGCCGGTACGTGAAGTGTAATAACATCCGAAACTGAAATTAATTTTTCAACGTCGTCTATATATTCAACACCAATACCTTCCTGTTTAAAAACATCATATCCTACTACCTTCATTCCGAAAGCTTTAGCGCGCTGTGCAATTTCTTTACCTATATTGCCAACGCCTATAATGCCTAAGGTTTTACCGTACAATCCTTCGGCGGCCGAATATTTTGCCTTATTCCATACACCCGCGTTAAAATCTTTTACGTTATCGGGTATTCTTCTATCGAGGGAGATTATTAGCCCCATGGCAAGCTCGGCAACTGCAATAGAGTTTTTACCCGGTGTGTTGCATACAGCAACTCCCTTTTCGGTGGCGGCTTTAACATCGATGTTATTGTACCCCGAGCCGGCGCGGATAACAAGTTTTAGACTGCTGCCCGCATTAATAGCGGCCGCGTTTACAACAGTAGAGCGGACAACTATAAAATCGGCATCGGCGCATGCGCCCGGAATATCGTTCTCGCCTAATTTAGGCTGGTATGATACTTCAATTCCATTATCCTTCAATGTCTGAATATGATTCTCTGGAAATTTGTCTGCAATTAATGCTTTCATTTTCATCTCTCCTTTGTCTATGTAAATTATTTCATCATAGGAATTTTAATATTGAATTTTTTGGCATTTTCAACGGCCCTTTCGTAGCCGGCATCAACGTGGCGAACAATTCCCATACCGGGATCGTAGGTAAGAACTCTTTCAAGCCTTTTTTCAGCTTCAGAGGTTCCGTCTGCAACTACAACCATACCGGCGTGAATAGATTTGCCGATACCCACACCGCCGCCGTGATGAAGTGAAACCCAGCTTGCGCCGCCTACAGCATTAAGAAGAAGATTAAGCACCGGCCAGTCCGCAATTGCGTCGCTTCCGTCTTTCATGGCTTCGGTCTCACGGTTAGGCGATGCGACCGAACCGCAATCGAGGTGGTCCCTGCCTATTACAATAGGAGCGCTTACTTTGCCGGTACGCACCAGTTCGTTAAATATTTTTCCCATTTTGGCTCTTTCGCCGTAGCCAAGCCAGCAGATTCTTGCAGGCAGCCCCTGAAAATGTATTTTTTCCCCTGCCATTTTAATCCATCTTACAAGGGCTTCATTTTCGGGGAATGCTTCAATAACCGCTTTATCGGTTTCGTAAATATCTTTCGGGTCCCCCGAAAGAGCAGCCCACCTGAAAGGCCCTTTACCGTCGCAGAATAAAGGACGGATATATTCAGGCACAAAACCGGGAATATCGAATGCATTTTCGAGTCCGTTTTCTTTAGCTTCGCCGCGGATGTTATTTCCATAATCGAATGCGACGGCTCCTTTTTTCTGGAACTGAAGCATAGCTTTAACATGCTCTACAATAGTTTTGCGCGCAAGCGAAATATATTTATCCGGATCCGATTTCCTTAAATCGAGGGCTTCTTCAAAAGTCATACCCATAGGCACGTAGCCGTTAAGAACGTCATGCGCCGAGGTCTGGTCTGTAATTATATCGGGAATAATATTCCTCTTCAGAATTTCGGGCAGAATTTCGCCCGCGTTGCCCACAAGGCCAACCGATAAAGCTTTGCCGTTCTGCTTTGCATCTAGCACAAGTTTAAGCGCTTCCTCAAGGCTTTCGG
>DAHYUM010000290.1 GCA_027398005.1 bacterium
AATTTCAAAACTTCATTTAGATTATCATTTAACGGGAATTTTATTTTTGGATTAATTATTCTCGGCCAAGTAAATTTTGGATAGTGAGCAATCTTCACCGGATCTGTATTTGTTAAAGACATTGTGTAACCGGAACGGCCATGAAACGCTTCACGGAAATGAATTACCTGCTGACCGCGTTCCTGTTTGTAGCCTTTGATGAAATTCTTTCTAACCTTCCAATCGAACGCGGCTTTCAAACCGTTTTCAACGGCAAGCGTTCCTCCTTCAACAAAAAATAAATGATTGAAAGATTCCGGCACGGCTATTCTGGAAAATGTATCGACAAATTTTGCCATCTCAACCGTATAGACATCTGAGTTTGACGGTTTATTCATCGCTGAAACGGCAAGTTCTTCACGGAATTCGGGCGTATTGATTTTGGGATGATTTATGCCAACTGGCGATGAAGCGAAGAATGAAAAGAAATCTAAATATTCGTCGCCGTTTTTTTCATCCACAATTGTTAGACCGCGGCTTCGGTTAAGATCAAGAACAAATTCGAAACCATCGACCAGCATTTTTTTTGCTAAAGTAGAATGAACGTTTTGAGCAGTTATTTCTAAATCTATTTTTTCTGGAATGTGAATTGATGTATCCATCGTTTTCCACCTTTGATAAAGTGTGAAAAGATCAGTGAATTAAAATGAATAGAAAAGATGGATGAGTATTTAGAATACTTGCTCGAAGCGGGAA
>DAHYUM010000291.1 GCA_027398005.1 bacterium
AAATACCCCGCTGGAATTCAGCAGGGTATCCAAAAAAATTTATAAGACAAAAAAACTATCCGGTAATTCGCATTTTATAGAATGAACGCCACGCAAAATAGAGAGCTACTGCCAAGACCACAACTCCAACGTAGGGCGCGGTATTTCTAAACTCTTCCGAGATTGAGATTTCCATAGCCAACAATCCGAACAAGGTTGTGAATTTGATTACCGGATTTAGCGCAACCGAAGATGTATCCTTAAATGGATCGCCAACGGTATCGCCGACTACAGTTGCGTCGTGAAGCGGCGTACCTTTTTCTTTCAGCACAACCTCAACAACTTTCTTGGCATTGTCCCATGCACCGCCTGCATTAGCCATAAACACGGCTTGAAACAATCCGAACACGGCAATCGAAATTAAAAAGCTGATAAAGAAAGCTACAGGAGCTATCGACGTAGCCGGCGCAGATAAAAGTGCGAACGCCAAAGCAAAACTAAAAATTGCAATAAAAATATTCAGCATTCCGGTTTGAGCATATTGAGTACAAATCTTCACGACTTCTTTTGATTTTTCTATCGAAGCGCTTTTGTTAGCATTCGGGTCCAACTGAATATTTTTCTTTATGTATTCAACCGCACGATGGGCTCCGGTTGTAACTGCTTGCGTTGAAGCGCCGGTAAACCAGAAAATAACAGCTCCGCCGCACAAGAAACCAATGTTTGAGTATGGATTAAGAATGCTCAAAACAC
>DAHYUM010000292.1 GCA_027398005.1 bacterium
GTCAGCTATCATAGCCTCGGTGGTCAGCATCAGCGACGAAACGCTTGCGGCATTCTGAAGCGCGGTCCTTTCGACTTTCGTCGGGTCTATAATACCGGCTTTAATAAGGTCTTCGTATTTATCGGCCGCCGCATTATATCCGTAAGATGCTCCGTCGTTGCTCAGAACCTTGTCTATAACTATAGAGCCTTCAACTCCTGCATTTTCTGCAATCATCCTTAAGGGCTCCTGAACGGCTCTTTTAATTATTTTAATACCGGATTCTTCGTCGTGATTAGCTCCTTTGAGTTTATCTATGGCTTTAGCCGCCCTTAACAGCGCAACGCCGCCTCCTGGAACTATTCCTTCTTCTACCGCCGCTCTCGTGGCGTGAAGCGCATCTTCGACTCTGGCTTTCTTTTCTTTCATTTCGGTTTCGGTAGCCGCGCCTACGTTAATCACGGCAACTCCGCCGATTAATTTTGCAAGTCTTTCCTGAAGTTTTTCTTTATCGTAATCCGAAGTAGATTCCTCAATCTGCGCTCTGATTTGTTTGACTCTTTTTTCTATATCGGCTTTAGAACCTGATCCGTCCACTACCGTCGTATTGTCTTTATCGACCGTAATCCTCTTTGCCTGGCCGAGATCCTTAAGCGTAATCGATTCGAGTTTAACGCCTATATCTTCGGAAATTACCTGACCGCCGGTCAATACCGCTATGTCTTCGAGCATAGCTTTTCTT
>DAHYUM010000293.1 GCA_027398005.1 bacterium
ATATATAGAATTTGATAGTGAGATAATTCCACACCTAAACTCACTAAAGAGTTTTGCCCTTAAAATGACCAATGACACTGATGAATCGGAAGATTTAATACAGGACACATTATTAAAAGCATTCAGGTTCTTCGATAAATTTGAAAAAGGTTCTAACGCAAAGGCATGGCTCTTCCAGATTATGAAAAACTCTTTCATTAATAATTACCGTAAAACTACTAAAGAGCCATTCAAAGTTGACTATGATGACGTCCAAAATTTTTATGAAACTATAAAATCTGAGGACGTTAAGACACAGCACTACGAAAATGATGCTTTTAGCGATGTTCTTGATGACGAAATTGCTAAAGCATTATCAATCTTGCCAGATGATTTTAGGACCGTAGTATTCCTGAGTGATATTGAAGGCTACACTTACGAAGAAATTGCTGATTTTATTGACTGTCCGGTCGGTACCGTCAGATCACGTCTTCACCGCGCTCGTAAAATGTTATATGCTCTACTACTACAGTATGCACAAGAAAATGGTTATATAAGCAAAAAAAGCAAGGTACAAATAAATGCAAGAAATGAAAAGATGCTTAATAAGTTGCTGATTAGTAAATCAATCAACACGGAATTAGTGTATTGAGCCTCAATTTTAAATTTTTGAGAAGAATGATAATTTTTATAGATAATATTGAAAATTTTCTTATTTTTGGGCGGTGATTTTTATAAAAAC
>DAHYUM010000294.1 GCA_027398005.1 bacterium
CTTACTATCCTGTTACAGTTAACTTGGGTGGCCATTTCGCAGGTCCTACAGGTACAGTATTAACCTACTCAGCTTCAAGCTCTAACGCAGCTATTGCTACCGCAACCGTTGTTGATAGCACATTAACAATATCCGGTCTTGCAGACGGCGCAGCTGATATTACAATTAGAGCTACCGATCAGAACAACGACTTCATTACAGCTACAATTCACGTAACAGTAAATAAAGTAGTTGCTAACGAAAAGAATACTGGTGTTCCAACAGAGTATGCTTTATCGCAGAACTATCCTAACCCATTCAACCCGACAACAGCGATTAAATACGCTCTTCCTTCAGAATCGCACGTTGTAATCAAAATCTTCAACATAATTGGTCAGGAAGTTGCAAGCTTAGTAGACGAAGTTAAACCTGCAGGTTACCATATTGTTAACTTCAACGCTAACGGATTAGCATCAGGTACATACATTGCAATTATTAAAGCAGGTTCATTTACAAAGACAATCAAGATGAACTTACTCAAGTAATAAAGTGTATTACTTATAGATTTCCGGAAGCCCGTCTGAAAAGACGGGCTTTCTTATTTTAAACCTATCCTGTATATGCCCACAACGCAGCCCGCAGGTGTAAAACTCCCGCGCCAAAGGCGGACAAGCCCTGCGAAAACACCCCAGTCCGCAGGGGTCGTGAGTCTGTCCGAGAACCTCATCTGGTTA
>DAHYUM010000295.1 GCA_027398005.1 bacterium
CTATCCGGACACACGTTCTCTCTACAAATGAATGGAATCCTTCCGGTGATCAAGCGTTATCAAACGCAAAAAGTAACGCATACGAATCGTTAAGAGAAGGCAGATGTTTTTTCTCGAACTTTTATCACGGTGATGCAAAAGGATTTAAATTTGTAGCCGAAACAAACGGCCGGACATTCAATATGGGCGAGTCCGTGCCAATGGCTGGCGAAGTAAAATTGAAAATTAATGTTCCAACTTCTGCGGATGTCCGTTTGATTTACAATGGAAACTTGATAAATACGAAAACAGGAACCGATGTGGAATTCAATGCGCCGGAAAAAGGAGTCTATAGGATTGAAGTTTTCAAAAATAATAATGCATGGATTTTTTCAAATCATATTAGACTAGGTTTATAATTTTTATTAGATTTCTCGCCGAAAATTTAAGATTTATTTACAGATTGAGGTAAAAAGTGTTAGAAAAAAGAAAAAAGATCAGCAAAAAGCAGATCAAAGAAGATAAGCTTGTAACAACATACTATGAAGCTATAAGTTTCTATCAGAAATACCAATCTAAGATTTTGATAGGTATAGCGGCGGTCGCTCTGGTTGTTGTGGCTATTGTTCTTTATTCGAACAAGAAAGCAAGCGACAATTTGGTAGCCGCAAATCTGCTTGGTAAAGTAATGCCGCTTTATGAAGCCGAAAACTTCAAAGA
>DAHYUM010000296.1 GCA_027398005.1 bacterium
GTTTCTAGGCAATAGCACAACGGTTTCTAGGCAAACATGACTAAGGTTCCAAGACATAAATTACTTAAGGTTCTTACGTACTGCAAGTAGCAATCCTGAAAATCCGTTTTCTAGCCAAAACAAGCAAAGAAAGAATAGATTCAGAGAAGGTTTTAGGATCATCCCAAAATATAAAAGGAGAAATAGTGAGAAGCATGGAATGCAACTCAACAATCTCCCCCTTTTTGGGAAGATGACAAAACCTGACTGAATCTCAAAAACACACAGTATACATACACAAGACAACAATAGAGATAGAAAAGAATATTTGTATTCATAATCAATGAATGTACATGTATTAAAAAAAAATAAAAAATACATCTTAGTCTTCTCCCCCTTTTTGTCACTCGAACCAGAAAAGAAAGAAGAAGAAAAAGGAATTTAGGGATGAGGATGTCTACGAGCTTTCTTGCACGTTGGATTAGTACAAGAAGAGGAATGGCCAGAGAAGTGGAAAACCCAGGACACAATAGTGTGGTCCTGTGCAGATGAGAGGCGGCCAATGCTTTCAAAATAGGTAAAGAATTGTATAAGGAAAAATGTGTCAGTCCGTGAAACATGAGGACCGAGAAAGCGGGTAAATGCTGGAAAGACTAACGGATGCTGAAGACGTGTTACCAGAAGTGGAGAAGGTTTGAATATGTGAACAAAGTTATTG
>DAHYUM010000297.1 GCA_027398005.1 bacterium
CATTATCTTAGATTCACTGAGGAGAAGCTTAATCTTTTTCACTTTATCTGTTGCCTGAATACTGAATTCTCGGAAACGGTTCTTTTCAACAAATAAATCGTATGCAATATTTAATGCTGCAATTATCGCAATGGTATCTTTCGGTTGATCCGGTAATTCATCTCTGGTTTCTTCCATAATAGTATTAACATATTCAGCCAACTCAGCAGCAATATCCTGGTTATCCACTAAGAGTGAGTATTCTTTATCAAATATTTTAACTTTCAGCTTCTTTTTTTCGTTCATTTTATGTTTAGTCCATCAATTCAAATTAAATTAAAAACGTAAATGATAGTCTAACTTTGCTATCAAATCGTTAATCTTGCTCTTTAGAGCTTCTTTTTCCTCCACGTTTAATGTTTCGTTTCCGTATAAGTTTTCTTGGCCAAATAACGACTTACTAACTTTCGATTCGATTTCATTAATTTTTTTCTTTAGTGAATCGTTTTCCCTTTCAAGTAATGTGATACGATTGCTAAGAGCCTGATTGGCTTCTAGAAGTTCTCCGCCTCTTTGAATGAAATAATAAATTTGTTTCTCAAGAGCATTGAGCTCGTCGAGGAACATATCATATTTCGAACCTTCTGCCAATCAGCTTCCTCTTAATTTACCATTAAGTTTTTGTTCTACCGCTTTGATTGCATTTCTAAATT
>DAHYUM010000298.1 GCA_027398005.1 bacterium
TTGAAAACGCTTCAGGCTAAGAACCATTCGCCGATTGATCTTGAATTCGCTTATGACGGAAAAGATTTTTATTTACTGCAGTGCCGTCCGCAAAGTTTTTACGGCGAGGCTTCGTCTGAACCGATCCCCAAAGATGTGCCTGAAGACAAAATAATTTTCACTGCGCACAAACATGTTCCAAACGGAAAAGTTGCGAACATAACTCACCTTGTTTATGTCGATCCGCAGATGTACACTGAGATATCCGACCGGAATAAAATGCTTCACGTTGGAAGAGCCGTAAGCAAGTTGAACAAAACTCTTCCGAAGAGAAAATTTATTTTGATGGGTCCCGGCAGATGGGGAAGCCGCGGCGATATTAAACTCGGCGTCAACGTAACGTACTCGGATATCAACAACACGGCAATGTTAATTGAGATTGCGAGGAAGAAGGGAAATTATGTGCCGGATCTTTCTTTCGGCACGCATTTTTTCCAAGATCTAGTTGAAGCTAACATCCGCTACCTTCCTTTGTATCCGGATGACGCCGGAGTAATATTCAACGAAAGATTTTTTAATAAATCGAAAAATGTTTTCAGCGAACTGGTGCCGGAATATCATTACCTTGAAGACACCATAAAAGTAGTTGACATTCTTGCATCGACCGGCGGTTATGTTTTAAAAATATTGATGAATGCCGAACTTG
>DAHYUM010000299.1 GCA_027398005.1 bacterium
ATCAAGTCGTCTTCTTTGATCTCACTGTTCCCGCGGAAGATAATTTTTTCCAAGCGGGGATATTCAGTCACTTTGATTTGAAGAAAAATTCCGTCCTGAATTTTCTTATCGATGATCAATTCGATGTCTTGGAAAATTCCGAGGTTCCAAAGATGTTTTATTGCAGTATTGGTCTGATCGCCGGGTATGGAAACTTCATCGCCCACTTTCAATCCCGAGTTTGCAATGATAGTCGATGCATCGGCAGTTTTATTTCCTACGACTGATAAACCTAAAATCTTGTAGTTCACCTTCTGAGCTTGTGCAAGAACACCGGTGAATGAAATAAAAAATATGATGAGACTAAACTTTAGCCAATTTCTTAGAGTGTGTTTTAGCATTCCGAGTATTTTTGTAGTTGCTGGATAATTGTTCACTAACTTGTCCGAATCTTCTTTCTCTTTTCTGGTAGTCTTCAATAGCTTCCAATAAATTTTTACATTTGAAATCTGGCCACAAAACATCTGAAACAAAAATTTCCGAATAGGCAATTTGCCATAATAAAAAGTTGCTTACTCTGAACTCGCCGCTGCTTCTTATCAGTAAATCCGGATCGGGCATAGTTGCAGTGGTTAAATTTTTGGAGATTACTTCTTCACAGATCTCGTCCGGATTCAATTTGCCCGTGATAACTTGTTT
>DAHYUM010000029.1 GCA_027398005.1 bacterium
GCAACCCCTGTGCAGGGGCAAATTGACCCTGCACACAGATTACAGAAACTTTTGGTTTTACTGCAATGTAAGTTTCATTCCGTTTTCATCGTAGCGGGTGCCTTTAACCAGGACAGATAGGGTGTTAAGCTGGCTGATTCCATCCTTACTAAGCTCAATATTTACAGATTCAATATTCTCCCTAAGGTAATTTTCGTGACGAGTACCCGGTATAGGAATTATATCATCCCCCCGGTGAAGCAGCCATGCAAGGGCAATCTGGCTTGCCTGCACTCCCTTTGCCCCGGCAATCTGTTCAATTTTTTCAACCACCTTAAGGTTATTTTCAAGATTTTCCTTATTCAGCCTTGGATAATTTGCCCTGAAATCTTTTGGGTCTGTAATCTCTTTCAGTTTGCCGGTTAAAATTCCCCTGCCCAAAGGGCTGTATGCCACAGTAGAAACTCCAAGCCGGCGGCATTCATTCAAATTGGCTTCCTCGTTATCGCGCGTCCATAATGAATATTCCGATTGGACTGCCGTAATAGGATGCACAGCATAAGCCCTTTTTAATGTATTTCCGTTTACCTCTGAAAGTCCTATATACCTTACCTTCCCCTCATTAACAAGTTCTGCCATTGCGCCTACGGTATCTTCAATAGGGGTTTGTGGATCGACCCGGTGAAGATAGTACAAATCAATTACATCGGTGCCAAGCCTTTTAAGGCTTGCTTCGCATGCCTGTTTAACATATTCAGGACGGCCGCTTACACCGGCGCGCCCGCCGTCGGGGGTTCTTAAAATGCCAAATTTAGTAGCCAGTACAATATCCTTAAATTTTCCTTTCAAGGCCCTGCTCAAGAGCATTTCGTTATGCCCAACTCCGTACATATCGGCTGTATCAATAAAATTGACTCCCATTTCAATTGCTTTATGAATAAGGGCAACCGATTTTTCATCATCGCTTGCGCCATAGAATTCAGACATTCCCATTGCCCCCAGTCCGATGGGATATACTTCCAAATTACTTTTACCTATTCTTCTCTTTTTCATTTTCTTCTCCTTTTCAATTCTGCATTTTTAAACATTCATACTAAAAGATAAGTTCTATGAAGGGGCTTGTCAATAGAAAAGGGATATAAAACAAATGCCCCTCTTGTGAGGGGCATTAAAAGCGGGCATTTAATTTTTCACCTTTTATCTTTCCTTATCAAATCGAGTGTAAACTCAAACACAGTATCCACCCCTTTCTCAGTATCGGCGATTTTCTGTTTCACTTCATAATCGGGTATTACGCCATGCCCGTCTTCCCTTCCCCCTGCTTCCCAGAATTTTTTATAAGAAGAGGCAAAACGCATTTTAGTATTTGGGGCTGTATACGAAAGAGCATCGCCGTAGGCTACTGTTAAGCCCCCGGTTTCCTCCCCTATTATGCTTCCGATTTTATAAGTCTTAAAGGTTGAAGCAAAAACATTTGCACTTGAAAAGGTGAAGCTGCTTGTTAAAAGATATGATTTTCCATGGAATTTGCATTCCTTGTCTTGCGGCTTTTCCGGCTGAGCAGTAAAAACCAAAACAGTATCATTATGAATATTGGGGAAATTATCACCGTATCTTTTTCTTATTGTATCTCCCAGCCTTACATCGGCGCGGGGAAACTGAACAAATGGGGTTGAAGTAATATAACTGAATAATGAATCCCCCAGAATAGAAATTCCTCCCGGATTATTTCGCACATCAATAATAAGATTGTTTATTTTCTTCTCTTTAATTGTCTTAAATGTTTCCTTAAGGAATTTTGAAAATTTTTCCATATTCGAGAAGGAACGGAAATCGATTAATGCCACTGTTTCATTTTCTATAAGCTTAAGAGAATAAGCTTCTCCTCTCTTTGCAGTGCCCGATACTTCCTTATATCTCTCTCTTGTAATTCCTGCAAAGGTTTTATCATTTATTCTCTGTCCGTCTGGCTTTTCATAGCTCATGGTAAAATGGTCAGTCCATCCGAAAACAGCCCATAGATAAATATTAAAAGAATACGCCACCGCGTTTCTGCGCACCAGTTCTCTTTCACCCGATTCAAACCTGGCCATTTCGCTAATTATCCCCTCGGCGTTTATTCCATTTATGCTCAATATCCGGCTCCCCGGCGGTATTGAAGGGTCCCCGGAAAAATTCTGCTCTACAATTATCCGGTCTCTGTCAACCTTAACGGTAAAAGGGAATACCAATCCCCCTTTATTCAAATATTCAATCCTTTCCTCCTGAGGCATAAAGGAAAAGGTGTGTCCATCCCCAAGCATTACAATAACCGGCTGAATCCTTTTCCACAAATCCAACGAAGTCATCGAGTCTTTAAGAGAGGCTTTAACATTTTCAATTTGTCTGTAAAATTCGGCCTTCGGAAATTTTTCATAAAGATTAATATGCGTCCGTTCCATCATATTAATCATAAAGTCAGCATCGGCTCTAAGCTGCCCCGCCGAATATTTCTTCTGCGCATTAAGAGTAATAGAGGTTAACAACAGAAGAAAAAGTGACACTTTAACCAATATAGAATTAAGTTGCATTTTTCTCCTCATTTTTTTTAGCAAAAGTACAATTTAGACGGAGACTCCGGCTTTCAGTTTCTTTACTTTAAATTTTATATATCAACGTTTTTTGTTTTTATGAAATGTAAAATTGCGAAGCACTGTATATTTAAAATAAAAAACTCCGCCAAAGGGGCGGAGTCTTTAAATAAAATATTTAATTACGGTTATGCAGTTTCGGAGGCAGAATTACCGTTCCAGAGTTTATTTACTACTCCAATAAGCACTATGCCGCTTATAATAAAAATAACAGTTAATATAACCGCATATTCCATTCTTCCGTACAGGAAATTGCCAAGTGCGAAT
The DNA here is from genome assembly GCA_027398005.1 of bacterium. GTDB lineage: Bacteria > Bacteroidota > Ignavibacteria > Ignavibacteriales > Melioribacteraceae > JAEXUB01. Next base: position 2,877 of record DAHYUM010000029.1, read on the forward strand.
AAGGCCGACCAGATAGTAGTGCTTCCGGTAACCCAGCCCAACATGCCTAGAGGAATATTTTCCCCCGGTGCTTTCGATTCTTTTTTATCTATTCCCGCTTCGATGCGTATCTTTTCCCATCCGGGACCGAAAGGACGCACCTTTTTGTAAAAATCGATTAAAGTCTGCTTGTCGGTCTGCGGCGAAAGGAAAGCTGTAAGCAGCCAGCTTATTGTTGTGAATAATATTGTTATTATCAATCCTATATGTGTGCTTATCTCTACACCGTTTTTGTTAAGCACCAGAAGCACAATAGAAATAAAGAAAGAGCTTACCATAGCGGCAACCTCGCACCATGCATTAATGCGCCACCAGAACCATCTTAGCAGGTAAAGAAGCCCGGTACCGGCCCCAATTTGAAGTATTATATCAAACGCGTCTTTTGCCGAATCGAGGAAAAAGACAAGAGTTGAAGAGGTGATGAAAAGGATTATTGTGGCAATTCTTCCCGCGGCAACATAATGTTTTTCGGTAGCGTCCTTTTTTATAAATCGGCGGTAAAAGTCGTGCACCAGATATGAAGCCCCCCAGTTTAGGTGTGTTAATATAGTAGATGAATTGGCGGCAATAAGCCCCCCAACCATAAGCCCCATAAAACCAACCGGAAGAAACTTAAGCATTGCCGGGTATGCAATATCGTGCCCCAACAATTTCGGATCAAGGTTTGGGAATGCCTTCTGAATATCGGAAAGCTGAGGAAATACGATAATTGATGCAAGCCCCACTAAAATCCATGGCCATGGGCGCAATACGTAGTGAGCGAGATTAAAAAACAGAACTGCGCCAAGCGAATCTTTTTCCGATTTTGATGCAAGCATTCTTTGCGCAATATAGCTTCCTCCCCCCGGTTCTGCACCCGGATACCATACAGCCCACCATTGTACTGCAATAGGCATTATGAATACCGCAATAGCAATATCCCAGTGGTTGCTGAAATCGGGAAGCATATTTAAATAATTAATTCCCCCCGGACCTGAAGTATGCGAAAGTTTATCTACAAGTCCGCTTAAACCGCCAACCTGCGGAAGGCTGACTGCAAAATATGCGGCGGCAATAACGGCTGTCATCTTAATAAAGAATTGTATCATATCTATTACCAGCACTCCCCATAATCCAGAGTGAGTGGCAAAAATAACGTTGAGCGCGCCTACGAATAAAAGAGTCTGCCACCTTTCGAGCCCGAAGAGTATGCCTGCAATTTTACAGGCTGCCAGATTTACAGTGGCCATAATCATTATATTAAAGAAAAAGCCCAGATAAACCGAGCGGAAACCTCTAACAAACCCTGCCGCCTTGCCTGAATAACGGAGCTCGTAAAATTCAAGGTCGGTCATAACCCCCGAGCGGCGCCATAAACGGGCATAAAAGAAAACCGTTGAAACGCCAGTAAGAACAAAAGCCCACCAGACCCAGTTGCCGGCAACACCGTTCCTTCTTACAATATCGGTAACAAGATTAGGGGTATCGCTGCTGAATGTTGTAGCCACCATCGATAATCCGGCAAGCCACCAGGGAACCGAGCGCCCCGAAGCGAAGAACTCTGAAGTGCTTTTGCCCGCCCTCTTTCCGAAAAACAGAGCAGGTACAAAACAGACTATAAGAGTTACAACTATTATTAACCAGTCTAACAATTGCAGATGCATAATTATACTCTTTTATGTTTTAGATTATATTATTCAGGCGAAAATTAATCAGGGTAAAAATAGTAAAAATTAAACCCTGTTATATAATAAATTATCATTTTTTTCACTCCACAATTGATAAACAGGCCGATATTGTACTTAATTTGTTATATACCGGGGCCGGAACGCGCCGTTTGTTACCCCCCCCTTTTTTTAGTAATTTTAGGAGTAAAATTATTATAGATGTGTATGGATTTTCTAAATTCGCAATTTGTAGATGAAATAATCAAATCGGCCATTTACGAGGATGTGGGAAACGGGGATGTTACCACAAACAGCATTATTGGCACAGACGAGAAAGCCGGCGCATATATGATTTCGAAAGCCGACGGAATTGTTTCGGGGCTTCCTGTGGCCGAAAAAGTATTCAAATATTTCGATTCTGAAATGAAATGGAACCCGGCTATAAAAGATGGCGACAGGGTACAAAAGGGGGATCTGATTGTAGAGTTCTCCGGCTCGCTGAGAGCCATTTTAACCGGCGAAAGGAGCGCGCTTAATTTTCTGCAGAGAATGAGCGGAATATCAACGGCAGCCTCAAAATTTGTTGAAGCCGTTAAGGAATTCAATGTAAAAATACTTGATACACGCAAAACCGCCCCGGGACAGAGAATGCTTGACAAATACGCGGTTAAAATGGGGGGGGGAACAAATCACCGTATAGGGCTTTATGATATGGTGATGATTAAAGACAACCATATTAAGGCCGCGGGTTCAATTACAAGTGCAGTTGAAAAAGTAAGAGGCAATATTCCTCAGGGTATGAAAATTGAGGTTGAAACCACTACCATAGATGAGGTAAACGAGGCCCTTGAAACCAAAGCCGATATAATAATGCTTGATAATATGTCGCTGGCCCTGATGAAAGAATGTGTTGAAATTATAGACCATAAAGCTCTTGTAGAAGCTTCGGGGGGAGTTGTACTGGATAAAATAAAACTCATTGCAGAAACGGGAGTAGATTTTATTTCCGTAGGCGCGCTTACACATTCGGTTAAGGCGCTGGATATAAGCCAGTATGTTAAATAATTTAAATACCATAATTGTAATGCGGGATTTTTCCTGAAAGGACAAAAAATGATTGAACAGATAAATAAATTAAGAAAAGAAAAAAATGCCGTAATACTTGCGCATAACTACCAGATACCAGAGATACAGGATTTAGCCGATTTTGTAGGGGATTCATACGGCCTTTCGAAAGAAGCTTCAAAAACAGAGGCAGACCTTATAGTTTTCTGCGGAGTCCATTTCATGGCCGAAACGGCATCGATAATTTCGCCCGATAAAAAAGTTATTATACCCGACCCCGAGGCGGGCTGTTCGCTGGCATCTTCAATAACCGCTGAACAGCTGAGGAACTGGAAAGCCGAATTTCCGGATGCGGTTGTAGTATCCTATGTTAATACAACTGCCGAAATTAAAGCCGAAAGCGATTACTGCTGTACTTCGGGGAACGCGGTGCAGGTTGTAAACGCTATTCCTGCGGATAAAAAAATATTGTTCCTCCCCGATAAATTTCTGGGGCGTTATGTTGCCGCCGTAACCGGACGCGATATGGAGATTTGGAACGGATGCTGCCATGTGCACGAAAAAATAGGGGATATAAATTTTAACGAGATGTACGAAAAATACCCGGGCGCCGAGTTTTTAATTCATCCCGAATGCGGCTGTTCTTCTTCGTGCATGCTTAAATCTACAATGTATGAGGATTGCAAAAATCTTAAAATCTTCTCTACCGAAGGAATGATTAATTTCGTTGAAAATTCGGACGCTAAAGATTTTGTAATTGCCACCGAGACGGGCATTTTGCACAGGCTTAAAAAAGCAAAACCGGGGAGAAATTTTTACCCCTTAAGCGAAAACGCTGTCTGCGAATATATGAAGATGATTACAGTTGAAAAGCTATATAACAGCCTGCTTAACGAAACGGTTGAAGTTAAAGTGCCCGAAGAATTGGCCGCCAAAGCGAGAATTCCTATACAAAGAATGCTTGAAATTATATAAGGCAATTTAAGTTATCCCACATAAAAAACGCCGGCATTAACCGGCGTTTTTTGCATCCATAAATATTATCCTTTGCTTCAGGCTTCTATTGAAGGCAATGTAACAATGAACGAAGTTCCTTTACCCAGTTTCGATTCCACTTCGATTTTCCCCTTGTGAAGAATAACCGAGTTTTTAACAATCGAAAGCCCGAGCCCCGTACCCTGAACATTGATTGCATTATCGGCCCTATGGAAAGGTTCGAAAAGGCGCGGAATGTCTGCATCGGGAATTCCTATGCCGGTATCGCTGATAACAACTTTAATCTCCTCATTTCGGGTAGTAACTTTAAATTCTACCATTCCCCCCTCAACGGAATATTTAATAGCGTTGGAAAGAAGATTCTGGAGAATAGTTTCAACCTGCTTGGGGTCGAGGTTAAACACCCTTCTTTCCCCCGAGAAGGTGAAAACGAAGTTTAAATCATTCCTTAATCTGATGTGTGAATCGTCTATAACCTTATTGCACAAATCGAATACATCGCATTCGCGCGGCATAAGAACAACCTTACCCGCATCGCTGCGGTTAATTGATATTACGTCATCCATAAGTCCAGTTAATTTTGTAACCGCGCTTTTAATCCGTTCAAGGTTCTCATTAATTTTTTCGGGGGGCCATTTGTGAAAATATCTCTGGATAATTTCGGCAGACATAAGCACAGATGTAAGCGGGGTCCTGAATTCGTGAGAAGCAGTAGAAATGAACCTGCTTTTAAGTTCGTTAAGGTCTTTTTCGGCGGCAAGGGCGTCTTTTAATAATGCCTCGGCTTCCTCTTTCTTTTTAATTTCGACAAGAAGTTTCTCGGTTCTTTCCTTAACAATTTCTTCAAGATGCTCTTTGTGCTTTTTGAGTTCAAGCTCGGCATTCTTTGCCTCGGTAATGTCGATTATATGTGTTATAAAGAAATCGGGCTGTTTATTAATATCTCTTATCAGCGAAGTTGAAACCTGGCATGTAATAATTTTGCCGTCCTTTCTTTTGTACTGTTTTTCGAAGAAGGCGTTGTCCGATTCCCCTGCAATTAATTTATTGTACCAGCTTAGGCTGGGCACTATATGGTCGGTAATTGTAAAATCGTTAAACGAAGCGCCGACAATTTCATTTTCATCATAGCCCAAAATATCCTTAATGGCGCTATTAATTTTCTGGATTTTCCCGTCGATGCCTAAAATCCAGGTACCGGTGCCGGAATATTCGAAAGCATGCCTGAATTTCTCCTCGCTTTCTTTCAAAGCCGCCTCGGCCTGCTTGCGCGCAGAAATATCGCGCACAATGTTCATTAGGGCCATCCTGCCTTCGAATACAAGGGGTATAACTTTAACTTCAACATCTACTTTATGCCCCTCTTTATGCTTTAATTTTGTTTCAAAGCTATCGAACCCGTAGGTAAGTATGTTATCCCTTCTTTGCTTAACAACTTCCAGCGGATTGACATCTTCAAGATCGGGGGGAAAGAAGGCAAGAAATTCTTCTTTAGTATAACCGAGCATTTCGGCCGCGGCGTCGTTGGTTTCTATAAATCTGCTTAATGAATCATCCTGGTTAACATAAAAGATAGAAATGCCATCCTTGTTAGCCTCAAAAAGCTCGCGGTACTTTTTCTCGCTCTGGTTCATAGCTTCAAGCGCCGCTTTTTTCTGCCGCCTCTGGATAAGCAGGAGCGAAATTAAAACCCATTGCAAAATTATAAACGCCATTATAAAAATTACGTAGAGGCTGTATTTTTCCCAGAATGTAGGCTCGTAATTAATAACCCGGCTTCCTTCCGGCAGTGGTTTGTCATCAAGCCGCCAGGCCGAAAGCATTTTCCAGTCGAATGCCGCTACCCTGTCCGAGGGGATTACCGTAACCGGTTTTGAAAGCTGGAAAGTCCCCTGCAAAACGTCAACTGCAATTTTAGCGGCGCGGCTACCTTCTTCTTCAAAACTAATCATAGAGCCTCCGATAACGCCGTTATTGAGCATTACATCATAGAGCCCGAACACCGGCACGTTACAGGTTCGCCCAAGTCGTGCCCAAACATCGTAAGGCTGAAACGACTGCCCGGTAACATCGGAAAAGAAGGATGAAAAAAGGACAATAGTATTTTGGGGCAATGTTGAAGTAAGCCTTTCAATCTGTTCGATTGAAAGAGAATCGGTATAAGTAAACTCAAGTTTCCCTTTCCAGTTCTGGAAAGCCTTTTTAGCAGAAGCCTCCGAAGTGCTGTCTTCAAGGCTCTTGCCCGACACATAAACCACCCGCTTTGTAGAAGGAAGAAGACCTGTTGCAATTTTTAGGGTCCCGTCAAAATCGGGATTAATGGGAAGCAGAACCACCTTATTATCTGGCAAGCCGGGGGATAAGTTTTCGGGGGCCAGGAGCGCAATTACAGGCACACCGGGGAATGCTCCCTGGCAGTTGCGCCTTAAAAATTCGAGCGCCGGCACATGCACGGTAATTATAAGGTCTATTCTCTTGTTCTTATATTTATCCTTTATGGATGAAGCAAGGTTATTGTTTACCGAAGCTTCATCACCTCTCTGCATATCGAGATATTCAAAATAAAGGTTATTAGGGCTTATGCCGGCATTCTTCATGGCCGATACAATAGCCGGGGCAATTTTATCGTACGCGGGCAGGCCGTAATTAAAGGAAAAGAGAAGAAGCACTTCGGGGGAATGCCCTTTAAGATCGGCTGAACTCTTTTTTTTAACTGATGCCGTTGAGGCATTTATTAAAACTGAAAACAGAAGAAATAATACTAATGTCCACGCCGATTTTCTTTTCAAACTGACTTTATAATTCAAGAATTTCTCCATATCAATATTCATTAAAAACATTTCGGCTGATGCAAGTTACAAAATAATTAAGAGTTTAGTCAAGGTAAAATGGGGCTTAATAATTTGAATTTAAGGCGTTATTATGGTTTACTTGCAGACGAAATTATTTAAAAGTACACTATTTATTTCAGCGCAGTTCATTGGTTTTCCGCGCGCCCAAAACTTTCGGGCAAATTATTTTTTACGTAGAAATCTTTAAGATAAGTGGAATATTTCGAGTAAAGCGCCTCAATTTCCTTCATTTTATAATTCTCGAATACCCAGAGGTGCTTTTTGAGCTTATAAATATGCTTATATAAATCACGGATATAAAACATTCCCCCCGCAACAGTAAACAGATGATAAAGGAAAAAGAGGAAATTAAATTTGTAACCGGGTTTGTTGTTTTTTGCTTTTTCAATTGTACGCGCAAGATATCTGCCGGCCCGTATATGATTCAACCCGTCGCCGAATCCTGCAATGTTTTCAATAAGCTCTTTTCTCGCCTTCTCCTTTTCGCCCGCAAAAAAAGAACTTATTTTGCCCGAGGCAGAATACTCATCTATCAACGACTGGAACGCAGGATAACCGGCGGCCAGAGCGGAACCCTTATAATTCGGGTCCCTTTTAAAATCAGTTTCGGGATTTATATAAATAGTCTGTTTTCCCATCAGCCATGCTTCAAGGGATGTAGTGGATTCGAAACAGGTCCATAAATCGGAAAGGCTTATAAGGTCAAGCAGGGGTTCTTCCTCCCCCAGATAAAGGACATTCTCATAATCCTTAAGTTCGCTCATTTCATTTAAAACTTCACCGGTTCGTTCGGGACTGTTTTCCTGAGGATGCTTTTTAAGTATAAACAATGTGTCCTTATTGTTGATTATAGCTTCCTTAAGAATATCCCTCACAAGGCGGCGCTGATTTTCAATCCACTCCAGTTTTCCTTGGTCACCGCCGAGAAAGAAAATTAATTCTTCAATACCCCTTTTATGCTGCAGTTTACCGAACGCCCATCCGGCATAACCGATAATCTTTTTATATCCCTGTTTGCCGTATTTATTAAGAAACGCCTCCTTATCGGCGAACTTATAAATTTTGTAGCGGTCAAATCCGGTTCCCCCGGTAAGAACAAACTTATCCTTTTCCTGCGGCTCCTTTTCAATCAGGAAACGGCGCGTCCTTTCGGACCAGCAGCAAACATATTCCTGAAAGAATTTCTTATCCTTATTGAATCCCCAGTAATTGAATGAGCCGTCTGTTCTGAAATTCCCCTCCGAAATAAGTGAAAAGAGGGGAATATTCTGCCCGAATGCATATTTAGCAATTTTATAATAGAGGTTCGAGCCGATAGTATTGGGAGTGAAAACAATATCGGGCTTTACCTTATAAATCTGATGGATATCGAAACTGACGGCGTGAATAAATTGGCAGTTAAGATAATTTTCGGCATAAAAGCGTATTGGAAGAATCATTTCAACGTCGCGGCCGCTGTTGGTATCGGTAAAACAGAGAATTTTTATTTTTTTATCGGGTGTCATTTCTTACTGCTTATCAACTCGAGGTACGAAGCGAGTTTTCCGGTTAAATTTTTATTTGAATATTTATCTATTGGCGTTTTGTTGTTCTCAAGTCCGGCAGATTTGAATTTGGCATACAAATCGAGCACGGAGTTACGTGTTTTTTCGTAATCCCTTAATCCGCAGGTAATTCCGGCATTAACCCCGGTTACAATTTTAGAGGCATCGCTTGCCTCGGGACCGATAACCATTACAGGCCTGCGGCTTGCCAGGTACTCAAACAGCTTGCCCGGCAGTCTGCCGTTTACGTTCGGCATATCATTAAGTATTAATAAGAGCACCTGCGAATCGCACATTCTTTTCAATGTTTCGGAGCGCGGTATATGGTTTTCCTTTTTAAGGTTGGCGGCCAGCCCCAGTTTTTCAATTTCATCCACTATGGCGTGCCCTATAAAACCGACAAGCTCAATTTCAAGGTCGCTGCGGAACTGCGGATTTTCATTGGCTATTTCCGCAAGCACTTTCCATAATGTGGAAGCGTTCCTGTCGGGGCCAAGGCTTCCGAAATGGCTTAAGGTGAATTTAGGCGAGAGATTTCTTTCAATATTAGCAAAGTCCTCTTCGTCGTATCCCCATACAATTACGTCAACATCTTTAGCGCCTATCGATTCAAGATCTGTTTTCCACGATTCACTGCAGATTGTAACTTTATCGGCATGCTTAAAAATTCTCTGTTCCATTTTTTTATGAATGGCCAGGGAAATAGGATTAAGCATAAGCTGAGGGAAATAATCCACCTGGGTCCATGGGTCCTGGAAATCGGCATGCCACGGAATGCCGAGCTTCCTCTTCAATCCGTATGCAATCATATGTGTTGAATGAGGGGGCCCGTTGGTAAACATTGCCTCAACCGGATTATCTTTCAGATATTCGGTTAAATATTTAACCGAAGGAGAAATCCAGAAGCGCCGCGCGTCGGGTATAAACAGATTGCCCCTTATCCAGATGCCCAGCTTAGTGGCAAAGCCTGCTTTTTCCTCTTCAAGAAAAACATTGTGAATTCTCTCTTCCTTTTTCTTGCCGGTAATCATTTTAAATAAGGAATAAGGCTCCCAAATTCTCGTTTTAACCTCAGTAATGCCTTCGGGAACATCCTTAAAATTTCCTTCGTCAAGCACCGGGTATTCCGGATTTTCGGGTGCGCAGATTACAGGCTCCCATCCGTATGAGCGGAGGTATTTTGCAAACTTAAGGCAGCGGTGAACCCCAATTCCGCCGCTAGGCGGCCAGTAATATGTTATAATTAATACTTTTTTATTCATTACCGAACAATGTTTTATTATTCCTGTTTATTCCTGCCCAGTACCCCGTTAATAAACCCGGCAAGTTTTTTTCTGTTAAGCAAAACCTCCAATTCCGCTTTTTCGTAAAAACGGAAAAGGAATAGAATAAACGGGAATGCAATTATAATCAAAAACTTTATAATAATGCCCACAGCCAGCCCCGTTTCGGGGAGGAAATATATTATAGAGGCCATTGCCGAACCGAGAATTATTAGAAGCAGAAGCTTTCCTTTCTCGAAATCTATTTTATAATAACGCGCGGACATTCTGAGTGTTAACAGATAGAATAACGCATAAGCAAGAAGGGTGTTTACCGCGGCGGCCATAATTCCGAATTTGGGAATAAATATGAAATTAAGGACAATATTAATAACCGCCGATATTATTGTAGTGGTGGCAATATGTTTCGTGTTTTTGGTAAGAAGCATTCCAAGCGAGGCATTCTGCCTCATTCCGCTGAATACATAGCCGAGAAGAATAAGGGGCACCACGGTATATGCGTCGTAATAATCCTTCCCCTGCCCGAATATTCTTACAATCTCCTTGCTGAATAAAGAGAGCGCAACAAAACCCCATACAAAGAAGAATGTAGAATAGGTCATTATCTTGCTGAAATATCTTTTATCATCCTGCTGTTTATAAACTTTGTAAGTTGCGGGCATTAAAGTAAGGGTAAACGGATAGATTAGGAACATATTAAGTATGCCGGCAACCCTGTAGCCCAGTGCATAAAGCCCTACCGGAGCCGCCCCTATAAGATATTTTATTACGTAGCGGTCGCTTAGATTAAGCAGGTTAAAACCGATTGTGCTTAATACCAGCGCGCTCCCCAGTTTGATTGAAGTTTTAAGAGCCGGGGTATTAAGCTTGAATGAAATATTTTTTATAAGCTCGGGCAGCAGGATAAGGAATATAAACACTTCGGCAATAAGAGACGAATAGAAAATGCCGTCCCATTTCATTTCGGTAAAAAGTACGAAGTAAAGAATAAGCGCGGTTCTTACAAAGAGCTTAATAATATAAATTACGGTGTATTTGGCAGCCCGTTCTTCGGCGCGCAGTTTGCCAAGCACAAAGTTATTTATGGTTCTAACGGCAATAATGTAGGTGGCAATTCTTATTATGCCGGCAATATTATCCCTAACCGCAACGGGAAAAAGCTTAAACGAAAGGGCCGATTCCACAAGGAGGATAAATACAAGAGAAAGCCCCGTTAGAAAAAGAAGCAGGGTGAAAAAGGACGACTTCTTTTCGTACGGATATTCTTTGGGATTATTGAAAAATATAATTACCGTCGCAAATCCGAAGATAAGCACGTCGGCCATAATATTAATTGTATTGTCGAATATATCCCAGTCGCCGAACTGTGCTTTAGTAAAATAAAAAGTAAGCAGGGGCAAAATAATTACCCCTATTGCTTTTTCGGTAATGCTGTTTATGCTGTAAACAGCGGAATGACGGACAAGATGTTTTAACCGTTCAATCATTCCTTAACGGCTTCATCCTTTTTTCTGTTTAAAAAGACCGCAAATGCAATGCCCACGAATAGAAGCAGGTTAAGAACAAGCGATAAATATTTACCCGTTGTAAAGCTGGAGGGAGCATAAACGAACTCAACTTTATGCTTTCCTTCGGGTACAATTATGCCCATAAATGTATGGTTGGTCTTATAAATTTTGGTTTCTTTTCCATCCACGACGGCTTTCCAGCCGGGCATAATATAATTGGTGCTGAAGAAGAGGAAATTATTCCCCGTTGCATTAACATCCAAACTGATATGCGCCTCTTTATAGTCCGCAATTTTCACATAAGCGGCGTCCCCCGGTTTGCTGAACTGGAAATCCACTTTATCTACAAAAGCAACTTTCTTAGGGTCAAACTCCCGCTTGGCCATCGAGTTTAATAGATCGAGCCCGGTTTTAACGCCAACGCTGTCAACAAAATATGCGCGGGGCAGTGCGTCATCGTAACGGTAAACATAAGTTGACTGCTCATTTTTAACCAGCGAAAGCCCCGGCTGTTCAACCGGAGTGTTGATAATTATATATTTTACCCCTGCCATTCTCCAGAGGATGGGATTCTGTATACCCACAACTGAATTTATATCTTCAATTCCTCTCGGTTTAACTGCCGAGTAGCCGTACATATCCTCTAACAGGAAATTTACATTATAGTTATAGCTCTGATAAACGGAGCCGAGCGATTTATCCTGCTTAAAATTAAGTATCCTGAAAGGATCCTTATCCTTCTGCCCTTTAATTATATTAACATAGGCGGGGGGATTAAATTGCGCATTATATTCGGCGGCATCGGTAAATGTAGCCCCGCGGGAATCGATTCTGAAAAGATCTGCCAGCGCAAGAAGGCCTATTGCCGTAATCATTATTGTGGTGCTGAGCTTTGAATTAAGATATAGATAAATAATCCAGAACAAAAGCGCAATAAACGCGAATGCGAGATGCACATCGCCTGTAAACATATCGGTCATATAATCTGAAAGGGCCTGGAAATACTGGCGCGCGTCCCCCTGGGCTGCGGCCGATTCGAAAATCCTGTTGACAAATCCGCTTGAAATTACAGAATTAAGTATAAATGAAAGAAGAAGAATGCCGGTAAATGCGAACGCGAGGTATTTAACTATATTAACCAGCTTAAGATTCCCCTCTTTTCTTATCTGCACTAAGCGGTACAAACCGAGTCCCGCAAGTATCGGGAAGAACACCTGAATTATATGAAGAATCATCGAAGGGACGCGGAAATTATCGAACCCCGGGAAATGATAATACATCAGGTTGAACACCGGCGAGAAATTCTTTCCGAACGAAATCAATAAGAAGAAGGCAATTACTATTGCGCTGTATTTTATGAAAGGGTCTTTCCACATAACAAAGAAGGCAAACAGCCCCAGTACAAATATGATTATGCCCATATACATTGCAGTATCAACAAAAGGCATCTGGCCGAAATAAGTGCTTATCTCCTTTCCGTTAATCTGGTCAAGAGGACCGTGGTAAGTCGATTTGCCGAATCCGTAGTACGAAGGCACAACAAAAGTTAAAACCTCGCCGGGGGAAAAGGACCAGTTGGTATTGTACTCATAAGAATCGGTCTGGTTCTGCTGTGATGCGGCCGCTTCAGTTTCGGCAACCCCTTTTGTGCCCCTGGTTGAGTATGGTTTGTACTGGTAAAGCTGGTAATAAGTATCGAACGACATAAGGAGCGCAATAACGGCGGCAATTGCCATAACGCCAAGCGATTTAAGAAGCTGTTTTGTGAGAAAATTATCTTTTTTAACCGCGGCGTATATAAAATAGAAAATGAAATATATTATTGTAAGAAGCACAATGTAGAATACAATCTGCACATGCGCCCCCAGGACAAGAAGGTGCATGCCGAAAATGAGAATAAGCGAATCGAGCAGTGTAATTTTTTTCTGGAATTTAAGCAGCATCATAAGCACAAACGGCAGGAGCGCAAGGCTCATCAGTTTTGTTACATGCCCTATAAAATAGAGCATCGAAATTCCCGTGCTGAAAATCATAGCCGCGGCAACAAGAAAACTTATTCCGTGCCCCGCCCCCCTCGAGCGCATAAACATAAATGCCGTAATTGCCATCAGCAGAAAACTGAAAGTGTAGATTGCATTTTCGTCGGTAAAGAGAGCCGAGTAGACCCTTGAAACAACGGAATAGACAACCGCTGAAAGATCGAACCAGCGGAGCGATGTTGAGGTGGCATAAGCGGGCATTCCGCCGAAAAGGTATGGGTTCCAGAGAGAAAAGCCTCCGTGATCTGCATTGATATATGCCCTCATGCTTTTCATCTGAAGGTAATCGGTGCTTTGAACCGTTTTATCGCCGAACATTACGGGGCTGTAGAAAGCCAGCAGAAGAATTATAATGCCTATAATGGCGGCAGGAGTTTTAAATTTATCGGGGATAATAGTTCCGAGATCGAAACTTGACAAGAAACCCCCCGAAGGATTTTTAGAGGCTGTTTTTTTAACCTGTTTGGACATTTATATGCTCCGTTTATAAAATTTTAATATAGCCGCGGATAGTAAATGCGGCATTAAACCGGATTGGCTAAGATAACTAAAGAACATTCAAATTACTTTATTTCGAGAATACCCATAACGCCGTTAACAAAATTTTCCCACGAGAATTTTTTCGCCTCAGCTTTAATATTTTCTACAAACCCGGGTTCTTTATTCTCATCGTAAAATTTTTGGACTGCATCGGCAAGTTTAACCGGATTATCTTTTGCAACCAGAAATCCGGTTTTGTTATCGAATACCACTTCACCCAGCCCCCCAACGTCGGTTGCAATTACCGGCTTGTTGAAATTATTGGCAATCTGCACAATTCCGCTCTGTGTGGCATTCTTATAGGGAAGCACAACAACATCCGCGGCAGAAAAATAATACTTCACTTCGGATGAAGGGATAAAGGAATCGAACAGGTATAAGTCCCCTTTTAAATTTAGCCTGTCAATTAATTCTATATACTTATCCCTGTTCGAATAGAACTCGCCGGCCACAATAAGCTTTAAATTCAGTTTATCCTTAACAAGCGCAAATGCTTCAAGCAGGGTATCGAGCCCCTTATATTCCCTTATAAAGCCGAAGAATAGAATAACCCTTTCCCCTTTTACCTTAAGAAATTCCCTGGCTTCATATTTAGATGTTCCCCCTCCGAAGACCGAATAAACAGGATGGTACAAGGTTTTAAAGCGCGCGTCAATTTTTAATATTTTTAGGTCCTCTTCAAGTTTTTTGGCTAGCAGAATAAAATTATCTACAGCGTTGAAAAGGAATCGGGTAAAAATACGGTCCCCTATTTTAGGCTCGTGAGGTATAATATTGTGGCAGACTGTAATTATCCGTGTGCCGTTATTCCCTTTTACAATTCTTGCAATTGTACCAAATGAGGGGCCGAAAAAAGGGAGCCAGAAATTTATAATTAAAAGGTCCGGTTTCCTGTTTTTTATTTTAATGCCGGTAATAAGCCAGTTAAGGGGATTTATCGAATCGACCAGTTCTTCGGCTGGAATTTTCTGCACATCGTCATTATCGGGTTCTTTCTGGGTTGAACCGGGGAATAGGAATGAAGGGTACTGTCTTTTAAAGGTAACAACCTCAACCTGATGCTCCTTTACCAGCTCTTTATACAGCAGTCCGGTAAAATGGGCAATTCCCCCTCTAAACGGGTAGGCGGCCGATAGGATAATTATCTTCATTATATATTAAAAAATTTTTTCTGCTTAAAAGGGTATTTTAGTTAAGTAAGGATTACTGCTTTTTATCCTTAACCACATAGTTTTTTTCATTCTGGCTGTTGTGAACGATCATTTCGCCCAACAGGCCGATAGCAAAAAACTGCACTCCTACAATAATTAATAAAATACCCAAAAATAGAAGGGGCCTGTTGTAAAGCGGTTTACCCATAAACCATTCAACGGTAAGATAGCCGTTAACAATCAAACCGATAATAAAAGACATAGAACCGACAAAGCCGAAAAGATGCATCGGGCGGTTAATAAACCGGGTAGTAAAAATGGCTGTAATTAAATCTACAAATCCTTTAAAAAAGCGGGATATGCCGTATTTTGTTTTTCCGTACCTGCGGGGATTATGTTTAACCACCATTTCGGAAATACGGAACCCCTGCCACTGCGCAAGCACTGGAATGTAGCGGTGCAGTTCCCCGTAAATGGAGATATTATGCACTACTTCTTTGCGGTAGGCCTTAAGCCCGCAGTTAAAATCGTGTATTTTAATGCCGCTCATAAGGCGGGTTATATAATTAAAGAAGCGTGAAGTATATTTTTTAATGAACGGATCGAATCTTTTCTTTTTCCATCCCGAAACGAGGTCGTATCCTTCGTCAAGTTTTTTAAGAAGGTTCGTAATTTCGGAAGGGTCATCCTGAAGGTCGGCATCCATAGTAATAACGGCGTCGCCGGCGGACATATTAAAAGCCATCTGAAGCGCGGCGGCTTTGCCGTAATTTTTGCGGAAGCTGATGAATTTCACACGGTTATCGGTACGTGCAAATTCTTTTATAATTGATAAGGATTTATCTGTGCTGCCGTCATCGGCAAAAATAATTTCGTGGTCGCAGTTTAATGTGCGCAACGCTTTTTTTACTTCGAAATATAAAGGTTTAAGGGATTCTTCTTCGTTGAAAAGAGGGACTACAATACTCACTTTTTTAAATGATATCTGAACATTTTCCCTTTTCTGCTGTTCCTGCGGCTGAGACTGCTGCCCCGGTGTCTGCGGTTTATTCTGGTTTTGTTTATACCGGTTTCTATGGTAATAATATCTTCTTCTATTCTGCTGATTCTTTGAACCCTCAGTCTTTATTTCTTCAGCCAAGTTAAAATTCCTTAAATGTATATAAATATATGAATTAGCCTAATAAAGTTAAAGGAATAACTTTCTAAATGCAATTGGAAGGGGGCAAAGATGAAAAAGGGGATTTGATAATTCAAAAGCATTTTATAGCTTTACCGTTGGAAAAAGAAGCTTTATGGGATCAATTATCTTTTGGGGCATAATCAGAACGGCTCTGCTTATCCCCGCAATGTGGATTTTAGCCGGCTACATTGAACCAAAATATTTCTGGACATTCCTGCCCGTGGCTATTTATGCCGTTATTATCCAGCCGGCGGTTATTCAGTACCGGCTTTTTATGGAAGAGAACAGGGAAACTATTGAAAATTCTTTGTGCTCTTCGTGCAACTTTTTTGACAAGACTGCTGTTCTCTGTTTAAAATTAGATAAACACCCGAGCAGGGAATTTTTACCCTGCGAAGGTTTAGAATGGGAACCAAAAAATGAACACAACGAAAAAGAAGAAATCGGTTCATAAAAAGGACGAAGCTCTTACTAACGATATAAAATTCTGTACCGAGTGCAATGACGACCTTAATAATTTTGACATCGACCCGATGCTCAAAACCAAAAAGGATGTTATTGCCAACCACGAGAACTGCAAAAAAACAGGCAAGTTCAAAGGGGATAAATGCTCTAAACTATTTATTACCGAAGAGGACGATGTGCCTCTGCCCGAAGAAGACGAGGAAGATATTATTTAATTCTTCTCCGTTAAAATCTCCCCTCTTTTCAGCCCCCTTAAGGGGCTTCCATTTTTTACAGCCCTCCTTAAAAAATATTATACCCGTAATTTAAAGCCCATGGCCTGCTTATTGAGGTTATGATAAATTCATTTTACATTATGATACCAAATTTGAGGGGGTATGCATTATGAAAATTACTGGAACACACAATCAGATTATTCTTTCGCTGCTTAATTTCTACAGGAAGAACGTCGGCATTAAAAAAGATTCGAAACTGCTAATTATTGCCGACGAGAATACCGATCCGCGCGTTTACGATTACCTTGGCAAGGCGGCTACTTATTTTATTCCCACAGGCAATATTGCACTGCACATTTTTAAAAAGCCCGCCGGCTACCATTATGTTTTTCCGCAATCCTTAATTAAGCTTCTTAAGGAAGCAGATATCATCATTTCACCCACAACTGTTTCAATTTACCACGCAAAGGAACTGCGAGATGCACTGGATATGAGCAAAAAATTCTTTTCGATGACAGGCGCTACGGTGGAAACCCTTTATAAATACGGGGCCAAAGCCGATTTCCATTCTATAAGCAAAACAGCATCTAAACTTAAGAACCTGATTTCCTCTTCAGAAAGAATAAGCGTTTTTTCGGAAGCGGGGACCCATTTCAGCGCAGTTATTCAGGGAAGGGAAGCCAATATGGAAAATTCAATCGGCTCATACGGCAAAGGCGCCACTTTCCCCGATATTGAAGTAAACACTTCAATAATTGAAGATACCGGAGAGGGAAAAATTGTTATAGACGCCTCGGCCGCCGGATACGGCATTATAAGCGACCCGGTTACATTTACTGTTGCAAAAGGGAAAATCACCTCAATTACAGGGGGCAAAGACGCGCGCGCAATTAAACGCATCCTGCAGAAAATTGGGGATGAAAATATTTACCAGATTGCGGAAATAGGCATAGGACTTAATACTCACAGCCGTGTTTACGGATGCATTATTGAAGATGAAGCCGCATACGGCACTTTGCATTTCGGCATAGGGCAGAATATTTTTATGGGGGGTTTGAATAGGGCAAAAACCCATCTCGATTTTGTGATGAACAATCCCCGCATTTTTATTGACGGGGGCGAACTGGTACTGGGCAGGGATAAAATTACACACCTGAATAAGAATATCGGCAAAATATATTTTTAACCCGGATTTTAATAAAAAAGGCGGATTTTTAATCCGCCTTTTTTTATGCCTTTAATTTTTCTGATAAACCCTTGCATAATCGATTTCATATTTGATAGGGAGCCGCGAACCGGACGGATCGCCCCCGTTCTGCCCGAGCGCTAGGTTAAGAATAAGCAACTGCGGTTTGGTAAAGGGCCTGTTTCCATCGGGGTTAACGGCATCTTTAACGCTCTGCGTATTTAAAAGCTCGTCATCCAGATATAGTTTAATTGAAAGAGAGTC
>DAHYUM010000002.1 GCA_027398005.1 bacterium
CCTTTGTATTAAGGCCTGGGGCGAAAATCCTATTAATGCCCTCCTTTTAATTTCTTCATTTTATATAACAATGGTAACGGTACTGGCAGGAACTATTATACTTTTCGGCACTACATCCTTTATTAATGAGAAAAACAAGCATAAGCTGATGGCTGTTTCATTCATTCTGCTGGGGATTATTGGTATATTCCAGCTCGTAAAGTCAGTCGTTTAGTATGACACAATGACAGAGAGGGGAAAGTAACCGGTATTGATTTGAATTTAAACTATTATATGGTGATTCCCAAGGACAAACAATAGGGCACCCGGGTGGAATCCGGTATTATAATATAAAGTTATAAAGATTACAGGACGCAAA
The DNA here is from genome assembly GCA_027398005.1 of bacterium. Taxonomy (GTDB): domain Bacteria; phylum Bacteroidota; class Ignavibacteria; order Ignavibacteriales; family Melioribacteraceae; genus JAEXUB01. The sequence goes on from DAHYUM010000002.1 coordinate 359, forward strand.
TATGAGGGGGAGGCAGATAAATCGAAAGCATTATAGCGCCCCCGAAATATCAGTCAAAAAATTTATACGGTATTAAGTTTAAAATATTTTGCAGGTAGAGTTGAAAAACCAGGCCGGTCGGTGTGCAAACCTTAAAGGGGAAGCAGGGGTTGAAAGGGGAAATGGAGAAGAAAAGGGATTGAATATTTTGGTAATGATAAAAAAATCTTACAAAAATTCTTGCTTTTTAAAGTAAAGGCGATTAAATTTCAAGCTCGATTAAAAATGGTGTGGACTATTCTGGGCGGACGCCGGAGTTGGAGAGCCGGGGCGGACTGTAAATCCGTTGGCAAACGCCTTTGGGGGTTCGAATCCCTCGCCGCCCACCAAGTTCTTTTAAGATTGAATGCGGGAGTAACTCAGTTGGCTAGAGTCACAGCCTTCCAAGCTGTTGGTCGCGGGTTCGAGTCCCGTCTCCCGCTCTATCAATGCTGATGTAGCTCAGTTGGTAGAGCACTTCCTTGGTAAGGAAGAGGTCACCGGTTCAATCCCGGTCATCAGCTCTCTTGCAAAAGTTTGCAGCAGGCTAAATTGCCCGCTGTTTTTTTCTTATTCCTGTTATAATTTGATAAATATGAAATTTGGTGAATAAATGGCTAAAGCAAAAAACATCAGAAGCACAATAATTCTTGAAAGCACTGCTAATACAGGATACAGATATTCAACCACAAAGAACAAAAGAAATCATCCTGCCCGAGTTGAATTCAAAAAATACGATCCTGTAGTGAGAAAACACGTAGTATTTAAAGAGACGAAATAAATACGTCAGTGGCTCAATTGGCAGAGCAGCGGTCTCCAAAACCGCAGGTTGGGGGTTCGAGTCCCTCCTGACGTGCTAACGAATTTTTGGTACAAGTATGAAAGAGAAAATTTTAAATTACGTAAACGACATCTCCAAAGAGATGAAGAAAGTTACTTGGCCTACCAGAGAAGAGCTTAAAGAATCAACCGCAATTGTGATTGTTCTTTGCCTTATTCTGGCACTTTTCACATACGTTATAGACAGGTCAATTTCCCAAATTATTCAAGGGATTTTTTAATTGGAAAACCCGAACGCTAGATGGTATGTGGTTAGAACCTTTTCGGGGCACGAAAACAAGGTTAAGGGCTTAATCGACGCTGAACTGCGCGATAACGACGAGTTAAAAGCCCGCATCTTCGAAGTTCTCGTTCCCACCGAAAAAGTTTTTGAAGTGAAAGACGGAAAGAAGAAAACCAAGAAAAAGAATTTTTTCCCCGGTTATGTTCTTCTTTGCGCCGATCTTGATGTTAAAGTAAAAGATTTTATTGTAAACACTCCTTCCGTTATGGGTTTTTTGGGAACTCAAAATAACCCGAATCCTCTTCAGCCCGACGAAGTAAAAAGAATTGTAGGGCGCATCACACAGAACGACGATGTTGAAAGAACCGAAACTATTTTCCGCACAGGCGATTTCGTAAAGATTATAGACGGTCCGTTCAACAACTTCTCCGGCGTTATTCAGGAAGTAAACGAAGAAAAAATGAAAATTAAGGTTATGGTTTCAATCTTCGGCAGAAAGACTCCGGTTGAAATTGATTTTGTTCAAGCAGAATTAGAAAAATAAATATAATTAGTAGGTTAAGCTATGGCAAAGAAAATAGAAGGTTTTATTAAACTTCAGATCCCCGGCGGGGCAGCAAATCCTTCACCACCGGTTGGCCCAGCATTAGGCCAGAAAGGCGTTAACATTATGGAATTCTGTAAGCAGTTCAACGCCAGAACTTCCGATAAACAGGGATTGATTATTCCTGTTGTTATTACCGTATTCTCCGATAAATCATTCACATTTATCACCAAGACCCCTCCAGCGGCAGTTCTTCTTAAGAAAGCGGCTAAGGTTGAAAGAGGTTCGGCTGAACCGAATAAAACCAAAGTTGCAAAGGTTACCAAAAGCCAGGTGAAAGAAATAGCTCAGTTGAAAATGCCCGATTTAAACGCGCACGATATTGAACACGCAATGAGTATGGTTGCCGGAACCGCAAGAAGCATGGGCTTCACCGTTGAAGACTAATTTTAAGGGTAAAAGAAAATGAAAGTAACTAAAAGAACAAAGAATATTATAATCGATAAAGAAAAAGAATTCTCATTAGCCGAAGCTGTTAAGAAGTTAAAAGAAGTCAGCAAAGTTAAGTTTGATGAATCCCTCGATTGCGCTATCCGTTTAGGCGTAGACCCGCGCCATGCCGACCAGATGGTTAGAGGAACCGTTTCTCTTCCTCACGGTACAGGCAAGCAGGTTTCCGTTCTTGTTATTGCTAAAGGCAACCTTGCCGAAGATGCTCTTAAAGCAGGCGCCGAATACGCAGGATACGAAGAATATATCGAAAAAATTAAAGGCGGTTGGGCTGATATCGATGTTATTATCGCTACCCCCGATACTATGGCGGAAGTTGGTAAATTAGGGCGCGTTCTCGGTCCTAAAGGTTTAATGCCCAATCCTAAAAGCGGCACCGTTACAACCGATGTGGCAAAAGCAGTTAAGGAAGTTAAAGCGGGTAAAATCGAATTCCGCGTTGAAAAAGCGGGTATCGTTCACACAACATTGGGCAAATTATCTTTTACCGAAGACCAGTTGATTGAAAACGCACAGGCTTTCTTACAGACCATTATTAAGCTTAAACCTTCTTCGGCCAAAGGCACATACGTTAAGAGCTTGTATCTTTCAAGCACAATGGGCCCGGGCCTTAAGATTAATAAGGACGAAACTGTATTTGTTACAAAGTAATTTAAAAAGAATTTACGCACTCAACATAAATGCTTCTAAAATAATAAATATCTGTTAACTGTACAGGTGAAAGATGAATCGTAGTGAAAAAGAAGAAATAATTGGGCAGGTGAAAGAGCTGGTGGCAGGCGCTTCTGCTATATTCCTTGTGGATTACGCAGGGGTAAACGTAGAAGACATTAACAAGCTTAGAGCCAGTTTCAGAAAAGAAGGCGTTACGTATAAAGTTGTTAAGAATACTTTTTTCAAGAAAGCTATAGCCAGCTTAGGCAAATATGAAAAACTCAATGATAATCTTGTTGGAATGATTGGTATTGCCTTTGCCGATGAAAACTATATTGCTCCGGCTAAAATCATTAAGAAATATTTCGATGAAAAGCAGAAATTCGTATTCAAAGGATGCTACATCGAAAACGAGTATTTCGACGCAAGCAAGCTTAACGTAATTGCTTCAATGCCTACAAAAGAAGAAATTATTGCCGGTATTATCGGCAGTGTTGCAGCTCCAGCATCCGGTATTGTCGGTTCTATCAACGCCGTTATGAGAGATCTCGTCAGCGTAATTGATCAGATAAGCAAGAAAGAAGCTGCATAAATATTTTGAAGAAAAATAATTATAAGAAGGAGATATAAAAAATGTCAGAGAAAATTGCAGAATTAGTAGAGAAAATCAAAGCATTAACCCTGGTTGAAGCTTCTGAATTAAAGAAAGCATTAGAAGATGAATTCGGCGTTACCGCTGCCGCTCCTGTTATGATGGCTGGCGCAGGTGCCGGTGCTGCTGCTGCAGCTCCTGTTGAAGAAAAAACAGAATTCGACGTTATTCTTAAAGCCGCAGGCGAAAAGAAAATTAACGTTATTAAAGTTGTTCGCGCGCATACAGGCTTAGGTCTTAAAGAAGCCAAAGATTTAGTTGACGGCGCTCCTAAACCAGTTAAAGAAGCTGTTTCTAAAGACGAATGTGAAAAAATAAAGAAAGAATTAGAAGAAGCAGGCGCAACTGTAGAAATCAAGTAATTGATTTTACGAAACGAACAAATATAGAATATTACTAAAGTGGTAAGACGGTGAAATACGTCTTACCGCTTTTTATTACATTTTGGATAAATAATCGAGTTCCATACTCAAATAGAATTGGAGGTTTAGGTTGGAAAAGTTAAAAACTAACAAACAGAATAATCGAATTACTTTCTCTTCGATTAGTCCAGCCATTAAAGTTCCTGATTTGTTGAATATTCAAGTTGAGTCATTTGAAGAATTTTTACAGTTGAAAACCCCTCCTTCAAAAAGAACAAATACTGGATTGCAGTCAGTTTTTACCACTAATTTCCCTATTCTTGATAATAAAGAATTTTACAGACTTGATTTTATTGATTATAACATTGAAAAACCCCGTTTTTCCATCCAGGAATGTGAAGAAAGAGGTTTAACATTTTCTGCCCCTTTGAAAGCCAAATTAAGATTATCCACACGCGACGATGAAACAGGCGAATACGTTAATTCCGTTGAGCAGGAAGTTTATTTAGGAAACCTTCCTTTTATGACCGAAAGGGGTACTTTTATTATTAATGGCGCTGAGCGCGTTATTGTAACTCAGCTTCACCGCTCGCCGGGCGTTGCCTTCGGGCAGACCGTGCATCCAAACGGAACACCCATTTATTCAGCCAGAATTATTCCTTTCAAAGGCTCGTGGGTGGAATTTGCTACAGACATTAACAACGTTTTATTCGTATATATTGACCGAAGAAAGAAATTCCCTTCCACTACTCTGTTAAGAGCCCTCGGGTTTGAACAGGATGTGGAAATTTTAAATTTATTCAATCTGATTGATGTTGTTCCGGTTAAAGCCCTTGATGTTGACAAGCATACCGGACGTATTGCCGCCGCCGATGTTATTGATATGCAGACCGGTGAAATTTATGTTGCCAAGGATGGCGAACTTACAGAAGAAGTTATTGACAATATTAAGCATTCTACATTAACTTCAGTTCAGTTAATCAGTTTCGAAACCACTGTCGAACAAGACTTAGTTATAAATACATTACGCAAAGACACATCCAAAACTAAAGAAGAAGCTTTATTCTCTATTTACCGTCAGCTCCGTTCAAGTGAAGCACCCGATGCCGAAACCGCTTACGGCCTTATTGATAAACTCTTCTTCAACGATAAACGATACGATTTAGGCGAAGTTGGACGCTTTAGAATAAACGATAAATTAAATCTTGATATTCCCGAGGAAGTTAGGGTTCTTACAAAAGAAGATATTATTGCCATTATGAAGTATTTAATTCTTCTTAAGAACGGCAACGTAAACGTGGATGATATCGATCACCTCGGTAATAGAAGAGTGCGCACAGTTGGCGAACAGATTATGCAGCAGTATAACGTAGGCCTTGCCAGAATGGCGCGTACTATTAAAGAAAGAATGAACATGCGCGATAACGAGAATATGCAGCCTCAGGACCTCGTGAACGCGAGAACAATAAGCAGTGTTATAAATGCATTTTTCGGTACAAACCAGCTTTCGCAGTTTATGGACCAGACCAACCCTCTTTCCGAGCTTACTCATAAGAGAAGGATTTCGGCTTTAGGACCGGGCGGTCTTACACGCGAAAGAGCCGGTTTCGAAGTGCGAGACGTTCACCATTCGCATTACGGACGTCTTTGCCCCATCGAAACACCCGAAGGTCCGAACATTGGTCTTATTTCGTCCCTTACCATTTTTGCGCGCGTTAACCAGTACGGATTTTTAGAAACTCCTTACAGAAAAGTGAAAGACGGCAAGGTTACTAGCCATGTCGATTTCTTAAGCGCCGACCAGGAAGACGAGTTCACAATAGGACAGGCAAATGCTCCAATAGACGAACAGGGAAGATTCCTTGCAGACAGAGTAAAATGCCGTATGAGAGGGGAATTCCCCGTAGTGCCTCCATCGCAGGTGCACTATATGGACGTAGCCCCGGCACAGATTGTAAGCGCCGCGGCCGCCTTAATCCCTTTCCTCGAGCATGACGATGCTAACCGCGCCCTGATGGGTTCGAACATGCAGCGCCAGGCGGTTCCATTAATGGTTACCGAAGCTCCTATTGTGGGTACAGGCATGGAACAGAAGATTGCCAGGGATTCACGCTCGATGATTGTTGCCGAAGAAAACGGCGTTGTTGAATTTGCAGACGCTAAAAGAATTATTGTTAAATACGAAGTTGAAGAATCGAACGACGAAACACTCGTATCGTTCGATGACGAAAGAAAAGTTGAATATGTATTAAATAAATTTGCCGGCACAAACCAGGAAACCTGCTTCAACCAGAAACCGGTTGTTAAAGCGGGACAGAAACTTAAGAAAGGCGATGTGCTTGCAGACGGTCCTTCTATAGATAAAGGGGAGCTCGCATTAGGAAAAAATATTTCCGTTGCGTTCATGCCCTGGCGCGGTTACAACTTTGAAGATGCTATTGTATTAAGCGAAAAGCTTGTTGCATCGGATACATTCACCTCTCTCCACATTGAAGAATTTGAACTTCAGGTTAGGGAAACAAAGAGAGGCGAGGAAGAACTTACACGCGATATTCCCAACGTTAGCGAAGAAGCTACAAAAGACCTTGACGAAAACGGTATCGTACGCGAAGGCGCTGAAGTTAAGGAAGGGGATATTCTTATTGGTAAGATTACTCCTAAAGGCGAAACCGATCCTACCCCCGAGGAAAAACTCCTTAAAGCTATATTCGGGGATAAAGCAGGCGACGTGAAAGATGCTTCGCTTAAGGCGCCTCCCGGGCTTAAAGGAATCGTTATTAAAACAAGATTATTCAGCCGCAAGAGAAAAGATGCCGACGCCAAAAAGATCGAAAAGAAACTTATGGACCAGGCAGAAAACACATACAAGAGCACAAGGGATAAATTGTATACTAAGCTTGCAGAAAAGCTTAACAAAATTTGCCTTGGCAAAACAACCACCGGAATAAGGGATATTGACGGAAGCGTTGTTCTTAGAAGCGGTTCGGTTATTAAAGAAACCACTTTCTCTTCTATGGAAGACCTTGCAAGGCTCGATTATACACAGGATTGGTTCGATGGAAGAAAAGCCAACGAATTAATTAAGGCATTATATAATAACTTCTTTGTTGTTCTTACCGAATGCGAAGAAGATTTCAAACGCGAAAAACTTAAAATTCAGAGCGGCGACGAGCTTCCTCCGGGAATCGTTCAGCTTGCTAAAGTATATGTAGCCAAAAAACGCAAAATTCAGGTGGGCGATAAGATGGCGGGACGCCACGGTAACAAAGGTGTTGTGGCAAAAATTGTTCCGGTTGAAGATATGCCTTACCATGAAGACGGCACTCCGGTTGATATTGTTCTCAACCCGTTAGGCGTGCCTTCGCGTATGAACCTTGGACAGCTTTATGAAACAGCTTTAGGATGGGTTGGCAAACTTCTCGGCGTTAAGTTCGAAACTCCTATTTTCGACGGCGCAAAATTTGAAGATGTTGACGAATGGTTGAACAAAGCCAACTTAAACCCGGGCAGCAAAACCTGGCTATACAACGGCCGTACCGGTGAAAAATTCCATCAGAAGGTTACATGCGGCTACATTTACATGCTTAAATTAGGCCATATGGTTGACGATAAAATTCACGCCCGTTCCATTGGGCCATACTCTTTAATCACTCAGCAGCCTCTCGGCGGTAAAGCCCAGTTCGGCGGCCAGCGATTTGGAGAAATGGAAGTTTGGGCCCTTGAAGGGTACGGCGCTTCTCACGTTCTTCAGGAAATTTTAACCGTTAAAAGCGATGACGTTTCCGGCAGAGCCAAAATTTATGAAGCCATCGTTAAAGGGGAAAATCTCCCTGAACCAAACTTGCCCGAAGCATTTAATGTTATGATTAAAGAACTTCAAGGCCTTGGGCTTGATATTAAAATTAACTAATTAAAATTGTTTTGGAGAATGACATGAGAGTCAAAACTCAAGAAAAACAAATAAAACAAATAGATAAGCTTACTATCAGCTTAGCTAGTCCCGATGATATTTTGTCAAGATCGCATGGCGAGGTCACAAAGCCCGAAACAATAAATTACCGCTCTTTCAGACCCGAAAAAGATGGCTTATTCTGCGAGAAAATTTTCGGTCCCGTTAAGGACTGGGAATGCGCCTGCGGAAAATATAAAGGTATACGTTACAAAGGTATTGTGTGCGACCGCTGCGGTGTTGAAGTTACTCTTAAAAGCGTACGCCGCGAAAGAATGGGGCACATTTCACTCGCTGTTCCCGTTGTTCACATCTGGTTTTTCAAAGCCCTTCCTTCCAAAATAGGAAACATTATCGGGCTTACTACCAAAGAGCTTGAAAAGGTTATTTATTACGAATCGTATGTGGTTATCAATCCGGGTCCAACCGGACTTCAGAAACTAGATCTTATTTCGGAAGATCAGTATTTCGAAATTCTCAATTCTCTTCCTCACGATAACGATTCGCTTGACGATACAGATCCGAAAAAATTTCTTGCCAAAATTGGCGGCGACGGTATTAAGGAACTTCTTAAGAATACCGATATTGAAAACACATTCCTTGCCCTGAAGGCACAGCTTGCGGTTGAAACTTCTCAGCAGAAGAGGGCCGACCTTCTTAAGCGCCTTAGGGTTCTCGAATCGTTCCGCGAATACGAAGGCAAGGTTCCAAACAAACCCGAATGGATGGTATTAAGCGTTATTCCTGTTATTCCCCCCGAATTAAGGCCTCTCGTTCCTTTGGAAGGAGGACGTTTCGCTACATCCGATCTTAACGACTTGTACCGCAGGGTTATCATACGCAATAACCGTTTAAAAAGATTAATAGATATTAAAGCTCCCGAAGTAATCTTGCGCAACGAAAAGAGAATGCTTCAGGAAGCAGTTGATGCTTTGTTCGATAATTCGAGAAGAGCAAGCGCAGTACGCAGCGACGGCAACAGGCCCCTCAAATCCTTAAGCGATATGCTTAAAGGAAAACAGGGACGTTTCCGTCAGAACCTTTTAGGTAAACGCGTCGATTATTCAGGCCGTTCGGTAATTGTTGTAGGCCCCGAATTGAAACTGCACCAGTGCGGTCTGCCTAAAGATATGGCTGTTGAATTATTCAAACCTTTTATCATCCGCAAGTTAATTGAAAGAGGATATTACAAAACAGTTAAAAGCGCCCGCAAGGCAGTTGACAGAAAAGACCCGATGATTTGGGACATTCTCGAAAAGCTTATTGATGGGCATCCAATAATGCTCAACCGCGCACCTACTCTTCACAGGTTAGGTATTCAGGCATTCCAGCCGTTATTGATTGACGGTAAAGCCATTCAGCTTCACCCGATGGTTTGTACTGCGTTCAACGCGGATTTTGATGGCGACCAGATGGCGGTTCACGTTCCGCTTTCTTATGAAGCGCAGCTTGAAGCATCTATCTTGATGTTAAGCAGTCATAATATTTTGTCGCCGCAAAACGGTTTACCGATCGTTCTTCCATCTCAGGATATAGTTCTTGGCCTTTATTATCTAACGAAAGTTAAAGCGAACGCAAAAGGCGAAGGAAAAATCTTCGGCGATGAAAGAGAAGTTATTATTGCTTACAATTCGAGAACCGTTGAACTTCATACTAAAATTAAAGTTAAGGTCGACGGCAAATTTATTGAAACAACAGTAGGCCGCATAATCTTTAATAAGATTGTACCTAAAGAAATGGGGTACATTAACGAAGTTCTTGTAAAGAAAATTTTCAGCGGTCTTATTTATAAAATGTTTATTAAGCTGGGCAACGTAGTAACGGCAAAATTCCTTGATGATTTAAAGGACCTTGGCTACCGCTACGCTACAGCAGCAGGTATATCAATCAGCTTCAGCGATATGATTGTACCGGATGAAAAAGTAAAACTTATTGAAGATTCGAATAAAAAAGTATCGGAAGTATTAAGCGAGCACGAACAGGGTCTTATTACCGATGCCGAACGCTACAACAAAATTATAGACGTTTGGACTCATACCACAAACAACGTGGCCCGTTCGCTTATGGACCGTCTTAAAACAGACCAGGCAGGTTTCAACTCGCTTCATATGATGGTTGACTCGGGCGCGAGAGGTTCTCAGGAACAGGTACGCCAGCTTGCAGGTATGCGCGGTCTTATGATGAAACCTCAGAAGAGCTTAACCGGCCAGTCGGGCGAAATTATTGAAAACCCGATTGTTGCTAACTTTAAGGAAGGCCTTTCGGTATTAGAGTACTTCATCTCAACACACGGCGCGCGTAAAGGTCTTGCCGATACCGCGTTGAAAACGGCGGATGCCGGTTATCTTACAAGAAGGCTTTGCGACGTTGCGCAGGACGTAATTATTTCGGAAATAGACTGCGGAACAATCAGAGGCGTTAACGTAACTGCACTTAAGGATGCAGAGCTTGAAAGAGAGCCGCTTGCAGAACGAATCATCGGACGCGTATCGCAGGAAGATATTTACGATCCGAGAAACGATGAAATTATTGTTGAAGCAGGCGATCTTATTGATGAAGAGAAAGCAGAAAGAATTGACGAAGCCACAATCGAATCGGTAAAGATTAGAACAGTATTAACATGCGAATCGAAACGGGGCGTTTGCGCAAAATGCTACGGCCGCAACCTTACAACAGGCAAGCTTGTTGAAATAGGCGAAGCAGTTGGTATTATTGCCGCGCAGTCAATTGGCGAACCTGGTACACAGCTTACATTAAGAACATTCCACTTGGGCGGTACTTCATCGCGTATTGCGTCACAGTCGCAGGTAGAATCGAACGTTCCCGGTACGGTCCGTTTTGAAAAACTTAACTTTGTTGAAAAGACCGATTTCTTCGGCAAGGTTAAAGTTGTAATCGGACGCCGCGGCTCGATTGGTATTTTTGATGACGACAACAGACAGATTAAGAAATTTGAAATTCCTTACGGCGCCGAACTTACAGTAAGCGACGAACAGGAAATTAAAAAAGGACAGGCATTATATAACCACGATCCTTACAACGCGGTTATTCTAACCGATATAACCGGTAAGGTTTCGTTCATAGATTTAATTGATAACATTACAATTCAGCAGGTGGCCGATGAACAGACAGGGCACGTGCAGAAAGTTGTTATCGAATCGAAAGACAAAACATTAACCCCAAGTATTCTTGTACGCGACGATAAAGGGAAGGAAAAAGTATTCAATATTCCTACCCGTTCATATCTTTCCGTTGAAGAAGGTGAAGAAATTCAGGCAGGAACAATCCTGGCAAAAATTTCAAAATCGTCAACTAAGTCGAGAGATATCACCGGCGGTCTTCCAAGGGTAACCGAGCTTTTCGAAGCGCGCAGCCCGCACGATCCCGCAGTTGTTTCCGAAATTGAAGGACGCGTTAAATTCGGCGCAAAGAAAAAAGGTTCGCGCGAAATTATTGTTGAATCGTTAGACGGAACTGTACAGAAAGTATACAATGTCGCTTACGGCAAGCACATCCTCGTTCAGGAAGGGGATGAAATACCAGCCGGCGAAAGAATAACCGACGGTCCTATTGACCCGCACGATATTCTTAAGATAAAAGGTCCGAATGCCGTTCAGGAATATCTTGTTAACGAAATTCAGGACGTATACCGCCTTCAGGGTGTAAAAATTAACGATAAGCACATTGAAATTATTGTACGCCAGATGCTCCAGAAACTGAGCCTTATATCGGCAGGGGACACCTCATTTATTGAAGAGGACCTGGTGGACAGAAATAAATTTATTGAAGAAAACGAAAAAATAAAGACAATGGTCTTAATAACCGACCCGGGACAGTCGAAATTCAAGGCGGGTCAGCTTATTACAAAGGCGAAATTGAGAGAAATTAACGCCGATTTGGCCAGAAAAGAGAAAAAACCAATTAAATCCAGGGATGCAGAACCGGCAACATTCGAAAACATCCTCCTCGGCATAACCCAGGCGGCATTATCTACCGAAAGCTTCATTTCGGCGGCTTCTTTCCAGGAGACTACAAAAGTGCTCACAAATGCGGCAACGGAAGCCAAAGTGGATACTCTCATCGGCTTAAAAGAAAACGTTGTAATGGGACATCTGATACCGGCAGGTACCGGATTGAAAAAATACAAGAGAATTCTTCTTAAGGCCGAAGAGATTAAAGCAACTGAAGCATTGGAAAATGAATTGGTTGAACAAAAGACTAATTAATGTTCTAAACATATAAAAAAATAAATATAATGAACTTGACAATTATGTTCATTATATCTAAATTAAAAGTCTGAATTTTATGTAAAATTCAAATTTTGGAGGAATTACGTGCCAACAATAAACCAGTTGGTTAGAAAAGGAAGAGTTGTAGTAACGTCGAAAAACAAAGCACCGGCGTTAGATGCGTGCCCGCAGAAACGCGGCGTTTGTACAAGAGTTTACACTACAACACCAAAAAAACCAAACTCGGCCTTAAGAAAGGTAGCGAGAGTAAGATTATCTAATGGTATTGAAGTAACGGCTTACATTCCGGGTGAAGGCCATAACCTGCAGGAACACTCTATCGTTCTGATTAGAGGGGGCAGGGTAAAAGATTTACCTGGCGTTCGTTATCACATCATCCGCGGTACACTTGATACAAGCGGCGTTGAAGATAGAAAACAAGCCAGATCTAAATACGGTGCAAAAAAACCAAAAGCTAATAAGAAGTAATTATGAGAAAAAGACGCGCAGAAAAAAGATATCTTAAGTCAGACCCGAAATATGGTGATACACTCGTAACAAAGTTTATCAACTATATGATGTGGGATGGAAAGAAATCTACAACCAGAAAAATGGTATACGATAGTTTTGAACTTATAGAGCAGAAGACTAAAAAGCCGGCTCTCGAAGTGTTCAAAAAAGCCGTTCAGAATATTCAGCCTCTCGTAGAGGTTCGAAGCAGAAGAGTAGGCGGCGCTACTTACCAGGTTCCTATGGAAGTTAGGCCTGAACGCAGAATTGCTTTGGCTTTCCGTTGGATACGCACATATTCACGCGATAGAAAAGACAAATCTATGGCATTGAAACTTGCGGCTGAACTTATGGCCGCTGCAAATAACGAAGGTTCTTCAATTAAGAAAAAAGACGATACTCATAGAATGGCCGAAGCTAACAAAGCTTTCGCTCATTTCAAATGGTAGTTGATAGAAAGGAATTCTAATGTCGGGCAAGAAAGTAGAAATATCTAAAGTCAGGAATATCGGTATCATGGCGCATATTGATGCCGGTAAAACTACTACGACGGAGAGAATTCTTTATTATACCGGAAAAGTTCACAGAATTGGTGAAGTTCATGATGGCGCAGCCACAATGGACTGGATGGAGCAGGAAAAGGAAAGAGGTATTACTATTACAAGTGCCGCTACTACTGCTTTCTGGAATGAACATCAGATAAATATTATAGATACTCCCGGACACGTTGACTTTACAGTTGAAGTTGAAAGATCCCTCAGAGTTTTAGACGGAGCAGTTGCTCTATTCTGCGCTGTAGGCGGAGTTGAGCCTCAGTCGGAAACCGTTTGGCGTCAGGCCGATAAATACGGTGTTCCGAGAATTGCTTTTGTTAATAAAATGGATAGAATTGGAGCTGATTTCTTTAATGCTCTCCAGATGATGAAAGATCGTTTGGGGGCTAATGCAGTTCCTGTTACTCTTCCTATTGGCGAAGGAGATTTATTCCGCGGTACAATTGACCTTCTTTATATGAAGGCAAGAATGTATCACGAAGATACTCTCGGCGCCACATTCGAAGAAATTGCAATTCCGGCCGACCTTATGCCAATTGCAAACAAATACAGAACTCTGATGCTTGAAGCGGTATCGGACGTAGACGATACATTATTAGAGAAATATCTCGAAGGTCAGGAAATTACAACCGAAGAATTACGCGAAGTATTAAGAAAGGCTACAGTTCAATCGAAAATTGTGCCTGTGCTCTGCGGTTCTTCATTTAAAAATAAAGGCGTACAGAGGCTTCTGGACGCAATTGTTGATTTTCTTCCGTCTCCTGCCGATTCGCCCGAATTGACGGCGCATCACGTAGACAGGAACGACCAGATTGTTCTTAAGACGAACGAAAAAGAAAGTTTTACAGCGCTTGCATTCAAGATCATGACCGATCCGTTTGTAGGCAAGCTTACATTCGTAAGAGTTTATGCCGGTACTTTATCGTCCGGTTCTTATATATATAATTCTGTTTCGAATAAGAAAGAGAGAGTAGGCCGCATACTTCAGATGCACGCAAACAACCGCGAAGACATCGATGAAATAAGGGCCGGAGACATTATTGCAATGGTCGGTTTGAAAAATACAAAAACCGGCGATACTCTCTGCACCGAAGACGATCCTGTTGTTCTCGAAAGAATGGCATTCCCCGAGCCTGTAATTCAGATTGCCATCGAGCCTAAAACAAAGGCCGACCAGGATAAATTATCGGACGCTTTGGTTAAACTTTCTGACGAGGATCCTACATTTAAAGTTAAGGTTCACGAAGAAACAGGACAGACTCTCATCAACGGTATGGGAGAACTTCATCTTGAAATTCTTGTAGACAGGATGAAGCGCGAATTTAAAGTTGAAGCAAACGTAGGTAAACCTCAGGTTGCTTACAGGGAAACAATTACAAAATCCGTTGAAGCCGAAGGCAAGTTTGTTAAGCAGTCGGGCGGACGCGGTAAATACGGACACGTTTGGATTGAAGTTTCGCCGAATGAACCGGGCAAAGGATATGAATTTGAAAACGGGATTGTTGGCGGTACGGTACCCAAGGAATATGTTCAGCCTGTTTCGTTAGGAATTCAGGAATCGATGAGAAACGGTGTAGTTGCCGGTTATCCGATGGTGGATATAAAGGTAAGACTTTTCGACGGTTCGTATCATGAAGTGGATTCGGATGAAATTTCTTTTAGAGTTGCTGGTTCTATGGCATTCAGGGAAGCAGCTCAGAAAGCTTCTCCGGTTCTTCTTGAACCTTTAATGAAGGTAGAAGTTATTACACCGGAAGAATATCTTGGCGATGTTATGGGGGATTTGAATTCGCGCCGCGGAAAAATTGAAGGATTTACCGCACGTAAGGATGCCCAGGTAATAAGGGCTACAGTACCCCTTTCAGAAATGTTTGGTTATGCTACTATTATGAGATCTATGACACAGGGCCGCGCAATATACACAATGGAATTTTCACGTTATTCAGAAGTTCCGAAATCGGTTGCCGCCGAACTGACTGAAAAGAGCCAGGCAAATAAAAATTCAAATGTCTAATAATTATTAAAGAAAAAAAATAAAATAGTAAGGAGAAAAAGATGGCTAAAGAAAAATTTGATCGTAGTAAGCCACACGTTAATATCGGTACTATTGGTCACGTGGATCATGGCAAAACAACATTAACCGCTGCTATCACAATGGCTCTCGCTAGAAAGGGGTTATCAGCAGTAAGAACATTCGATAGTATTGATAACGCTCCTGAAGAAAGAGAAAGAGGTATTACAATTGCAACTGCTCACGTTGAATATTCAACCGCCAGCAGACACTACGCTCACGTAGACTGTCCGGGTCACGCCGATTATGTTAAGAACATGATCACTGGCGCCGCTCAGATGGACGGTGCTATCCTCGTAGTAGCCGCTACAGACGGTCCTATGCCGCAGACAAGAGAACACATCCTTCTCGCTCGTCAGGTAGGCGTTCCAAGAATAGTTGTATTCATGAATAAAGTTGATATGGTTGATGATCCTGAACTTATTGAATTAGTTGAAGTAGAATTAAGAGACTTATTAAGCTCGTACGAATTCCCCGGCGATGAAATACCAATCATCAAAGGTTCGGCTCTTCATGCTCTCGAAGCAGGTTCGAGCAACGCAGATCCTTCAGACCCAAGATACACCTGTATTTGGGAGCTTATGGATGCAGTTGACAGCTACGTTCCGCTTCCTGAAAGAAGTGTTGATAAACCATTCCTTATGCCTGTTGAAGACGTGTTCTCAATTACCGGCCGCGGTACAGTAGCAACCGGTAGAGTTGAAAGAGGACAGGTTAAAATTCAGGAAGAAATTGAACTTATCGGTTTAGGCGTACACAAGAAAACAGTTGTTACAGGCGTTGAAATGTTCCGTAAAGAACTTGACGCTGCAATGGCTGGCGATAATGCCGGTATCCTTTTACGCGGTGTTGATAAAAAAGAAATTGAAAGAGGTATGGTTCTTGCAAAAACAGGTTCTATCACACCTCATAAAGTATTCGAAGGCAATGTTTACATCCTTTCAAAGGAAGAAGGCGGACGCCATACTCCATTCTTCAACGGTTACAGACCTCAGTTCTATTTCAGAACAACAGACGTTACCGGCGTTGCTACATTACCTGAAGGAACAGAAATGGTTATGCCAGGCGATAGAGTAGTTCTTAAAGTTGACCTTATTTCTGAAATAGCAATGGAAGAAGGTCTCCGTTTCGCTATCCGCGAAGGCGGCAGAACAGTAGGCGCAGGCGTAGTAACAAAGATTATTGAATAAAAGAGTTAATAAATTGGGAGAAGAGAAAATCTTCTCCCAAAAAATATAAGAATAAGGAGAAGTAAAAAGTGCCCGGTCAAAAGATTAGAATTAGGTTAAAATCATACGATCATATATTGATTGATAAATCAACTGAAAAAATCATTAAGACTGTTAAAAGTACGGGTGCTGTGGTTTCGGGACCAATTCCGTTGCCTACAAAGAGAACTGTTTTCACTGTTCTTCGTTCACCGCACGTTGATAAAAAATCGCGTGAGCAATTTGAAATTAGGGCTCACAAAAGAATAATCGATATTCACAATTCAAACAACAAAACCGTGGATGCTTTAAGCAAATTGGAAATCCCGGCAGGCGTTGATATTGAGATTAAGTTATAAGGATTGAACTATGCCAGGTTTGCTAGCTAAAAAATTAGGAATGACAAATATTTTCGCCGAAGACGGAACAATGATTCCTGTAACAGTTTTGCAGGCTGGTCCTTGCAATGTAATTGCATTAAAGACCAAAGAGAAAGACGGCTACGAAGCTATTCAGCTCGGTTTTGGCGAAAAGAAAGAAAAACACGTTAGAAAACCTCAGCTTGAATACTATAAAAAAGCCGGGCTTAAACCTGCTGCTGTTTTAAGAGAATTCAGAAATTTTCCAATTGCCGACTATAAGGTGGGCGATGAAATTAAAGTTGAAATCTTTACAGTGGGCGACAAAGTGAAAGTTGTAGGCAAAAGCAAAGGTAAAGGTTTTCAGGGTGTAATGAGAAGACACAATTTTGGCGGTGTAGGCGGAACAACACACGGCCAGAGCGATAGATTGCGCGCTCCCGGTTCTATTGGCGCGAGCTCTTATCCTTCGCGTGTTTTCAAAGGCCAGAGAATGGCGGGAAGAATGGGTTTCGACCGTACTACAGTAAGGAATCTTAAAGTAGTAAAAATTCTTCCGGAACAAAATATTGTAATGATTAAAGGGGCCGTTCCGGGCGCAATAAATTCAATTGTTGAAATAAACAAATAAGTTGGTTGAACGATGAAATTAGATGTATTAAAAATAGATGGTACTAAATCGGGCGAATCAGTAGAATTGGCCGACGATATATTTGCCATTGAGCCAAACGACCATGTAATTTACTTATCGGTAAAAGCATTTCTGGCCAATCAGCGTCAGGGTACCCATAAGGCTAAAGAAAGAAGCGAAGTAAGCGGCGGCGGTAAAAAACCGTGGCGTCAGAAAGGGCGCGGCGGCGCAAGAGCCGGTACGACCCGTTCTCCACTTTGGGTCGGCGGCGGTTCCATTTTCGGGCCAAAACCTCGCGATTACCGCCAGAAAGTTAACAAGAAAGTTAGCCTTCTTGCCAGAAAATCGGCTCTTTCTTACAAAGCTAAAGCAAATCAGATTTTGGTGGTAGAGGACTTCAATTTTGAAGCTCCGAAAACAAAACAGATTTCGAGCATTCTTTCGGCTCTTAAAGTTGAAGGAAAGAAAACTCTTCTTCTTACACCGGGTTTACTGCAGAACGTTTACAAATCCGGAAGAAATATTCCTAAGATGAATATTGTTGAAGCCAGAAAAGCTTCTACATACGATATATTAAATAATCAGGTGCTCCTTGTTCAGAAGAGCGCTGTTAATGAATTAGTAAGTGCATTTAACTAATAAGCGGTTGAATAATGCGTAGAATATTAATAAAGCCCGTAGTAACTGAAAAAATGTCGGCAATTAGCGAAGGAAGCGGAAAATACGGTTTCATCGTTTCGGTTGACGCTAATAAAATTGAAATTGCCAAGGCAATTAAAGACAAGTTTAATGTGGATGTTGAGAAAATTAACACTACCCGTTACGAAGGGAAGACGAAAACTCAATTTACCAAAAAAGGTAGATTCAGCGGTAAGAAACCGCAGTACAAAAAAGCCCTTATAACCTTAAAGAAAGGGCAGACAATTGATTTATTTGGTGAAGTGTAGAGGCAATTGGAGCTTGATAAATGGGAATTAGAAAATTAAAACCGAATACGCCTGGAACAAGATTTATGTCGATTTCTTCTTTTGAAGAAGTTACTAAAACTACTCCGGAAAAATCGTTGACTGCTGCTCTTAAAAAGAGCGGTGGAAGAAACAACCTTGGTAAGGTTACTGCTCGCCATAAAGGGGGCGGACATAAGAGAAAATACAGAATTATCGATTTCAAGAGAGATAAATTCGGCATACCTGCAAAAGTTTTCTCAATCGAATACGATCCTAACAGAACATCGTACATCGCTTTGCTTAATTATGCCGACGGCGAAAAGAGATATATTATTGCTCCCGAAGGCCTTAAGGTTGGCGATAATGTAATGAGCGGTTCCGGTTCGGAAATTAAAGTGGGCAATTGCCTTCCGTTAAAAGAAATTCCTTTGGGCAGTTTCATTCACAACGTTGAAATGAAACCGGGCAAAGGGGGTCAGTTAGGGCGTTCGGCAGGTTCCTCGCTCCAGTTGATGGCTAAGGAAGGAAGAATGGCTCAGCTTAAAATGCCTTCGGGCGAAGTTAGACTGGTAAGTGTAGACTGCCTTGCAACATACGGAGTAGTAGGAAACACAGACCACGAAAACCTCAGCTACGGAAAAGCAGGCAGAAGCAGATGGCTTGGAATCCGTCCTCATGTTAGAGGCGTTGCCATGAACCCTGTAGATCACCCAATGGGCGGCGGCGAAGGAAAGACTTCAGGCGGCGGTCATCCGGTATCTCCATGGGGCCAGAAAGCTAAGGGTCTTAAGACAAGAAAGAGAAAAAATCCATCAAATAAATATATTGTTAAAAGAAGAAAATAGAGATAGAGTATGCCAAGATCAGTTAAAAAAGGTCCATTTATTAGTGTCAAATTGTTGGCAAAGATTACAAAACTTAACGAGACTAACCAGAAAAAGATCGTTAAAACCTGGTCGCGTTCAAGTACAATATCTCCAGAGTTTGTTGGTCACACAATAGCAGTACACAATGGTAACAAAATGATTCCGGTTTATATTTCAGAAAACATGGTAGGACATAAACTGGGAGAATTTGCGCCGACAAGAATATTTAGAGGTCATCCAGGAACAAAAGCTGAAAAAGCTTCAAAAGTAAAGTAATTGAGGTAGAGTAATGGAAGCGAAAGCGACACACAGATACATTGGTTCGTCTCCCCGGAAAATGAGACTTGTTATTGATTTGATTAGAGGAGTTTCGGTAGAAAAAGCGATAGAGATATTGCACTTTCACCCGAAGCACCCTGCAAAAGATGCTGAAAAAGTTTTGAGATCGGCTGTTTCTAATCTTTTCAACAAAGACGAAGGTTCAAAACATGAAGTATCGGCTTTGTATGTAAAAGAGGCATTTGTTAATCAAGGACCAAGCCAGAAACGAATTCTTCCGGCGCCAATGGGAAGAGCATACAGAATGAAAAAAAGATCAAATCATGTAACCATAGTGGTTGCAACAAAAAGTTAATTAGGAGGATTGATTGGGTCAGAAGACTAATCCAATAGGTTTAAGAGTCGGTATTATCCGCGGTTGGGATTCCAACTGGTTCGAAAGCAAGAGCTATGCAGCTAAACTGCTTGAAGATAAAAAAATTAGAGGCTACATCCGTAAAAGACTTCAGAAAGCGGGTATTGCATCAATTATTATCGATAGAACATCTAAAAACATAATCTTAACAATTCACACCTCACGTCCCGGCGTTGTTATTGGAAAGAGCGGTAAGGAAATTGCGCAGTTAGAGCAGGAATTAAAATCGATTACCTATAAAGAAGTTGAGATTCAGATTACTGAAGTAAAGAGACCTGAACTGGATGCATTTCTTGTAGCCGAAAATATTGCCAGCCAGCTGGAAGGAAGAATTTCTTTCCGCCGCGCGATGAAAAGTGCAATTACATCGGCAATGAGAATGGGTGCTGAAGGTATAAGGGTTATGTGTGCAGGCCGTTTGGGAGGCGCCGAAATGGCAAGAACCGAACAGTATAAAGAGGGAAGAATTCCTCTTCATACAATAAGAGCAGACATAGATTATGCTACCGCAACAGCCCAGACAATTTACGGTTCGATAGGCGTAAAGGTTTGGATATGCCGTGGCGAAATTTTAGGTAAAAGATCATCCGAATAAAGAGTTTGAGGAGTATTTCCAATGTTAATGCCGAAAAGAGTAAAATATAGAAAAGCACAGCGCGGTAGAAGAGCCGGCAAAGCAACACGCGGAGCCGCAGTAAGCTTTGGCGATTTCGGGCTTAAAGCGCTTGAACCTGCATGGATTACAAGCCGTCAGATTGAAGCATGCCGTGTTGCCATTTCGAGAAAAATGAAACGCGACGGAAAAGTATGGATTAGAATCTTCCCCGATAAGCCCGTTTCGAAGAAGCCGCTTGAAACTCGTATGGGTAAAGGTAAAGGCGCTCCCGAATTTTGGGTAGCCGTTGTTAAACCGGGAAGAGTTTTGTTTGAAGTAGCCGGAGTTTCGAAGGAAATTGCAAATGATGCTCTTGCAATTGCCAGCCACAAGCTTCCTATTAAAACAAAAGTTGTTGTAAGACCCGATTACGAAGAATCTAAATAAAGGTGAAGAGCGATGAAAATTTTTGAAATAAAAGAAATGAATTCTGACGAACTTAAAAAAAGAATCATTGAAGATGAGAAAGAACTGGTGGATTTACGCTTTCAGCACGAGCTTAAAAATCTTACTAATACAGCAAAGCTTAAAAACATCCGCCGCGATATAGCCAAAATGAAAACCGTACTTAAAATTAGAAGTATGGAAGAGCAAAATAAGAGTTTAGGAAAATAAGGAGTAACTGAGTTAGTATGGAAACAAGAAATCTCAGAAAGACAAAAGTGGGTGTTGTAGTCAGCAATAAAATGGAAAAAAGTATTGTTGTGGCTATTGAAAGGCGTGTCGCTCATCCAATCTATAAAAAATATTTCAAGAAAACCACCAAATTGATGGCTCACGATGAAAAGAATGAGTGCGGAGTAGGTGATGTTGTTAAGATTATGGAAACCAGACCGCTGAGCAAAGATAAAAAATGGCGTTTAGTTGAAATAGTTGAAAAAGCAAAATAATCTCGGGTCGATAAGGAGAAGTTTGAAATGATACAAGAAGAAACCAATTTAGTTGTTGCCGATAATTCAGGCGCGAAGAAAGTAAGATGCATCCGCGTTTTGGGGGGCAGCAACAGAAGATATGCAAGCCTCGGCGATGTTATCGTGGTCAGCGTTAAATCGGCTATTCCGGGCGGTAACGTTAAAAAAGGAGAAGTATCGAAGGCAGTTATTGTAAGAACAAAAAAAGAAGTTCGCCGCACAGACGGTTCTTACATCCGCTTTGACGAGAATGCCGCCGTACTGCTTAATGCCCAGGGGGAACCGAAAGGAACACGTATCTTCGGTCCGGTTGCAAGAGAATTAAGAGATAAAAAGTTTATGAAAATAATTTCCCTCGCACCAGAGGTTATATAATAAGGATTTACGTAATGAAGATTAAAAAGAACGATAGCGTAAAAATAATAAGCGGAAACTCCAAAGGAAAAACAGGCAAAGTGCTTAAAGTATTTCCTAAAGAAAACAGATTAATTGTTGAAGGAGTTAATTTAAGAAAAAGGCATACAAAAGCTAATCAGAAAAATCCGCAGGGAGGCATTATTGAGAAGGAAGCGCCCATCAATGCTTCTAACGTAATGATTCTCGACCCCAAGAGTGGCGAAACTACCCGTATTGGCGCAAAAGTTATAATCGATGATAAATCTGGCAGAAAAAAACATGCCAGGATTTCAGTAAAAAGCGGCGAAATGCTGTCATAAAATTTTGAGGTTTGAATTTAATTATGGCTAAAGAAAAACAAGAAAAGAAACCGGAAAAGAAACAGGCAAAACCAGCCGAAGCTGTTAAAGAAACAACTCCGGAAGTAAAAGAAAAAATTGTTGCCCGGCTGGCAGTAAAATATAAAGATGAAATCGTTCCCAAGATGAAGGAAAAATTCAATTACAAAAATGTAATGGAAATTCCAAAACTGGAGAAAATTGTTGTTAACATGGGCTTGGGGCAGGCGGTTCAGGATTCTAAAATTCTTGAAGAAGCAGTTAAGGACCTCGAAACGGTTACAGGCCAGAAAGCAGTTGTAACCATTGCCCGCAAATCGATTTCTAACTTCAAACTGCGCGAAGGAATGAAGATTGGAGCTAAGGTTACATTACGCAAAGCTCATATGTACGAATTTCTTGACAGGCTTGTTACAATAGCTCTGCCACGTGTGCGCGACTTTAGGGGAATACCCGATAAATCGTTCGACGGGAGAGGAAATTATACATTAGGCATTAAAGAGCAGATTATTTTTCCCGAGATTAACGTTGATAAAGTTACAAAAGTGCTTGGTATGGATATTACGTTTGTAACCACAGCAAAAACAGATAACGAGGCATACGAACTTCTTGCAGCCTTCGGCGTTCCATTTAGAAAGAAAGAAAATAATTAAGAAGGAATTTTATGGCACGTAAAAGTTTATTAGCACGAGAAGTAAAAAAAAGAAAAATGGCTGAAAAATACGCTGCTTTGAGAAAAGAATTGAAAGAAAAAGGGGATTACGACGCATTACAGGCCCTTCCGCGCAACTCAATGCCTATCAGAGCGCATAACCGCTGCCTGATTAGCGGCAGACCGAGAGGCTATTATAGAAAATTCGGGATCTCTAGATTGGTCTTCAGAGAAATGGCTCTGAAAGGAGAAATCCCGGGAATTAAAAAAGCAAGTTGGTAAAACAAGGAGAAAGATAAATGCCAGTTAACGATCCGATTGCAGATTTTCTAACAAGAGTAAGAAACGCTGTTGGCGCTCGTAAGAAATTTGTTGATATACCTTCTTCCAATATGAAGGTTCAGCTCACTCAGATTTTGAAGGACAATAAATTTATTAAAGATTTTAACGTTATTGAAGACAACAAGCAGAACATAATCAGAATCTATCTTCAGTATATCAACGGGGAATCGTCAATCACCGGAATGCAGAGAATAAGCACCCCCGGTTTAAGAAAATACACCGGAAAGGATGAAGTTCCTAAAGTATTGGGCGGCCTTGGTGTTTCAATTATTTCCACTTCAAAAGGATTATTAACAGATAAACAAGCCAAACTTCAATCTGTTGGCGGCGAAATAGTCTGCTACATTTGGTAAAAATTGCGAGGAATATAAGTGTCAAGAATAGGTAAAAAACCGGTAAATATTAAAGGGGTAACAGTAACCCTTTCAGGAAACTCAATTAAAGTTAAAGGTAAGTTAGGCGAACTGGAACGCCCTGTTCATCCTAACATGAAAATAGAAATTAACGGTGAAGAACTTACCGTAATTAGACCCGACGACCAGAAGGAAAACAAGGCTCTTCACGGTTTAACAAGAGCATTAATCCAGAACATGGTTAACGGCGTTAACGAAGGGTATTCTAAAGTTCTCGATATAGTAGGCGTGGGATACAGAGTTGAACCTAAAGGCGCAAATCTTCTTTTAAGCCTTGGTTATTCACATCCTATTTATTTTATGCCTCCGGCAGAAATTAAACTTGAAGCCCCTACTCAGACCCAGATTAAAATTTCGGGGTGCGACAAAGAACTGGTTGGTTTAATTGCCGCAAAAATCAGATCCTTCAAGAAACCTGAACCGTACAAAGGCAAAGGTATTAAATACAGCACCGAAGTTATTAAACGCAAAGCCGGTAAAACAGCAGGCAAATAAGGATTAGGAGAATTTTGAAAAATGTTTAAGAAAGATACACAAAAGAGAACGCGCAAGCAGATAAGAGTGAGAAAGAAAATTGCGGGATCGACCGAAAGACCCAGAATTGCAATTTTCCGCAGCAACAGCGGCATTTATGCTCAGTTGATTGACGACAGCAAGGGTGTTACTGTTGCCTCTTCGTCAACTCTTTCAAAAGAAATTGCAGAAGAACTTAAAGCCGTTAAAACCAAAACGGAACAGGCAAAAATTGTTGGAAAGCATCTTGCAAAAATTGCGATTGAAAAAGGTTTTTCGGTTGTTGTTTTTGACAGAGGCGGTTACCAGTACCACGGCAGAGTTAAAGCTGTTGCCGAAGGCGCTCGCGAAGGCGGATTGAAATTTTAATCCATTGCCGGATCGTCTAATGGCAGGACAGCGGCCTTTGGAGCCGTATGTGGAGGTTCGAATCCTCCTCCGGCAGCAAAAGGTTTGAAGTTTAGTAAGTTAATAATTTGAAAAGAACGGAGTAAAAATTGAAGCCCAAAAAAGTATCAGGATTAGAAAATCTTAAAGAAAAGATCGTTCATATCAATCGTGTTGCTAAAGTAGTAAAAGGCGGACGCCGGTTCAGCTTCAATGCTATTGTAGTTGTAGGGGACGGCAATGGGCATGTAGGAATTGGGCTTGGTAAGGCAAACGAAGTTACTGACGCAATTTCGAAAGGAATTGACGATGCTAAGAAAAACGTATATAAAGTTTATGTAAATAAAGGAACAATTCCACACGAAATTATCGGGAAATTCGGCGCGGGAAAAGTTATGCTTAAACCTGCTTCCCCCGGTACAGGTCTTATTGCCGGCGGCGGTGTTCGTGCGGTCCTCGAAGCTGCAGGTGTTCAGGATATACTTACCAAATCGCTCGGATCAAGCAACCCGCATAATCAGGTTAAAGCTACTATGAACGCTTTAATGTCTCTTACCGATGCGCTTACAATGGCTCGCAGAAGAGGGATGACCGTAAAAGAATTATTCAATATTGCTAATTGAGGATTTAAATGGCAAAGAAATTAAAAGTTACACAGGTAAAAAGCATTATAGACAGACCGGAACCGCAGAAGCTTACAATTGCCGCTCTCGGTTTAGGAAGACCGAATTATTCAAAAATGCACAACGATACCCCTCAGATTAGAGGCATGATTAGAAAAGTATCGCATTTAGTAAAAGTTGAAGAAGTTGAAGAATAAGAGGAAATAAATGGATATTCTAAGTAATTTAAAACACGCTGAAGGCGCAGTTAAAAAAAGAAAAAGAGTAGGACGCGGCGAAGGTTCGCAGCATGGCGGAACAGCCACACGCGGCGAAAACGGACAGCGTTCACGTTCGGGCGCTAAATTCAGAGCCTGGTTCGAAGGCGGTCAGATGCCTTTACAGAGAAGAATTCCGAAACGCGGTTTTACAAGCCCATTTAAAGTTTACTACCAGGTTATTAACCTTGCTAAACTGCAGAAACTGGTTGACGATAAAAAAGTTACTGACGGTGTAATTAATGCGGCTGTTCTTTTCAAGAATAAAGTTATTGCTAAAGCAGCGGCTCCCTATAAAATATTAGGTTCCGGCGAATTGAAAGCCAAATTGAATATTGAAGCTAACGCTTTTAGCGAATCTGCAAAACAAAAAATAGAAAATGTTGGCGGAACTACAAAAGAGATTAAATCCTAATGGCGACAGTACAAGAAACCTTCAGAAATATCTTTAAAATCCACGAGCTGAGGCAGAGGATTATTTATACCTTGGTTCTGTTGGTAATTGTGAGAATAGGCGCTCACATAACAATTCCGGGCATTAATGCGTCAATCATTCAGAGCGTTATGAAAGGGGGCTCCTCCGATACATTGCTCGGTTTGTACGATTTCTTCGTTGGCGGCGCTTTAGGCCAGGCAGCTATTTTCGGCCTTGGCATTATGCCTTACATAAGCGCTTCTATCGTGCTTCAGTTGGCGGGCGCCGTTATCCCTTATTTCCAGAAACTTCAGCGCGAAGGGGAAGAGGGAAGGAAAAAAATTAATCAGCTTACCCGTTACGGTACAGTTATTCTTTGTATCTTCCAGGGTTTTGCTTTTTCAAGTCAGTTTATGCATTATAAGGTAAACGGCATTCCGGCTGTTGCTTACAGCGGAATCGGTTTCCTTGTAACCTCTACTCTGGTTCTTACAGCCGGCACTATGTTTCTTATGTGGATGGGTGAACAGATTACCGAAAAAGGGCTTGGCAACGGTATTTCGCTTATCATCTTTATCGGCATTGTCGATCGTTTTCCTTATGCCGTATTCGATGAAATTGCACGCGGTCCGAACATTGTGCTCGAACTGATTGTTGTTGCCATTATGGTCTTTATTATTGCCGGTGTTGTTCTTGTTACTCAGGGTACAAGAAGAATCCCCGTTCAGTATGCAAAGAGAGTAGTAGGACGTAAAGTTTACGGCGGCGTTACACAGTATATTCCTTTAAAAGTAAATACTGCGGGCGTTATGCCTATTATCTTCGCTCAGTCAATCGTAATGATTCCGAGCACAATTGCACAGTTCTTCTACCAGAACGAGTTCATTCAGAGAATGGCACAGAATTATTTTGCGCCAAGAACAGTTCCTTACGCAATTATTGAAGCATTGCTTATCATCTTCTTTACATATTTCTACACTGCAATTGCATTCAATCCTCAGGATGTTGCTGAAAATATGAAGAAGCAGGGGGGCTTTATTCCCGGTATTCGTCCCGGCAAGCAGACCTCCGAATTCGTTGATAATATATTAACAAAAATTACATTACCCGGATCCGTGTTCCTGGCTATTATAGCCATACTTCCTCTCTTTGCCGAAAGAGTTTTGGGAGTTGCTCCGCGTTTCTCGGGATTTTTCGGCGGAACCAGTCTTCTTATTATGGTTGGCGTTGCCCTCGATACTTTACAGCAGATTGAGTCGCACCTTCTTATGCGTCATTACGACGGATTTATGAAGGGGGGCAAGCTTAGAGGAAGAAGACAATAAATTTTCTTTGATAAAGTGATTTTAATTAAATCGAAAAAAGAGATTGATTTAATGAGGGAAAGCTGCAGGATTGTAGCCGAAACTCTTCAGCTTGTTAAACGCAGCGTAAGAGTTGGAGTAACGACCCTGGAACTTGACAAGATTGCCGAGGATTATATCCGGAGCAACGACGCGATACCGGCATTCAAAGGGTATTCGCAGGCAGGTTCTTTCGATTTTCCCGGTACAATATGTTCTTCAATTGATGATGAAGTGGTTCACGGTATACCCGGTTCGAGGGCTCTTAAGGAGGGAGAAATTATCTCCATAGACGTAGGAGCCAAGAAAAACGGTTATTTCGGCGATGCCGCTTTGACGGTTGCGGTAGGAAATATTTCCGAAGCAAAGCAGAAACTGATGAAAGCTACCGAAGATTCCTTATATTTGGGGATTAAAGAAGCGGTTGCCGGAGCCAGATTGGGCAATATATCTCATGCTGTTCAGGCCCACTGCGAAGCTCAGGGTTTTTCTGTTGTAAGAGACCTTTGCGGTCACGGAGTAGGAAAGCGGCTTCACGAAGACCCCAGTATTCCAAACTTTGGAAGAAGGGATTCGGGTCCGGTTCTTAAAAACGGAATGACCTTGGCAATCGAACCCATGATCAATATGGGGGATTATGATGTTAGAGTTGCGCCCGACGGGTGGACGGTTTTAACTGCAGACGGTTTGCCTAGCGCGCACTTTGAACATACAATAGTGATAATTGACGGAAATGCAGAAATATTAACGGTTTGTTAAATTATGTCTAAACAAGGTCCCATTAAAGTTGACGGAGTAGTAACCGATACATTGCCAAACGCGCATTTTAAGGTTAAGCTCGATAACGGACACGAAATATTGGCTCATATTTCCGGCAAGATGAGAATGCACTTTATAAAAATACTTGTGGGCGATAAAGTGTCAATTGAACTTTCGCCGTACGATTTAAATAAAGGTAGAATTACTTACCGGTATAAATAATAGAGGAATAGATGAAAGTAAGAGCATCTGTAAAAAAGATTTGCGAACACTGCAAAATAATTAAAAGAAAAGGCGTTGTAAGGGTGATTTGCAAGAATCCAAAACATAAACAACGTCAAGGATAATAAATAGGAGGTTATTGATTTGGCTCGTATCGCAGGTATCGATTTACCAAAACAGAAAAAAGCTTACATCGGGCTTACTTACATTTTCGGAATTGGCCAGCACTCTGCAATTGAAATTCTGAAAAAAGCCGAAGTAAACCCTGAAAAGAAAGTTGGTGAATTAACTGAAGAAGAAATAGCTAAGATTAGAGCTATTATGACTTCTGAGTATAAAGTAGAAGGAGCTCTTCGCAGTGAAGTTCAGCAAAACATAAAAAGATTAATGGACATTGGTTCTTACAGAGGTCTTCGTCACCGCCGCGGCTTGCCTGTAAGAGGACAGAGAACAAGAACCAATTCAAGAACACGTAAAGGAAAACGCAGAACAGTTGCCGGTAAGAAGAAAACTCCGGCCAAGAAATAGTAAGTAATTAATAATGGAGTTGTAATTTGGCAAAGGTTGTTAAAAAGACAAGAAAAAAAGTACATGTAGACGCTGTTGGCGTAGCTCATGTAAAAGCTTCTTTTAATAATGTTATTGTAACTTTGACCGATATTTACGGGAATACAATTTCCTGGTCTTCGGCCGGCAAGAACAGTTTTAAAGGATCGCGAAAAAATACACCGTACGCTGCGCAGGTTACTGCCGAAGCTGCCGCTAAAGAAGCATACGATCTCGGATTGAGAAGAGTAGATGTTTTTGTGAAGGGTCCTGGCTCGGGCAGGGAGGCTGCCATCAGAGCATTAAATACAGCAGGACTGCAGATATTATCGATTAAGGATACAACTCCTATACCTCATAATGGCTGCAGACCTCCAAAACGCAGAAGAGTTTAATTAGGGAGAATTTAGATGGCAAGATACACAGGTCCAAGCTGCAAATTATGCAGAAGAGAAAAACAGAAATTATTCCTCAAAGGCACAAAATGTCTTTCGGAAAAATGTCCGCTCGAAAAGAAGAATTATGCCCCTGGCCAGCACGGCCTTTCGCGCAGAACTAAATTTTCTGAATACGGCGTTCAGCTGAGAGAAAAACAGAAAGTTAAAAGAATTTACGGTTTAATTGAAACACAGTTCCGCACTTATTTCGAAGAAGCTGCCCGTCAGAAAGGCATTACAGGTTCTAACCTCGTTAAAATTCTCGAAAGAAGGCTGGACAACGTGGTTTATAGATTAGGATTTGCTCCATCGCGCAAATCGGCTAGGCAATTGGTATTGCACAGACATTTCCTCGTTAACGGTGGCATTGTTGACATACCTTCTTATATTTTAAGACCCGGTGACGTAGTAACAGTAAGAGAAAAAAGCAAGAAACTTGATGCGATTCACAATTCGTTAAGAAGAACCAAAGACAGCGTTTACAACTGGCTTTCAATTGATAAAGCTTCATTGTCAGGTACATTTCTGCAGGTTCCGGAACGCGAAGATATTCCGTTGAACGCTAACGAACAGTTAATTGTTGAATTGTATTCAAAATAATAGTTAAGTTTAATTTAAGAGGATTTATATGAGCTATCCTTTTATTAAGATGCCCGAAGGTGTATTACTCGATGATTCCGTAAAGTCTCCGACTTTCGGAAAATTCTCCATCCAGCCGCTGGAAAGAGGGTTCGGGGTTACGCTAGGCAATTCTTTAAGAAGAGTATTGTTATCATCTTTAACAGGCGCCGCATTTAATGCTGTTAGAATTGAAGGCGTTCTGCACGAATTTACAACCGTTCCAGGAGTGGTTGAAGACGTTACGGATGTTATTCTGAACATTAAAAAAATCAGAATGAGAATTCTTAACAAAAAAACCGCTTCACTCGAGGTTTCGATTAACGGGCCAAAGGATTTTACCGCTGCCGATTTACAGGCTGCCTGCCCCGATATTGAAATTCTTAATCCGGAACAGCACATTGCCAGCTTAAATGCTAATGCAAAATTAAATATGGAATTCAGGTTCGGTGTAGGCAAGGGCTTTGTTCCGGCTAACGAACAGAAAATACAGGATCAGACAATCGGAATGATTCTTATCGATTCTATCTATACTCCGATTGTTAACGTTAAATACGACATTGAAAACGTTCGTATTGGCGAAAGAAACGACTATGAAAAGCTTACTTTGGAAGTAACAACCGACGGTTCTATTACCCCTGAAGAAGCTCTTTCTAATTCAGCTAAAATTCTTAAAGATCATATCAACCTCTTCATCAATTTCGAAACAGAACCTGAAGAAGAAAAAGTTGAAAATGAAAAAGACGCCGAACTTGAAAGAATGAGAAAAATTCTTTCAACCGGAATTGATGATCTCGAATTAAGCGTTCGTTCGCATAACTGCCTTAAAGCCGCCAACATTAAAACACTTGGCGAACTTGTACGCAAAGATGAAAGCGAACTCCTTAAATTCAGGAATTTCGGAAGAAAATCACTCGCTGAATTATCCGATATCGTGGATCAGTACAACCTCGAATTCGGTATGGATGTCGATAAATATTTCAAAGACCAAAAAGAAATCAACTAGAAGTTTTTTGAAAAAGGTAGAATAATGAGACATAATGTAAAAGGAAGAAAATTAAAAAGAACCGCAAGCCACCGTCTTGCAACCTTAAGAGCGCTCGCAACGGCTTTGCTCCGCTACAAGAAAATTAAAACAACCGTTGCTAAGGCAAAGGAAACAAGAATTTTTGTTGAGCCGATTATTACAAAGGCTAAAACCGATTCTGTTCATACCCGCCGTCTCGTTGCCGAAGATATTCACGATAAAACAGTGGTAAAAGAATTATTTACCGATATCGTTAAGAAAATTGGGGAACGCCCGGGCGGTTATACAAGAATTGTTAAATTAGGACACAGAAGAGGAGACGCCGCTGAAATGGCTATTCTTGAACTGGTTGATTTTAACGATCTGGTTGCCAAGAAAAAAGCTGCTGTAGCTGCTAAAAAAGCAGAAGCTGCCAAAGCAGATTCCGCTAAAGTAGAAGATGCTGTAGTGGTTAAAGAAACCAAAGAACCTAAAGCGGAAAAATAATATATAAGCTTTTAGTAAAGTTAAAAGAGTAACCGGAAACGGTTACTCTTTTTTTATTTATGATGAAACTGATTGAATTCCATAAAGCCGTTTACAAAATTGCCGATCTCCCAAAGGGAAACCGCGCCGAAGTGGTGCTATGCGGAAGATCGAACGTGGGCAAATCATCTTTCATTAACTGCCTCCTTTCTTCAAAAACCGCAAAAACCAGCTCCCAGCCGGGTAAAACCCGCTCTATTAACTATTATCTTATCGATAATAAATTCTTCTTTGTAGACCTTCCCGGTTTCGGCTATGCAAAGGTTTCTAAAACCGAAAGGGATAACTGGCAGAAACTTATTGATGATTACTTCAATTCTTCTGGGGGAAGGATTAAACTTGTTCTTCACCTTGTGGATAGCCGGCACGAACCCACCCCATTGGACCTTATGCTGCACGAATACCTTAAGCAGATGGGCATGCCCTGCGCCGTTATACTGAATAAAATTGATAAACTTAAACAGTCCGAAATTGCCGCCTCAAAAAGGAATATTTCGGCTACTATGCCGGGACTTGAAGCGGGAAAGGATTTTTTCCTCTTTTCGGCCGTTTCCGGGTTCGGTAAAAAAGAACTATTAAAATTAGTTAATAACTCAATTATTGAGTGAATTTTTATCAAAGATTTAGTATAATTAAATCTGAATTTTACTATAAATTATAATTTTACATCACCCTGCGGAAGGCGATGGGATTATCATCAAAAAATAAGAAGAGGATTGTAACTTTTGCGTTAATTCCTGTTCTAATAACTATTCTGTTTCTGGCCGATGATACAATTCTGCGCGCAATTACTGCGGCCATTCTTATTGTTTACGCCGCTTTTATTATCTTCCTCCGCGATTCAGTCCGTTCCGACAATTTCGACGAATCCCGTATCGAATCCGATTTACCGGCAGAAGAACCTGAATCTTTTACCGAAGGTAAACGGGAATATGCCCCCGATGAAGGGGAGGGATTCGAAATCATTTCCCAGAATAAGCAGATTGAAGTTATTACTGCCGAAAATTACCGCCCCACGGTTCATAGCGGCCAGAAAGATATTTATAAACCCCCCGATTTTAAAAAGACTTACGACGACATTGCCCATGAGGAACTGCCCAAGGACCTGAACCACGATGAACAGTTCGCTTTTGTGCTTGAGAAGGTGCTCAATATTGCCAAAGACGCTTTCATGGCGCATACGGCCGTTTTCTTCTGGTATAATAAAAACAAGAACCGTCTTACATTAGAAAAATTCGTCTCCAGCTCAAATGCCATCAGCGAACAGAAGTTCGACCTTGAAGATGACATTTTAGGTAAGATTATTAACAGGGAAGAGCCCGAGCTCCTTTCGAGCATTAGCACCAACGCCGAAGCGGAAAATATACGCTACTACAGCACACTGCAGGGCATAAGAAGTTTTGTAGGGGTGCCCTTGTTCTACAAAAAGAATATTGCGGGCATTCTTGCCCTCGATTCCAAAATGAACGACGCTTTCGGCATTGAAACCGTTTATTCACTTGGCAGAATGGTAAGGGTCATTTCAATTCTTATCACTTTGTTCGAAGAAAGATTTGCCGAATCGCAGGCAGAACAGAGGCTTAAAATACTTTTGGGCATTCTGGGGGGCGATAAAAAATTCCTTTCCGAAGCAGACCTTATTTCGGCCCTGGAGCAGGCTGTTAATGCTTTAATTCATTGGGACGCATTTACATTCGTTTATTTCTATCCCGGCGAGCAAAAATTCAAAACTGCCCGGATTGTAAATAAAACATCTCTCAAATACGTCGGCGAAAACCTCGAAATTGATTTGAGCGGAACTCTTGTGGGTAAGGCTATCCTAAGCGGCATTCCGGTTAAGATAGACGATACTTCCTCCTCGGAATATAAAAGATTCACTAAAAACGAGGATGTAAGCTTCGACGGCTCATTTATGGCTATTCCGCTTGTGTATGACGACCAGAACTATGGCGTGCTCTGTTTTGAAAGCCTTAAAAAGAATAATTACAACAATGCCGATGTGGCATTCCTTAAAAACGCTACAAAGATTTTTTCTTTCATTCTATATTCTTATTCAAGCACATCAATTTTAAGAAATCTTCTTTCGGTTGATGTTGATACAAAATTATTGAATTACGACACATTCTGCGAGCGTGTTGCCGCCGATTTATTCAAAGCCAAAGAGCTTAACGTGCAGGGGGCTATTGCCCTTATTCAGGTAGACGACCTGCTTGAACAGGATTCACTGTTCGAAGGGGACCCGTTCCCTAAAGTGCTTAAAGCCGTGGCTAAAATGGTTTCGGATGAAATGACCCCTCTTAATGTTCTCGGCCGCCTGAATGAAAAAGTATTCGGAGTGCATTTCTTCAACGCCACGGCTAAGGATGTTTTTCTGTGGGCTGAAAAATTGAGAATTAAAATTGCGCGCAAACCGATTGCCGTGCTCACCAAACAGACTACTTTTACTGTCTCAATCGGAGTTGCTTCCTCATACAATAAATCGGATGTTAAAGAAATTATTTACAATGCCGAGCTCGCCTTAAAAAAAGCCCTTGAAAAAGGGGGCAATTCCGTTAAAAGCTTAAACTAAAGTGATAATTTGAAAAATTTTATTATTCTTGTGCTCGATGGAGTAGGCGTTGGCGAATTGCCCGATGCACCTCAATATAACGATGCCGGCAGTAATACTTTGGGAAACCTGGGTAATTTTGTAGGCGGTATGAACCTGCCTAATTTACAGAAAATGGGGCTAGGCAATATAATACCTATTAAAGGAGTTGATAACACCCCCTCGCCGCTGGCTTCGTACGGCAAGATGTTCGAGCAGTCCAAAGGTAAGGATTCTACTTCGGGGCATTGGGAAATTGGAGGCCTTATTGTAGACGTAGAATTTCCCCTTTATCCGAATGGTTTTCCCGATGAAATAATTAATAAGTTCATTTCGGAAACCGGAGTAAAAGGAATTCTTGGGAACAAGCCGGCTTCGGGAACCGAAATTATTAAAGAGCTTGGCGCTGAACATGTAAAAACCGGATATCCTATTGTTTATACTTCGGGCGATTCCGTATTCCAGATTGCCGCACACGAAGAAGTTATTCCTCTTGAACGGCTTTATGAAATATGCAAAATAGCCAGGCATAAAATTATGACCGGAAAGGATTCGGTAGGCCGTATTATTGCACGCCCTTTTGTAGGAACAGAAGGCTCTTTTACGCGCACCACAAACAGAAAAGATTTCTCCGTCGATCCTTTCGGATATACTATTCTTGATACCTGCTCTAACGCAGGAATTAAAACCATAGCCGTTGGCAAAGTAAATGACCTTTTTAACTATAAGGGAATTGACGAAAAGCATCATACAAAATCGAATTTGGAAGGAATTGAGGAAATTATAAAAGTAAATAAATCAGTCTCGTCATCCCTTATTTTCGCCAACCTGGTCGATTTTGATGTGTACTACGGGCACCGTCTGGACCCGGCAGGGTATTACAAAGCTTTACAGGAATTTGACGGCAGGCTCCCCGAAATACTCGATTCGATGGATGAAAGCGATATTTTAATTATAACTTCGGACCACGGCAACGACCCCACTACTACAAGCACAGACCACAGCAGGGAATATGTACCACTTCTCTTTTACGGTAAAAACATTCAGCCCCGTTCATTGGGCATAAGGAATACTTTTGCCGATGTGGCACAGACCGCATGCCGGTTCTTCGGGCTGAATAACTCGCTTGCAGGGGAAAGTTTCCTTATCGGTTAGCTCTTTTTAAGTAACCGAAAGATATTTGAACCCGAAATAATTAAGAGTAAAAGAAATTTAATTAATGGAATTTTGGGTTTACTAAATGCTCTAAAAATATTAGGTTTGAAGTCAGCAAAACCTTTCTTTAAATTTTGGATATAATTAGTGCCGTTAAAGAGTGTTGCCGGCATTATTGTTTTGCTTTCGTATTTATAATAACTGTTGAAATAAATTTAGTTTATAGAAAAATTTTGAGGTACTTTTGATACTAGGCCGTGTTATTGGCACCGTTTGGTCCACAAGAAAAGATGAATATCTTGTAGGGGCAAAATTTCTTATTGTACGCCAGCTCGACCTTGATTATAAGCCGAAGGAAAATTTTGTAGTTGCGGTCGATTCGGTTGGCGCGGGAGTTGGCGAAGTGGTTTTGGTTGCGCAGGGCAGCAGTGCCAGGCAGACCACCTTTACGCGCAATAAACCAATTGACGCGGTTATCATGGCTATTGTGGATAAGCTCGATATATCGGTTAAGGAACAGCTTGCGGGAATGGTTGAAGAATAATGTATTTGGGCAGGGTTATAGGCACAATCTGGGCAACCAGAAAATATGAAGCCGTTAACGGTTACAAAATGCAGTTCGTTCAGCCTGTTAATGCGGATTTGAAAGCCTCCGGAGACCCATTTGTAGCGCTGGATACTGTTGGCGCAGGGCCGGGGGAAATTGTTTATTATGTTACATCGTGCGAAGCCGTTATTCCACTTGATGTTGATATGGCTCCGGTTGATGCTTCAATTGTAGGAATTGTAGATTCACTTTATTCTGTATCCTAATAGGAGATATCAGTTTGAAGATTCAAAAACAATTTACCAACAGGGAAAGCCAGTCGCTGGATAAATACCTTCAGGAAATTGGCAAGGTTGAACTTCTGGCTCCGGAAGAAGAAATTGATCTCGCAATCCGCATTAAGAAAAACGACAATATTGCTCTTGAAAAACTGGTTAAGGCAAACCTCCGCTTTGTTGTAAGCGTTGCCAAGCAGTACCAGAACCAGGGCTTAACCCTGGGTGATCTTATAAATGAGGGGAATTTAGGGTTAATTAAGGCCGCTAAGCGTTTTGATGAAACTCGCGGTTTTAAATTTATTTCATACGCAGTTTGGTGGATCAGGCAGTCAATACTGCAGGCATTGGCGGAACAATCCAGAATTGTTCGCCTTCCGCTTAACCGCGTTGGCGCTCTTAATAAAATTGGCAAAGCCTACAGCAGTCTGGAACAGGAATTTGAACGGGAGCCGAACGCAAGCGAGCTTGCGCAGGAACTGGATATGGATGTTTCTGAAGTTTCGGACCACCTTAAGATTTCGGGCAGGCATGTTTCTATAGATGCCCCTTTTGCATCGGGGGAGGAGAACAGGCTTCTGGATGTTATTGAGAATGAAGACCAGCCTTCGCCCGACGCAAAGCTGATGAGCGAATCGCTTAAAAGCGAAATTGAAAGAGTGCTTTCAACTCTTAACGAAAGAGAAACTGAAGTTTTGAAATTATATTTCGGCATAAATAAAGACCACGCCCTTACCCTTGAAGAAATTGGGGAGATGTTTAACCTTACGAGGGAACGGGTAAGGCAGATTAAGGAAAAGGCAATAAGGAGATTGAGGCACGCTTCGCGAAGCAAGAATCTCCGTTCTTATTTAGGCTGATAAATTAAGGAATTAAAATTTGAAAATATTAAAATCTGTAATACTCGCTTTAAGCGTATTTTTCATTTTTGTGGGATGCACCGCTACAAGCGCGTTCAGCAGGTTCCGTACAAGGAACGATAACAAAAAGGGGAGCGCCGTAATACCCGATACGGCAAGGTACAATTCCAAAAAGTTAATGACAGTAACCGCGCTTGATGACCTCGATTCGGACAGCGAATTCAGCCTTGAAGATGACGATGACGAATTCGACAATACTGAATCGGTTACCGCTACATGGAAGAAAGACGAAGTTTACAGCACTCTTATTAAGGCGGCTGGCAATTCGGTTCCTCCCGAACTATGCTCGCGCATTCTTAACGAAGCAGTAAGTTACCTTAATACGCCTTATAAATACGGCGGCACTACTGCCAACGGTATCGACTGCTCGGCATTTACACAGAAAGTTTATGAAAATTCTATCGAGCTTCAAATTCCCAGAAGCACTAGGGAACAATTTTCAATTGGGGAAAAAATATTGAAAGGGGACGAACTCCAGTTTGGCGACCTCGTATTCTTTAAGACTAAAAGAAGGTCGGGGCCCGGGCATGTAGGCATTTACATAGGCGATAATAAGTTTATGCATGCCAGCAGGAAAAAGGGCGTTATGGTTTCCTCCCTTGACGAGCAGTACTGGAAACCCCGTTATATGGGCGCAAGACGTCTTAACATTACTGAATAGAATATATTTTAGTTTACTCTGTTACCCGGCTTTAATCAGTTTGAAAAATTAATTTTTGTCAAACAATCAAGGAGTTATGTTATGGAATACAGAATTGAAACAGATACGATGGGCGAAGTAAAAGTTCCTACCGATAAGTATTACGGAGCGCAGACTGCAAGATCTTTAATGAATTTTAAGATAGGCGGAGAGAGGTTCCCTGCAGAATTAATCAGGGCTTTGGGTATTGTAAAAAAAGCGGCTGCATTAACCAATAATGAGCTCGGTTCGCTTCCTAAAGAAAAGCTCGATCTCATTCTTCTTGCCGCTCAGGAAGTTATTGACGGCAAACTTAATGACCATTTCCCTCTTGTTGTATGGCAGACCGGCAGCGGCACCCAGACCAACATGAACACAAATGAAGTTATTTCGAACAGGGCTATTGAAATGGCGGGCGGTGTGCTCGGAAGCAAGAAACCCATTCATCCCAACGATGACGTTAACAAAGCCCAGTCAACAAACGACGCATTCCCAACGGCAATTCACGTTGCCGCGGTTGAAGAGATTCACCGCCGCCTCATTCCGATGGTAACAAAATTACGCGACGCTTTGGATGAAAAGGCAAAAGAGTACAAAGACATTATTAAGATAGGGCGCACCCACTTAATGGATGCAACCCCTCTTACACTCGGCAATGAATTTTCGGGTTATGCCCAGCAGTTAACAAACGGACTTGCCAGAATTAACGACGCGCTTAAGAGATTATGCGAAATTCCATTGGGAGGCACGGCTGTTGGCACCGGACTTAACGCGCATAAGGAATATGCAGTTAAAGTAGCTCAGAAAATATCTGAAATTACGGGCAAGCAGTTCAAAACTGCGCCTAATAAATTCGAAGCAATGGCCGGAAAGGATGCCCTTGTTGAATTGAGCGGTGTTCTTAAAACATTGGCCGCTTCGTTAATGAAAATTGGCAACGACGTTCGCTGGCTGGGAAGCGGTCCCCGCTGCGGTATAGGCGAAATATCACTTCCCGAAAATGAACCGGGGAGCTCAATTATGCCCGGCAAGGTAAACCCCACACAGTCCGAAGCTTTAACTATGGTATGCGCACAGGTATTCGGCAACGACGTAACAATCAACTTTGCAGGCGCAAGCGGCAATTTTGAATTGAACGTTTTCATGCCCGTTATTGCATTCAACATTCTTCAGTCGATTAAATTGATTGCCGACGCATGCGAAAGCTTCAGCTTAAACTGCGTTGAAGGCATTGTAGCCAACGAAGGGAACATTAAAAAACACCTTCAGAATTCTCTTATGCTCGTTACATCGCTTAACCCTGTTATCGGATACGATAACGCGGCTAAGGTTGCAAAGAAAGCTCATAAGGAAAATAAAACCCTTAAGGAAGCAGCCGTTGAACTGGGACTTCTTACCCCCGAAAAATTCGACGAAGTTGTACGTCCAGAAAAGATGATCTAAAATTCTTATTTATCCGGGCGCGGCAGAAACCGCGTCCGGTTTTTACCTCTTCACTTTAACAATAAAAATTTATAACTTCCTTTTAAATATATCTGTCCTTTATTTTCTTAGGTTATATTCTTGTTTCCGGTTATTAAACAGAATCATATTCCAATTATAAACAGGAGAGAAAAAATGGAAGAACCAAAAACACCCCAGAAAGCCCCTTATGTAATGGATGTTAAACCGGGCACATATCACTGGTGCGCCTGCGGCCGTTCTGAAAGCCAGCCTTTTTGCGACGGATCGCATGAAGTAACCGGTTTTACTCCTATTGAAGTTGAAATTACAGAAGAGAAGAAAGTTGCCTGGTGCGGGTGCAAGCATTCGTCTAATAAACCGTTCTGCGACGGAACCCATAAACATATTTAATTTCTGCCCTATTGTTTTTAGGTTATTTACGATAATTGATTAGGGCAGTTGGAGAAAGATGTTTAAGGCGTTTCTGGTTACGGAAGATTACCGGGCGGAATATCCCGATCCCATTAAAATAAGTAAAGGGGATTCGGTTGTTATTGGTGAAAAATATGAGGGAAACCCCGATTGGAATGGGTGGGTCTGGTGCATTAATAAGGCAGGTTCTAAGGGGTGGGTGCCCGAAAATATATTAATAATTGAAGGAAACAGTGGAACGGCCGCTGAGGATTACGACGCCGCGGAGCTGGGCGCTGTAAAAGGGGAAATACTTGAATGTAATAAATTAACCGGAGGCTGGGCTTTCTGCCGGAACGGCAAAAATGAATGGGGCTGGATTCCGGAATCGAATCTTAAACAAATTTAGGGAGTGAAATGAATTCGTTAAATGAAATTGAGGATTTTTTAAATTCAGAATGTTTTGCTGTTGTAGGTGTCTCACGTTCCGATAAAAAATTCGGGAATGTTATTTTTAAGGAGCTGAACAAAAAGGGGAAAAAGGCGTTCGCAATTAATAACAAAGTCACAGCCGGGGGCATAGGGGACATTTACCCGAATTTTCAATCGCTTCCCCAAAAAGCGGATGCGGCAATTATAAACATTGCCCCGCGCGAAAGCCTTAATGCGGTAAAGGAAGCTTATGAAAGCGGAATAAGGAAAATATGGCTTCAGCAGGGGGCCCAATCCCCCGAAGCCGTTAAATTCTGCGGTGAAAATGGAATCCCGGTTATCAGCAATTTGTGCATTCTCATGTTCGCCAGCCCGGGGCAGTTCCCCCATAACCTGCATAAATGGTTTTTGAATATTTTCGGCAAATATCCGGCATAACGGGGTATGTGATAATTTAGGCCTTTTAATGGGGCTTAAGGGAAACTAAAAGCAAATTTTAGTATCTTAACACATTAAATTTTAATTAAAACGGTTTTATGGAAGATTTAAAGGGTATTGCGGCACTATTCACCGCGTGCATAACGCTTTCGGTTCTGGTTAATCTGCTCATTTTTTATAAGGATAGAAAATCGCTTGTTGACGGTTTTATTCTTGCGGCTTTGGTTTTCGTAAACCAGTCCTTAGAATTTGTTTCCTCCTTCTGGGCAATAGATAAGACGATACTGGTTTTTGCCTATATAAACACATTTAACTTCTCGATATCCTTTGCCAGCTATTATTTATTGAAAAGAATCCAACCCGAATCGAAACAGAACTGGAAAGCATTCATGTTCTCTATTATGCTCCTGCCGGCGGGATTCGTCTATATGTCCTCATTTAAAATGGTTCATACCGGATTCTTTTTTACGCAATACCGTTATTTTGCATCCCCCCTTGCCAACGTTATTATCGGTCTTCTTCAGGCTTTATGGGGGCTCTATTTCCTTACTAAAGTAATGTTCGGAGACGAAGAGAAAAAGAAGTCATTTCATTATAAGGCGGTTCTTGCGGGGTATCTTATTCCTCCGGTTGTTGTAGTTGCCGCTTCTATTATTTCCCTTAATTCTGCCCTTCTTTTCGAAAGCGTTTATTCCAAACTGCTTATCTTAAATGTCATATCATTATTCATATTCATTATTAAAGACAAAAAATAATATGCTCGAAATTATATTAAATATATTTCTCATAATCGAAAACGATTATGTGGTGGCTTTCAGGGCCCATGCGCACGAAATGGAAGGGGGCGACGACCGTAAAATACGTTTCCTTAAAGATAATGTTGACGAGGATTTTCAGCGCGCAAACGTATTTGACGCGCCGACAAATAAAACCGGCGATTTCATGAAATACAATAAATTCTCGCGTCTCGAAAAACAGGGTATGCAGTATCAGCTTTTCGAGGAGATATTCCAGTATTTCAAGGCTCCGCAGAATCCTATTGTATGCGTTACACCGGTTGTAAACGGAACTTTATATAAAAATCAAAAGGACTAGAGAGAGATAAATGAACCTTACACAGACCGAAATTGAACAGCTAGGTATTAATACTATTAGAACTCTTGCAATAGATGCAATCCAGAAGGCAAATTCCGGGCATCCGGGCATGCCTATGGGATGCGCTCCCATTGCCTACCTCCTTTATACTAAAATTATGAAACATAACCCGTCCAACCCTAAATGGTTCAACAGGGATAGGTTTGTGCTTTCCGCCGGACACGGAAGCATGCTTCTATACAGCATTTTGCATCTGACAGGATACGGTATATCGCTTGATGATATAAAAAATTTCCGCCAGTGGGGAAGCATTACCCCAGGGCACCCCGAATTCGGCATGACTCCGGGTGTGGAAACAACAACGGGACCTCTGGGGCAGGGTTTTGCCAATGCAGTAGGCATGGCCGCCGCTCAGAAATATCTTCAGGCTAAGTTCAATAAAGAAAATTATGAACTGATAAATAATAAGATTTATGTTATTGCAGGGGACGGATGCCTTATGGAGGGCATTTCGCACGAGGCCGCTTCCTTTGCAGGCCATAATAAGCTCGATTCTATTATCGTTTTTTACGATAACAATAAAATAACCATAGACGGAAGCACTTCGCTTGCGTGTTCCGACGATGTGCAGAAAAGGTTCGAATCGTACGGATGGTACGCCCAGAAAGTTGAGGATGTAAACAATCTTGCCGAACTTGAAAAGGCCGTTAAAAACGCGCAGTCGTCTAAAGGTAAACCCTCAATTATTATTACCAGTACCCATATCGGTTTCGGTTCGCCTAACAAGCAGGATAAGGAATCGGCGCACGGCTCGCCGCTGGGTGAAGAGGAAGTTAAGCTTACCAAAAGAAATTTAGGCTGGGATGAAAACGCACAGTTTTATATTCCCGAAGAAGTAAGTAAAATGTTCGCCAGCATGCGTATTAAGTTCGAAAATTATGAAGCGCAGTGGAATAAATTATTCGAGAAATATTCTGCCGAATATCCTGCCGAAGCGGAATTGTTCGGTAATATTACATCGGGCAACTTCGGCACGGAATGGAAGAATAAAATGCCAAAGTTCGAAGACCTGTCAAAAAAACTTGCAACACGCGCTGCTTCGGGTAAAGTAATTAATTCAATTGCTCCTGCAATGGTATCTTTATTCGGAGGTTCTGCCGACCTGGCTCCTTCAAACAATACCAAGATCGATGGCGAACCCTCATTTTCCCCCGAAAATTACGGAGGCAGAAATCTCCATTTCGGCATTAGGGAACACGCTATGGGGGCCATGATGAACGGAATGTATATGTACGGGGGAATAATTCCGTACGGCGGCACATTCCTCGTCTTCTCCGATTATATGCGCCATTCGCTCCGTATTGCATCCCTAAGCCATTTAAAAGTTGTTTATGTGTTCACACACGATAGTATCGGTTTGGGCGAAGACGGCCCTACACACCAGCCGGTTGAACATGTCGCATCTCTCAGGTCAATTCCGAATATGACTGTTATACGTCCCGCGGATGCCAATGAGACCGCATACGCATGGCAGGCGGCGCTCGAAAATAACGGGCCTACATCGTTAATCCTTTCACGACAGGCTCTTCCGGTGTACGACCGTTCGAAACTGGCTCCGGCGGAAGGGGTACTTAAGGGGGGGTATGTAATGAAAGATTCCGCCGCCGCACCACAGATAATTTTAATGGCTACCGGCTCCGAAATTGAACTTGCTTTGGAAGCCGCTGAAAAACTGGAAAGCGAAAATATTCCGGTTAGGGTTGTAAACCTTGCAAGCTGGGAATTATTTGAAAAACAGTCTGAAGAATACAAAAACTCGGTACTGCCCAGGGAAATTAAGGCTAAACTTTCAATTGAAGCAGGCGTAAAATTAGGATGGAAAGAATATACCGGTACTTACGGCGATTCGATAAGCATTGAAAAATACGGAGCTTCGGCCCCCGATAAAGTGCTCTTCGAAAAATACGGCTTTACTGTTGATAATGTGGTGCAAAAGGCAAAAAGCCTTCTCTAATTTCCGGTAGTAAAGTGTAAAGAAAATTGGAATAATAAGGTATAAATTAATAGTCCCGCATGGCGGGACTATTTTTTTTATCACTCAATAATCAATTCGTCTGTAAATATCCATGCTTTGCCGCCAGCCCCTTCGTGCCATGGCGGGCATTTACCAATGCTTTTGGCTGTTATACGTATTTTTTTTACATTCTTATTCTTCATATCAAAAGTATAAGTTTTTTTGAAAGGTCCGCTTTGCCTGTCAGGTATATTATTCCTGATAGTCTTAACCTTTTCGAAATTAGTCCCGTCGTACGAAGCATAGAGTGTAATGTACCTTGGCATGAAAATCCAGCTTTCGGTTGCCTGCAGAAAACCAATTTTAATTTCGCTTACCGGGTTTACCGTAGAGGTATCCATTTCAAGAATAAAATCTTTTTCCTGAACTCCCAGCCACCCCTTAAAAGGCACATTGTATAATTCCCCTTCGGGGTAAACCATTCCGTCGGTAATATTACCATTATACTTAGGGGCAGGGGCATTAGCAAGTGTATAGGCCAATCCAATCCCCTTATGGCTAATTTTGAAGGTCTGTTTGGGAAGATATTTTTTATAATCCACATCGTCATATTTTTTCTGAAGCGAGTAGAGCTTTTTCTTAAGGTTTTCAGTAATGGATTTATATTCGGCATTGCCGTAAACATTATTCAGCTCGTCAGGGTCTTTTTCAAGGTCGTATAATTCCCATGCGTCTATATTGTAATAAAAATGAATCAGTTTATATTTTTTCGTTCTTATACCGTAATGTCTCTTAACCATATGCACAGCGGGGAATTCGAAATAATGATAATAAATTGCGTCTCTGGTTTTAGCAAAGATGTTCTGTTCAAGCACAGGGCGCAGCGAGCTGCCCTGCATTTCTTTCGGGGCGTTTACGCCCGCGTAATCAAGAAATGTGGGGGCAAAATCGAGGTTCATAACCATATTCTCATTATCGGTATGCGGTTTAATTACTCCGGGCAGTCTCATCAAAAGGGGCATTCTAAGTGACTGCTCGTACATAAATCTCTTATCGAACCAGCCGTGTTCGCCCAGATAGAAACCCTGGTCCGATGTGTAAATAACAAGGGTATTATTAGCCAGGTTATTTTCATCAAGGTAATTTAGAACTTTGCCTACGTTTTCATCCACCGAAACAACGCACCTTAGGTAATCTTTCATATACTGCTGGTATTTCCATTTATCAAGGTCGGCGCCTTTAAGTTTAAGCGCCCTGTATTCCTCGCTTCTCTTTTTGTAAACCTTATCCCACTCTTTTCTTTCATCTTCCGTCATGCGGGCATAAATGCCTTCCCAGTAATCCCCCATAATCCTTTCTCTTGTCGGGTCTGTAACTTCATCTTTCTTAAGGTCA
The DNA here is from genome assembly GCA_027398005.1 of bacterium. Taxonomy (GTDB): domain Bacteria; phylum Bacteroidota; class Ignavibacteria; order Ignavibacteriales; family Melioribacteraceae; genus JAEXUB01. The sequence goes on from DAHYUM010000002.1 coordinate 44,950, forward strand.
ACCTTAAGGTCGTAATCCATAGACATATTGCGCGAAACCGACATCTCGCTTTCGGGCGCGGCAAGCGAACGGGTTTTATAATCGTCGAAATAGGTTGAGGGAATGGGGAACTCCTTGTCCTCGAAAAGGGAAATATATTTAAGGCTGGGCAGCCAGTTGCGGTGCGGCGCTTTATTGTGCATAAGAAGGCAGAACGGCTTTGAATTATCCCTTTCCTTAAGCCAGCCTATGCTTTTATCGGCAATAAGATCGGTTACATATCCGTTTATCTTAATTCTGTTCCCCATTTCAATAAAATCGGGATTATAATAATCCCCCTGCCCGGGCAGAATGCTCCAGAAATTAAATCCGGTAGGATCGCTTTTAAGATGCCATTTACCAATTACCGCAGTCTGATACCCGTTTTTCTGAAGGATCTTGGGGAATGTAACCTGCTGTCCGTCGAACGATGATGTGTTGTCTATAAATCCGTTTTTGTGACTGTATTTGCCTGTAAGAAGAACCGCGCGGCTTGGCCCGCATATCGAATTAGTACAGAAACTGTTAATGAAACGGCATCCCTCGCGGGCAATGCGGTCTATATTGGGGGTGTTTATTAATTTATTATCGTAACAGCTAATTGCCTGGTATGCGTGGTCATCGGACATAATAAAGAGTATATTGTATTTATGTTTGGCCGCGGCGTCAATAAAGTTTGCCGGCAAAGCCAAACCTGCCGCGCCAAGCGCCACGGTCTTAATAAAATCCCTTCTGCTGTAATCGCTGCCGCTCATTAAAATTTCCCCCTGTTTAATTATTAGTTTAGTTTTAATCCTTCTGCCGCATCTAATTTAATTTCTTTTAACTCCATTTTCTCTGTGGAAATATTTTTCCCCATAATATTCCCGATGTAGCTGTTGCCATTAATATTTACATTAAGGCATCCTTCAAAAGAGAATGTGAATTTCCTCAGGTGGAACGGAGTAAAATCGGTGCTTCTTATTAATTTGTTGTTAAAAAACTTCAATCCGTCAACCGATTTGGCGTAAAGCACCGGATAGTCGAATGGATGGAATTCGTTCCCTTCTATTGTAATATTTTTATGGTAGGGTCTAAGCGGATTTAATTCCGGAATTTCGGGGTATATACTTATTATCCCTTCGCAGAACTGGTACATTGAAGTAAGGCATGGCGAAAGGAATTTATTGTTTTTAATTGTTACATCCTTAACAGCGCCGGTTTCGTACCAGTAGTTGGCGTCCCCCGCAATAAGAATAGCCGAGCCGCTCGATTCGAAATTATTATTTTGAATAATTACCTTTCCCGGAGTCGATACCAGAATGCCGCGTGCCCTGCAGCTCTTGAAATCGGAATTTTGTATAGTCACATCGGGGGTCCAGCTCAGGTTTTCAAGCGCAAACCCCTCTTTTATATCCTCCGGCACCCTATTTTCAAATTCAACCTCAAATTCCTCGGGGGATAGGGGAGTGAACGATTTTAAAGTGCCTAATGCAATAGTTTCCATTGGTTTGTTATCTATAAAGCCTATTACATCCCCTTTGACCCCCCAATCCAACCCTACACTCTGATTGTGCATAAAACGGCATTTAAGTTTAGAGGGACTAATAATCTTAATAATTTTAACGCTTGTGCCGTGAATATTAATAGGGTCATCCATCAATGCGGCAAACTGGCAGCTATCCACAAGTATTTTGCCTTTGCAGTTGGAGAAGTGGAAACCGTCGTCGTGCCCGCTTAGATAACGCCCCCTTGCGTAATTGGGTACCACTTTAACATTTATGAAAGAGAGGTCTTCGCTGTGCTGCGAAAGTATGCCCAGGCCTGCCGTATGGAAAACATCTACACTTTCAATATTCACATTCCTGCTTTTATAAATGAAGATGCCCGAGTGGTCCCTGTTGCTGTGGCGTAATACCAGAAAATTTCCGATTTCCGGTTTGCGGTACATTTTTTTATGAATTCTTACGACACCGTCCGAAAGTTCTTCAGCCGTGTATTTATCCCAGCCGCCGCCGGTGCATCCGTTATCGCCTGTCTGCGGGGCAATAAGCCTTGTGTTCCTGTCGAATTCCATTGCCGAGCCGTTGAAACGGCTTTTCCATCCTTCCCCTACAAAAACCAGCTTACCATTTTCAAATATATAGGGGGATTCATATTTATTTATTTTCAAATCGATATAGTCATCGGTTACGTTAAGAATTTCCCCCTGCGCCGTAAGAAGGATATCCCAGTCGATGCTTAGATTCCTGATTGTAATATTGCTTGAGTTATCAATTGTAAATGGCTGTTCCCGGTCGTGAAAAATAAATTGCGAGCCTTCTCCGTTAATAGTTAAATTATCCATCTTCTCAATCAAAATTGGGCACCGGCGTGGGTTGGTAACATCGGTATTCGATTCGTAATAGACTTTTTCATCCGCCCACTGGGGCCAGAAATCGTACCGCCCCCTGGGGAAAAAGAGGAGAGGATTTTTAAGGTTCCGGCATTCTTTTAACGCCTCTTTAACGGCGGCTACGGCGTTGCGGCGGCTGTTGGGCAT
>DAHYUM010000300.1 GCA_027398005.1 bacterium
GAACTTTTCACAACAGATGACCCCAAAAGAGCGTTGGAACTAGCCCAGGTTCTTGAAGATGAAAATACGGAACGCAGGAAGATTGACGAGATGACATTCTCCCATGCAATGCAACTCGTTGATTCGGAAATAAACATGGATTCTGACCTTGGCATTGTTCTTCATTATGATGACTGGCATCCCGGTGTTATCGGAATTGTAGCTTCTCGACTTGTTGAAAAATTTCACCGCCCGGCGGTGATGTTGACTACAATTGACGGAGTTGCAAAAGGTTCGGCAAGAAGTATTCATGGATTTAATATTTATGAAGCGCTTCAAAGCTGCGAAGATTTACTGTTACAGTTTGGAGGACATGAAGCAGCGGCAGGTCTTGCGATTGAAATTGAAAAACTAGATGAGTTCAAAGAAAGATTTAATTTTATTCTGCGCCAAAACATGACCGCGGAAAATAAACTGCATGAACTTCACATTGATACAAAAATTTCGTTCTCCGAAATTTCTCCTAAATTTATTCGAGTGCTCGATCAGTTCGCACCTTTCGGTCCGGGAAATATGCGCCCGGTATTTATGAGCGAGAATGTTACAGTGGTAAATTCTCCAAGAATAGTCGGAGTTAACCATATTGTTACTAGTTTACGTCAGAATGGAAACGATAAGGTTTTTGATGCAATAGGA
>DAHYUM010000301.1 GCA_027398005.1 bacterium
TTCAGCATATACACAGAACCAACCGTGATGGATTTAAAGCCGGCGCGCTTAAAGAAGGTTTGAAATCGGCAAAAGGAAAATATGTTGCAATTTTTGACGCAGACTTTATTCCTAAAAAAGATTTTCTCCGCAGCACTTTAAAATATTTTTCCAACGACAATATCGGCATGGTTCAAACCCGCTGGGAACATATTAACGAAGATTATTCACTCCTTACAAAAATTCAAGCCCTCGCTCTCGACGGACATTTCGTGATCGAACAAACCGTGCGCAACCGTGCGGGATTCTTTATCAACTTTAACGGAACCGGCGGCGTTTGGAGAAAATCTTGCATCGAAGACGCCGGAAACTGGCATGCTGATACTTTAACGGAAGATCTTGATCTCAGTTACCGCGCACAATTGAAAGGATGGAAGTTCGTTTACCTTCGTGATTTTACAACTCCAGCCGAACTGCCTGCTGAAATGAACGCGCTTAAAGCTCAACAATTCAGGTGGACGAAAGGCGCAATCGAAACAATGAAAAAAATTCTTCCGCTCGTCTGGAAATCTAAAATTCCTCTTCGAATAAAACTGCAGTCAACTTTTCATCTTTCCAATAATATTGTTTTTCCGTTTATACTTTTAGCGGGGATTCTAAACGTTCCGCTTATTTTTATTAAGAACGCAGGAC
>DAHYUM010000302.1 GCA_027398005.1 bacterium
ACCACGTCTTCAAAGCTTGAGGAGACATTCGGAGGATCCAAAAGAGACTAAGAGCTTCTTCTTCCTCTCTTTTATCTTATTTATATTCATTTTATCCATGCATGCATACACATGTATCAATAAATCCTTGTAAATTCAAAACCAATCAAATCATTGCATCATTTGCATGATAATCATTCCTCTAATATCCCAATCAACCCACAAGAAAAGAGGTTTAAAAGAGGAAGATTCCTCGAGGTTAGTTCATTCCATGTTTCATTATTTTGTGATAATTTTGAATAGATACTACACTAACAAGAACTAATCCAATCTTCACTGTTGTTGTATTGATTTTAGGAAATAAAGCACTCAAAGGAACTGAAGAGGAGCCCTCCATTCTAGCCGGCTAGAAGACGAGGAGATTAGAATCCTTCCCCGCGTAAATTGAGGTAAGCGATCTAAATTTTAATTCTAATTGGTTTCTTTATTTCTTCTTACTTGTAGGAGGAGATAGAAGAGCCTGGCGATCACGGATCACGGCGAATCCTTAAGGAAATCGGAGTAGCGATCCTACTTCGAGATCCGATAAAGGAAGACCCGCAAAGTACCCAATAAAAATCCTATAGAGGAAATTGGCGATCATGGTGGGACTCATAAAGTAGGAGTTGGTGGTTAGCAGGCCCATGG
>DAHYUM010000303.1 GCA_027398005.1 bacterium
ATCTGTCGGCAGCGGAGATCTTAATGTTGAAGTGAATTACAAAACCAAAGGAGAAATTAGAGATCTTATTGATGGATTTAATCAAATGGTTAAACGGATAAAACAGAGTCAATCCGATCTTGCACAGCTTGAACGCGAATCTGCATGGAAGGAGATGGCAAAACAAGTTGCGCACGAAATTAAAAATCCTCTTACACCTATGAAGCTTTCCGTTCAACAGCTTATAACCGCGCACAACGATAAATCCCCCAAGTTCAATTCAATTTTTGAAAAAGTAACTTCAACAATTATTTCTCAGATTGAAATATTGAAAAACATTGCATCTGAATTTTCTAACTTCGCTCGTATGCCAAGAGTTAATATCGAAAAATTAAACGCCGTGGAATCAATCAGAGATGCTATCAATCTTTTTGCAGATGAGAAAATATCAATAAGTTTTCATTGTGAAGAAAAAAAAGTTTTTGTCAATGCGGATCAAGATCAGCTTAAAAGAACTATTGTAAATTTAGTACGTAATTCTATTCAGGCTGGCTCAAACACTATTACTGCAGAGTTGTCTTTGCTGGACGATTCATGTGAAATTAGAATTAGCGATGACGGTCAAGGCATTAGTAAAGAAAATTTTGAAAAAGTTTTTGAGGATA
>DAHYUM010000304.1 GCA_027398005.1 bacterium
GATTCCGGCGGTCTTTACATTTTAGGTACCGAACGTCACGAGGCGCGACGCATTGACCGACAGTTGCGCGGGCGATCTGGGCGCCAAGGCGATCCGGGTACTACAAAGTTTTTCGTTTCGCTTGAAGATGATCTGATGCGCTTATTCGGAAGCGATAGAATTACAAGCATCATGAGTAGAATGGGAATGGAAGAAGGCGAAGCGATTCAGCATTCGCTTATAACCCGGTCTGTTGAACGCGCACAGAAAAAAGTTGAAGAGAACAACTTTGCAATAAGAAAGAGATTGTTGGAATTTGATAACGTTATGAACCAGCAGCGCGAAGTTATTTATTCTAGAAGACGCCAGGCGCTTGAAGGAGAAAGATTAAAAAGCGAAGTGTTCGATTATCTGGATGAGTTTGTTGCAAGCATTGTTGAGAAATATTACGATGACGGAAACATAGAGAAAATTCATGAAGAAGTTCTGCAGAATCTATTAGTTGATCTTAAGATTGAACCGAGTATTTTTGAAACACTCGGCAAAGACGGTGTGACTGAAAAAATTCTTGAAGCCGCAAAAGACTTCTACGCAAGAAAAGAAGAAATGCTCGGCAGCCAGTTAATGGCTAGACTTGAAA
>DAHYUM010000305.1 GCA_027398005.1 bacterium
CCGATGGTCTTGGCGGTGTTGCCGGCCTGTCGCCGAAAATTCGGCGTGAGGCGGACACCTTCTTCGCGAAGCTTGTTCTTGAGGTAGGCGAGAGCGATCTGACCCTTTCTGATGTCGTCCATAATGGACCTCTTGTGTATGAATGTACTGTTGCTATGGGGCCCCCATAGCCAGGGTTCCCAAGCTCACCTCGGGAGTGCTTTAAACATAGCAGGAAACAACCAAACTGTCAACTTACGGACGATTGTCTCAGATTTACAATTTCCTATTCCTATTTGGTACCAAGGGTGAGACTCGAACTCACATGAAGGTTTTTAGGCCCTCTCAGGATTTTAAGTCCTGTGCGTCTACCATTCCGCCACCTTGGCGCACACCCTTATTTCTACCACGACGGGATTCCAACTACGAAAGTTATACTCGCGCTCTTCCATTCTCCACCAGTCAGATATTTAGAGGCCCGGGAGGGATTCGCACCCTCGCATAACGGTTTTGCAGACCGTCGCGTTGCTTCTTCGCCACCGGGCCGTTTGTTGATGATACTAATTTTTAGAGGATTCGCCCATAGGCATGCCGCTTTGTTCGCGGTTATCAAGAAGAAAGTCGATGC
>DAHYUM010000306.1 GCA_027398005.1 bacterium
GTTTATGCATTCTTTGAACATCCTGAAGTATAGGAAGCAACGAAGATCTATTATTGCCGTACTTTGCAACGAGTTGTTCGATCTCTTCTGTCATGGCATTTTTTTCGAAGACTAACATTAGTGTACCTCCTCAACTCTTTGCAGCAAGTTTGTAACCTTAGCTATCAATTCCTCCGGTGAAATTGGTTTCTCAACAAAATCATCAACCGGCACCATTTCACTTTTCCCGAAATCCATTCCAATCGCTTTCGAGACAGAAGTATACATCAGAATCGGTGTTTTTATTTTATCCTTGCGAAGTTTTTGTGCCATAAAAAATCCATCGTCGGGTTCATCCATCATCACGTCAAGAATTATCAGATCTGGTTTTTTCTGCATTATAATTTTGTATCCGTCAGTTGGATTTGTAGCCGTAACAACATCGTATCCTTTTGATTTCAACACCAAACTGCTGGCATCAACGATATCCGGATCGTCATCAATAACTGCTATCAGCGCCATATTTCTTCTCCTCTAATAGTTCGTTTTGTTAGAACTTGCGGGCATATTCCAAAATGATTCCGCCCGCTTGAAAAAATGATTTTACGTCTGTTACTCCGAA
>DAHYUM010000307.1 GCA_027398005.1 bacterium
GCAGAAGTGACCGTAGTCAACAAAATTCCAGTAGCGGTAGTGCGATCTCCATCCAATTGAAAAATGAATTCCGAAATCGATACTGAAAGATGCGTACGGAGGAAGCGGTGCCCATCCGATGTAGTCGTCATTGTAGCGCCATTCAACCCAAGCCGGTCCCCACTGATTATCAGGTACCCAAATCCAACCGTAATAATTGTCGTAGTACCATCTTCCGTAGTGATATGTTGCCCAGCCGAATGGTTCATCGGAATCCCAGTACCATCCGTCTTCGGTCCATGCCCAGCGACCAACGGAATACGGGCGCCATTGCGCGGCTACACTGAAAGGACGCCATACAACCAAGTCGCCGTCGAGTTGAACCCATTCGCCGTAAGGACGCAAAGCGCTGTAGAAGAAATTTATCGAAATCCCCGGGTCAGGTTTTGCATCTAATTGTAAAGTGAAGAAAAAGATTATGGCCGCAATAATTATTTTCGTTTTCATGGCAGACCTCCTAATTAGTCCACTATTCACTACTCAAGGAATGTGCCATTAAATTCGTAATAAAAAAAGCTAAATGGAACATTTTTTTCGAATTAATGTTTAGTTGAAAAGACA
>DAHYUM010000308.1 GCA_027398005.1 bacterium
TGTCATACCAAGCTCTTAGTGCTTGCTTCAGCCCATATAGTGCTTTGTCAAGTTTGTAGACATGGTTAGGAAAATCAATGCATTCAAAACTAGGAGGTTGTTCAACATAAACATCCTCTTTTATGTAACCATTTTAAAAAGTACTTTTTACATTCATTTGCTGAAGTTTAAAGCCTTTATTACTTGCATAAGCAAGAAGAATTCTAATAGCTTTAAGTCTAGCTACAGGGTCAAAAGATTCTTCAAAATCTATTCCAAATTCTTGATTATATCCCTTAGCTACTAACCTAGCTTTATTTCTAACTATTTTATCTTCTTTCATTTATTTTATTTCTATAGACCCATTTTGTTCCAATGACTGAACCATTCAAGGGTCTTGGCACAAGATGCCACACTTTATTTCTTTCAAATTGATGTAATTCTTCATGCATAGCATTTATCTAAGATTCATCAGTAAGTGTAATTTTAGTATTCTTGGGTTCAATTTGAGATACTAATGCTAAAGAATTCATCTCTTCAATTATTCTAAAATGAGATCTTGTTCTAGTTGGTTCATTTAAATTTCCAATAACATTTTCTAAGGGATGACTCTTAAGTT
>DAHYUM010000309.1 GCA_027398005.1 bacterium
GATTCAAAAAAGCTCTCGTCGGTCTCAGCGGAGGAATTGATTCGGCTGTTGTAACTTACATTGCTGTCAAAGCATTTGGCGCCGAAAACGTTCATGTTATTTTAATGCCGTCAAAATATTCCAGCGCCGGAAGCGTGGATGATTCGTTGAACCTGATTAAGAATCTCGGCATCTCATATAATGAAATTTCAATTCAGCCTGTTGTTGATAAAGCTTTGGAATTGCTGAAACCGATCTTTAACGGAAAGCCCGAAGATGTTACAGAAGAAAACATGCAGTCCAGGATGCGTGGAATGTATTTGATGGCTGCATCGAATAAACTTGGTTACCTGCTCTGCACAACCGGCAACAAATCCGAAATTGCAACCGGTTATGCCACGTTATACGGCGACATGTGCGGTGCGTTAGCGGTTATCGGTGATGTTTATAAAACTCAGATTTATAAAATTGCCGGTTACATTAATCGCAGCAGGGAAATCATTCCGCAAGAGATTATTGATAAAGCCCCGTCAGCAGAACTCCGTCCAAATCAAACCGACCAGGATTCGCTTCCGCCGTACGATCTGCTCGATCGAATTTTGAAAATGTATCTTGA
>DAHYUM010000030.1 GCA_027398005.1 bacterium
GTTTCAGGAGGAGGAGGCCAGCAAAGTGCAGGTAACGTTGTAGATATTATTTTAAGTCCATTAACAACAGTTCTTGGAGCAGTCTTGGGTTTCATAGGAGGAATAGCCGCTTTTTTTATAATATACCCCTTTATTTCACTTCAAAATAGGGATAAAACAAAGTTTTTTAACAAAAAATTTTAATTTTTTATTTTTTTTGTTTAAATTCCATGACAAAATTTTAAGAAATAGGGATTCAAAGATGGCAAGAAAATGTCAGGTTAGCGGAGTTGGACCTAAGAGCGGGCACAGTATTTCTCATGCTCATAACAAAAGCAAAAGAAGATTTTTACCAAACCTTCAGACAAAGAGAATTTGGGTTCAGGAACTAAACCGTTTCGTTACTGTTAAACTTACTGCTAAGGCTTTAAGAACAATCGCTAAAAACGGTACCTCTGAAATTGCAAAATTAGTCCGCGAGAATAAAATATAATTCCATTTTTCTCTTAAGTTTATAACACAAAAGCTCAAATCTATTTTGAGCTTTTTTCTTTTAAATTCCTATCTTTTTTTGACTTTATTCTCTCTCTCCATTATTTTCAACCTTAAAATTAGATAATTTGTCTTATGGAGGGAAATTGAAGACCTTATTCACATCTATAATCGTGTTGTTTATACTTTTCTCTACTGCCGCTAATTCATTCGGCCAGATTGATAAAAATAAATTGGAGAAATATAATTCCGTTGCCGATAAGCTTATTAAGACAGCCTTAAAGGATGAAACAGGATATAAATTATTAAAGGACTTATGCGCTATAGGTCCCCGTTTAAGCGGTTCAGAAAAATCTTTAAAGGCAATTTATTGGGCTGAAAAGAAAATGAAAGAAGCGGGTTTCGATTCGGTATGGCTTCAGAAAACTATGGTGCCCCATTGGGAAAGGGGAGCTAAGGAAACTGCCTTTATAGCCTACCCGGCAAATTATAAAAAGAAAAAACTCAACATTGCAGCTCTCGGCGGCACAGTAGCTACTCCGAAAGGCGGCATTACTGCCGAAATACTGGAAGTTAAGTCGTTAGCCGAACTGGCAGGGAAAAAAGAAGAGGCTAAAGGGAAAATTGTATTCTTCAACCGTCCGTTGGATAAGACTTTAGTAAACACATTCAGCGGATACGGAGGCGGGGTTGACCAGCGCTTTAACGGTCCGGTTGAAGCCGCCAAAGCTGGCGCAGTAGGGGCTATTGTCAGGTCGGTTACTACCAATACCGATAATAATCCTCATACAGGTGTAACCGGTTCCGAAAAAGGGGTAAACTTAATACCCGCGGTAGGAATCGGGATTCAAGATGCCGATTTTTTAAGCAACGCCGTTAAAAAAAATCCGAATCTTAAGGTTACAATCCATACATACTGCCGCACACTTCCCGATGCTGAATCGTACAACGTTATTGGCGAGCTTAAAGGAACCGAATACCCTAATGAAGTAATTGTAGTAGGGGGGCATTTCGATAGCTGGGACCTTGCGACCGGAGCCCACGATGACGGTGGACCCTGCCTGCAGACTATGGAAGTACTTAGCTTATTTAAAAAGAATAATATTAAACCGAAGAGAACTGTAAGATGCGTTTTCTTTATAAATGAAGAGAACGGACTTCGCGGTGGACTTGAATACGGCAAATGGGCCGAGATTTCGGGGGAAAAACATATTGCGGCAATAGAATCGGACAGGGGATGTTTTACACCGAGAGGTTTTTATGTGCAATCCGATGCCGAAGCGCTCAAGAAAATGCAGAGCTGGCTGCCTATACTTAATAAGTCATTGATTGACTGGGTACTGCCGGGGGGCTCGGGAGCCGATATAGGACCTATCAAGAACGCGAAAGCGCTTATTGGTTATGTTCCCGATGACCAGCGCTACATGGACCTGCATCACTCGGCTAACGATGTATATTCGGCTGTTAACCCGAGGGAAATGGAATTAGGAGCTTCTGCTATGGCTATTCTTGTATATCTTATTAGCGAAGAAGGACTTTAAGATTTAAGAATGATTACTCCCCCGGAATAAGTAACTCCGGGCGAGAATGCCGAAAGGAAAGAATGAATAGAATTAAAGCCGTAAAAATTTTGTCTGCCTCATTTTTTGTAATGTCTCTTCTGCTTATTCTAAAATCGGTAACTCCTCTGCAGGGGGGAGTTATTTTTGCCTTAATTTTTGTAATATTAAGTATTCGTTCTAAAGGATTTACCAGAAAAATTTAATTTTAGCCGGAGGGGTTTAATGGGAATATATATTGCGCTTTTAAGGGGAGTAAATGTAAGCGGCCAGAAAAAGGTCCAGATGAAAGAACTTGCCGAACTTTTCGCATCCCTCGGATTCGAAAAAATAATCACATATATCCAAAGCGGTAATGTAGTTTTTAATTCAAAACTTAAATCGGGTACCGCAATTGCCGGAATGGCAGAGAAGGGAATTAAGGAGAAATTCGGTTTTAACGTACCGGTACACATTATTGAAAAAAAAGAATTAAAAGGAGCCATAAGCCGAAATCCTTTTTTGAATGTAAAAGGAGTTGACCAGAGCAAACTTCACGTTACATTCCTTTCCGAAGCGCCGCAGAAGGAAAATCTTAATAAAATTACTTCTATTGACGGGGGGAAGGATAAAATTGTTATTGCAGGCAGTTATGCGTTCCTTTACTGTCCCAACGGATACGGGCGCACAAAATATACCAATACTGTTTTGGAAAGAGTTCTCAAGGTAAAAGCAACAACACGCAACTGGAAAACCGTTAACGCTCTTTTTGGCCTTACCGAAACTGATTGAACGTAAATGGGGGCAGGGCAAAATGAAAAAAATTATACTACTTATATTCCTTGCCGCGGCTGCTTACGGCATTTATCTGTTATATCAGAAACCGGGTAATAGCCAACTGCTTACACCAAGACCCGTCGATTATATTAATTTCCCCATAAAGAAAAACCCTGCCGGATATTTCAGGACCATAAAGACAGTGGTTTTTTCCCTTCCGGCCGACCCGGTAAAGAAAAATAATACAGAACTTATCAAATCATCTATTGAAAGCGCGTTGAAAGACGATATAGATTTGAAGCTTATAGTTTTCGGCGAGGCATCTCTCGGCTCGTATATAGGGGGCAATAAATATATGCGGGGAATTGCCGAGACTATACCGGGCAATTTTACAAATATGCTTGCCGGATATACGGTAAGGTATAATATTTACATAGCCGCCGGATTGATTGAAGCCAAAGACGGAAAGCTGTATAATTCGTTTATAGTAGTTAACCCCGAAGGGAAAATTGAGGCGGTTCACAGAAAAATGCTCTTAAGCAGTATCGATGAATCCAATGGAATTTCGAAAGCCGGATTCAATTTTCAGGTGGCTGATGTGGACGGATTCAGGTGCGGAATTGCCATTGGAGATGAAATAAACGACCGTAAGCTTTGGGAAGAGTACCAAAAGGAAAATCTTGACGCGGTTATAAATCCTTCTTCTGCCGATATCCCATGGATAAGCAGATGGCTTGATTACTGGCCTTACGGTAAAATTTATAATTCCTGGATTATTTCCCCCGGCAGATGGGGAGTTGAAGGGGAGCAGATTTATAATGGAACCATTTTTATCTGCTCGCCCGATGGATACCTTAATTATTCCGATAAGCAGGGATATAACAAGCTTGTAGGGCTAATAGGCAAATAAGGGAATTATTAAATCATCTTTTTCTTATTGCTTCTTTAACCGCGGCACAGGCATCCAGAACTTTGAATCCATCAATTTCATTTGCCGAACTGATAATTATTTCCTTCAATTGATCGGGTGTAAGCAAAGGATTGGCGCTCTTCATTAATGCAATAACCCCGCCTATAATAGGGGGCGCGTTAGAATAACCCCATCCGTCTTTATATTTCGGTTCCAGCTGGTAAGGCCAGGTAAATATATCCCTTGCGGCGTCCATCTTTACATTATGTTCCGGCACCGGTACAATACCCGGATGAATAATTTTACTGCTGTACTCATCCCTTGTACACCATTTGAATCCATCCGCAGTCTTTTCTGAATATTCAGGGTGGACATCTATAAAAATTGTCCCTTTGCGCCAGGCATACTCAACGGCATCAATAAATTCCTTACTGTTTTTCACAGGTCCCATAGAACTTGTAACAGCGGCGGCTCCCATATCGGCGGCATACTTAATGGCCTTAATTAAATAAGGTTCGTAGCTTTCCCCATTGCCCGGCTGAGCCCTTATAGGAATTATTTTTGCTTCAGGGGCTATTAAATGAATAATTTCGGCCATCCATTCTCCGTGCCATGGTTTATCACTGCCCACTTCTGCTCCGGCAATCATCGAGGCGGGGAACACGTATTTCTTTTCCCCTTTAGGGGAAAGATCGAAAAGCCAGTCAACCACCGCAATTTTAACATTTTCCCCTTTAGAATATTGCCAGGCGGAATCGATCTTTGAAAAATTAATAAAATTTGTTGAATCGGGGGAGCAGGAGCCTTTTACAACAGAGAAAGTAAAAAGCAATAGAAACAGATAGTAAGATAGGATTGGCTTCATAAGATTCTCCATTTTAAGAAAAAATTCAAATCTTTAGACGAAGCTCTTCGTAGATGGTTTCGGGTTTTTAATAATTATGGTTTGGCGGGCAAAAAAAATCCGGCTTAAAGCCGGATTTTTCAATTATCATCCAAGATAAACTTTAAGGTTTTTACTGCGGCTTGAGTGGCGCAGTCTTAATAACGCTTTCTCCTTTATCTGCCTTACGCGTTCGCGTGTAAGATTAAGTCTTTCACCAATTTCTTCAAGAGTCTGCGAATTTTCTCTGTTGATACCGAAATAAAGTTTAATTACTTCAGCTTCTCTATCGGAAAGGGTAGAAAGTGAACGTTCAATTTCGTAGCGGAGCGATTGTTTCATTAACTCATTGTCGGGGGTCGATTCGTGTTCGTTGGACATGATATCGAGAAGGGAGTTCTTATTATCGTCCCCCTGTTTAAGAGGAGCGTCCATCGAAACGGTTCTACCGGCAATTTTTAGCGCATAATCAACTTCATCTACGTCCATATCCAGTTCGCTGGCAATTTCTTCTGCAGAAGGCTCGCGTTCGTATTCCTGCTCCAGTGTGCCGAATGCTTTACCAATTTTGGTTAAAGCGGCAACACGGTTAAGGGGAATGCGCACCATACGGGACTGGTCTGCAATTGCCTGCATAATGGACTGTTTAATCCACCAAACGGCGTAAGAAATAAATTTGAAACCGCGTGTTTCATCGAATTTTTGGGCGGCTTTAATTAAGCCGAGGTTACCTTCATTTATAAGGTCGCTTAAGGGTAAACCCTTATTTTGGTATTGTTTTGCAACACTGACAACAAACCTGAGGTTTGCTTTAGTAAGTTTTTCCAATGCCTGACGGTCCCCCTTTTTAATGCGGGAGGCTAATTCAATCTCCTCTTCGGGGGTAATCAGTTCTACTTTACCAATTTCTTGAAAATATTTATCTAAGCTTTGGCTTTCGCGATTCGTAAATTGCTTAGTTATTTTCAAATTTTACTCCATATTTGTTTGTAATATAACCATAGAATCGATATTCTTGTTCCCGAAAAAGGGGGATAATGGAGCAAAAAACGGGAAAATAAGAATATTTCATCCTGCAAATATAGCAAAATATCTTCAATTTTTTAAATAAAAATGCCGATTAAGGAAATTTAATTTCCCTAACCGGCAAAAGTGGACTCTTTGTTCTTTAATTCACTTTTTGAGGGGTCAGCAAAACATTTTCAATTACTTCTTTAAAGGTAGCCTTAGGCAAAGCACCCTGCGCCATCTGAGGCTGTCCTTCCATCGGAATAAAGAGGAGGCTTGGTATGCTTCTGATTCCAAATACGGCTGCAAGTTCCTGTTCTTCCTCTGTATCAATTTTGTAAACTTTTATTTTGTCCTTATATTCTTCTGAAAGCTCTTCAAGAATTGGGGCTACCATTTTGCAGGGGCTGCACCAATCGGCGTAAAAATCGATTATTGCAGGTAAAGAACCGGCGTATTTCCAATCCTGGCTTGTTTCGTAGTTGAATACATCTTTAAGAAAAGTCTCTTTTGTTAAGTGCTGGGTCATCTTATTTTTTCCTTTTTTTAATAGTATGATGAATAATAGGCAAAAAAGGATTCAAGTTTTTTCTCCAATTGCCGATAATATCAGCAGAAAGTTAAATAAATAGATGAAATTAAGATGAACGAAAAAGAAAAAGCCAAGTGGTTCGAATTAGCAGTTAAATTTATGCTGGCTAAAAACATCTATTTAGTCATGAAATCGCGTGTTAAAGGGGATGCCCAGTGGGCAATTATTGATCAGCAGAACAATAAAGTGCTCAATTCGAATCTCGAATGGGAAGATGAACTTCCTTTGGAAAAAAGGGATGAATCATTTAAAATTAGAACGCGCTTCAGTTTCGAATCCGCAGTAGGACTCTTCGAACAATACAAGATGTTTGCCAGCTAAAACCTGAATTAAAACAATTTGGATAAATCTTATTTTCTGCGGAATCCCGCGGATTAGGCCGGTATTTACCGGACTAATCCGCAAATATTCCTTTAATGTTATTTCTTGCCTATAAACTTGGTGCCGTCGGCGCTAAGGTTCTTCATATAGGCTTCAGGGTCTTTCTTGAATTTGGCATCGCATCCTGCGCAGCAGAATCCTATTGTTTTTCCTTTATATTCCACTGTTGGAGCTTTCGGGTTTACTGCCTCTCCCTGAACAGGGCATACCTTGTTCCATATTTTATCGGCAGATACTTTTGCCGTCGTTTTGGTATGTTCCATTTTTGCTTTCATTTTTGTCTGCTTTGTTTCTGTTTTCTGGGCAAATACGCCCTGAAGAGTAAAGGCAAAAAGGACAAAGAACAATGTTGTGAATAACTGCTTTTTCATTTTGTTTCTCCTTTAGTTTGATGGTTGTTTATAATTTATTTTACCTTGAATCCGTTTTTAATCAGATTATTTTTCGCTTCATCAAGCGAAACCTGTTTTAATGTCATTCCGCACAAGGGGCATACACCCGGTTTATCCGAAATTACATTCCAGTCCATAAAATCCTGGTATACTTTTCCATCCTTATTTGCGTCAATTGCCGCCAGGTCAATTATACCGGAGCGGACTATAGAATTTCCGGCAGAGGCAGATTTACTCCCCTGCATATTTTTCATTGGCGCGGAATTATCTTTCGGCATATTCATTCCCGGCATAGAGCCTCCGTTATTATTTCCCGAAGACATTCCCTCCCTTAGCTGGCTTTCCGAATCAATGAGGAAACCTCCGGTAGCGGCAACTTCATCCCCTTCCTTTAAACCGGAAAGAATTTCGTATTTGTTATCGAACCTGTCGCCAAGTTTTACATCGCGGGCTTCAAAAACTCCTTTCCCTTTATTAACCCATACTACGTTCCTGTGGCCGGTAAAAATAACCGCATCAGCCGGAACCGTAAGCCCCATGCCCTTGCTGTTATTAAATACCGATTCGCCATACATCTGCGGTTTTAATTTGCCCCCCAGACTCGAAATTTCGCTCCTTATTTTCAATGTTCTTGTCTGCTCATTTACAAGGGGGTAAATAAATGTAACTTTGCCGTTAAATTCCTCCCCCGGATAAGCCTGAAGATGAAGTTTAAAAGAACTGCCCGGCTTAATGAATTTTATATCGTTTTCATTTATTTCGGCTATATTCCACAACCTGGAAAGGTCGGCTATTTCGTATATGGAATTCCCTTCGTTAACATACATCCCTTCCTGGCTTTTTTTCTCAAGCACGGTGCCGTTGAAAGGGGAGTAATAGGTAAGGGTCATTTTAACTTCTTTCGAATTTTCAAGATGTTTAATCTGTTCCTGCGTAAGGCCGTACAATTCAAGTTTCTTTCTTGCGGCATCTACAAGCGAAGTCCTGTTTCCGCCGGAGCCGTTAAGTGCAATAAGAAATTCATTCTGCGCCTGCACAAGGTCGGGGCTGTAAATCTCAAAAAGAGGTTCTCCTATCTTTATTACATCCCCGGTCCTATCGGCAAACATTTTTTCAATTCTGCCGTTAAATCGTGCGGCAATTGTCCTACGGTTCTGTTCGGCAAAATCGAGATAGCTGTATGCGGTAAATTCCTTATACAGATTCTCCTTCTTTACCTTATATATTGATACATTAGCGAGCACCTGTTTGTTTCCGCCCAGCGTAACGGCTTGTATCGTATCCGTTCCGGCTTTTTGCCCGGTTGTATCGGTAATATATTTTTTTACAAGTTCCATATTGCATATAGGGCAGACCCCCGGTTTATCCGAAATTACCTGCGGATGCATTGTGCATGTGTAATAGTAATTTTTGCCCGAGGCGGTGCTCCCTTTGGCGCCTGTTTCATCCTTCTTTCCGCAGGCTGTAAGCAAAAACAGTGCAAATAAAAGAATTAAAATTCCATTCAAAGTTTTTAAAATTATATTTTTCATTTTTATCACCTTTATTTCAATTTCAATTTAATGTTCCAACGAATTGGAGCCGGTTATCATTCCAATTTCGGCAAGAGCCATCTGCGCGTCTGCCTTTGCCATATAATAATTCATCTTCTGCATTAATAGCATTCTGTATATATCTATAACAGCGTTTACATTTGTCTTATTATTCTGATAAGCCGATACCTGAGCGCCGGCGGCCTGATTGTAAAGTGGAACTACTTCTTTTGAATAAAGCTTTTCGAGGTCGACCGCGGTATTATATTTAACAAGAGCTTCCTTTAATTTTGCCTCCATTTCCCGCTGCATATCGCTTTTTTCGTACTCAATGCCGCTTATGCCAGCGTACAATTCCTCTTCCTTGGCCTTTATTTTATTTATAGACCAGGGCGCAAAGGGGAGCGATATTGAGGCCATAATAGAATACATATATTCTGTTGAGCCTTTGCCCGTTATCATCATCGGGTCGGTTTTGGTTGTAACCGGCATTCCTTTAGGCATTCTCATTACCATTCCCTGAAGCATTAAATCAGGAATCAATTCCTTATTATTGGCGGTTACCATAGCCCTGTTCATTTCAACCATGCTGTTCATTTTTAAAAGTTCCGGATTGTTGTTCCTTAGCTTTTCAACAAGTTCTTTTTCCGATAGCCGCACCGAGTCTTCCGGTATATCGGCAACGTCAAATTTTCTATCCGAATTAAGGGGCCTGCCTAAAAGTTTATTAAGCTTATAAGATTCAGCTTCAACCTGATTATTTAATATTACAAGCTGTGTCTTATCCGATGCAATTTCGCTTTTAACCGTAAGCAGGTCCGCCTGATTGATTCCGCTTACAGAATATGTTGTATTTAAGGTTTTAAGCAGGTCTTCTAGCAGTTCAATATTTTTCTTCTGCACTTCTATTTTTTTTGCGAGAAGCCATAAAGTGTAATAAGACATTTTAACTTGTGCTATCAGGTTGTTGCGGTATATTTTATAGCCATCCTTTTCAACTAATGCGTTTTTACGTTCCACTTCGGTCATTGCGCCAATCTTGCCCCCGAGCATAAACATCTGCGAAAGGGATAGATTCTGCGAAACCGGCTGCGAAAAAATATCGGCCGAACTGAAAGGCAGCTGTGCAAATTCAACCGACAGGGTGGGGGCCGGAAGGTTATCTGCCGATTCGGCCCTGTATTTTGCCGCCTCTATGCGGTAGCTTAGCGATTTAAGCTCTACATTGTTCCTTAATGCCTCGGCTACTAGAGAATCTGCCGTCTGGGCTTTTATATTATTTGATGCAATAAAAATTATCATCGCCATAAGCAAAAAGAGCAATGATAATTTCCCATCTTTTTTTATTCCGTTTATATCTTTAGTTCTCATTTTAATGCTATCCTTTTTCATTTATTCCCCCTCCTTCATCCAGTCTGCCATTTTTGAAATTTCGAGAGTGCCTTTCTTCAATGCATGTTCTTTCATAATTGCGAATAGAATAGGGGTAACCACAAGAACGTGAACCGCCGATGTTAATAGCCCTCCAATCATAGGCGCGGTTAAAGGTTTCATAACGTCGGAACCTGTTCCTGTTGCCCACATAATAGGTATAAGCCCCACCATTGCGGTAAAGACGGTCATAAGCTTAGGCCTTAGGCGTAGAACCGAGCCTTCAACAGTGGCTTCATAAATATCCTGTTTGGTAATGGGGCCTCTTTTGCCTTTCTGGTGGTCTCTAAGTCTTTTATCCAGCGCTTCGTGCAGGTAAACAACCATAATAACGCCAGTTTCAACCGCAATACCGTAAAGTGCTATAAACCCTACCCACACGGCAACCGAGAAGTTGTATCCTAGAATGTAAACCATATACATTCCCCCAATCAGGGCAAAAGGAACCGAGAGCATAACAACAAATGCCTCCAAATAATTTTTAAGAGTCATATACAGAAGAAGGAATATTACAAGGAAAACTATAGGCATAATAATTTCAATTGTCTGCTGTGCCCTGACTTTGCTTTCATATTGTCCGCTCCAGCTGTATGAATACCCTTCGGGCAGTTTAAGGTTCTGCTTAACGGCTTTTTCAGCGTCGTTCATAACGCTTCCCATATCGCGTCCGCGCGCATTCATAAACACAATTGAACGGAGCATTCCGTTTTCGCTATTAATCATAGGCGGACCGCTGGTTACCTTAATATCGGCCAGTTCCTGAAGCGGGAGGTACATATTACCGTTGCTGTTTCCGGATGTAAGTGAATAATCGGCAGAACCTGAATTAGATGGGGCAGGTTTAATAAAATTAGAACCGCCTCCCATCGAAGTCATTCCCCCGGCCATGGAAGAGGATGAATTGCCCATTGAGGCTGAAGACGGCATTGAAGAAGAGGGAGCCATGTTCCCTCCGGATGCAACAGGCACCCATAGATTTTTAATTGCTTCAATATTGTTCCTGTAATCGCGTTCGTACCTTACTCTAATTGGGAACCTCATTCTGCCTTCGTAAACAATGCCCAGATTTTCACCGCCAATAGCGGTTTCAATTATATCCTGCAGGTCTTTAACATTAACTCCGTACCGGGCGGCGGCATCCCTGTTAATTTGAATATCAAGGTAAAATCCATTCTGCATTCTGTCTGCAACAACGTCAGCCGCGCCATTTACATTTCTTAATATCTGTTCCGCTTTAATGGCATAATTTTCAAGCGTATCCAGGTTGGGGCCGAATATTTTAAGCCCAATATCGGTTCTTACCCCGGTAGAGAGCATATTAATCCTGTTAATAATTGGCTGTGTCCAACCGTTTGTAACGCCCGGAATTTGAAGTTTGCTGTCAAGTTCGGCAACAATATCCTGTTTAGTAATTCCGGGGCGCCAATCTTTTTTAGGTTTAAGCAGAATAATGGTTTCTATCATGCTTAAGGGGGCATTATCGGTAGCGGTTTCGGCGCGCCCAGTCTTGCCTAATACGTGGTCAACTTCGGGCACCGATTTGATTATTTTATCCTGTTCCTGCAGAATGCGGTTCACTTCTCCAATTGAAGCGCCGGGAAGAGTTACGGGCATATAGAGTATTGACCCTTCATCCAGAGGGGGCATAAATTCGGAACCGGTATGCATTATCATTGGAATAGTTATTAACAGGGCTAAAATATTTAAGGCAATGGTAATTTTGCGGTGTTTAAGAACCCAATGAATAACCGGTTCGTAAAGCCTTATGAAAAAACGGGTAGTAGGGTTTTTATCCTCCGGTTTAAAATTACCTCGCATCAGCATTGTCATTAGAACCGGAATTAGTGAAATGACAACTATAGCCGAGCCGAGCATGGCGAAAGTTTTAGTATATGCCAGCGGATGGAACATTTTGCCTTCCTGGCCGGTGAGAAGAAAAACAGGGAGGAAAGAAGTTAAAATAATTAATTCGGAGAAAAATATTGCGCGCCCTACCTGCTTAGCCGAATCGATTGAAATTCTTTTATATTCTTCGGGGGTAAGATGCCCTTTCTCTTCAATTGCGCGGGCAAGGTTACGGTATGCGTTTTCCACAAGCACAATGGAAGAGTCTACTATTACTCCAACGGCAAGAATAATGCCCCCAAGACTCATAATGTTTGAGGATATACCAAAAGCATACATAAGAATAAATGCAATTAATATTGCCACGGGAAGTTCAATAAGAATTCTTACAATGCTTCTGAAATGGAGAAGGAATATCATAACCATAATAGAGACTGTTATAGAAGCTTCAATAAGGGCTCTTTCGAGCGTGCCGACGGCTTCTTTTATTAGAGTGCTTCTATCGTACGATGGTACAATGCTAACCCCTTTAGGCAATCCGGGGGTAATTTCCTTTATTCTTTCTTTAACGCGTTCAATAACTTTCTGGGCGTTTTCGCCGGTGCGCATTACAACAATGCCTCCTACAGCTTCCCCTTTCCCATCCTTTTCCAGGGCGCCGCGCCTTATATCGCCTCCTATTTGAACCTTGGCTACATTTTTTACAAGAATTGGTATGCCGTTAGCGGCTGTTTTTATAACAGTATTTTCTATATCTCCGGTCGAATGAATATATCCCTGTCCTCTAACGAACATTTCGGCACTGCTTACCTCAAGAATTTTGCCTCCCACTTCGTTATTGCTTTTCTGCACTGCATTAACAACATCCGAAACGGTAAGGTTATATGCTTTAAGGCTGTTCGGATTGACATCAACCTGATATTGTTTTACAAATCCTCCGATGCTGGCCACTTCCGAAACACCTTCAACCGATGAAAGTTTATACCGAATGTACCAGTCTTGTATTGCCCTCAGAGTTCCTAAGTCGTATCCTTTCCCTTCAACGGTGTACCAGTAAATATGCCCAACGCCGGTGCCGTCGGGGCCTAAAGAGGGAACCACACCTGCGGGTAATTGTGCCTGAATTGTATTCATTCTTTCCAGCACACGGGTACGCGCGAAATAGGTATCGATGTTATCGTCGAATATCACGAATACGAAAGACATTCCGAACATTGAAGAAGCGCGTACGGCTTTAACGCCGGGCAGCCCCTGAAGCCCTGAAACAATAGGGAAAGTGACCTGATTTTCAACAACTTCGGGGGATCTTCCCATCCATTCGGTATAAATTATAACCTGATTTTCAGACAGATCGGGTATTGCATCTACCGGAAGGTTGGCAACCGAGTAAATTCCTGCCGCTATAATTACCAGATAGATGAGGATTACAAAAAAACGGTTTTGCGACGACCATTCTATAATTTTTTCGATCATAACAATTATTCCTTTAAAATTTAAAATAATAATAGGGGACTATGAGTCCTTTTTTTACGAGGAATGATCGATGTTAAATAATAAAAACAGAATTAGTAATATAAATAGGGGGCGAGTTGGTTTTTGATTCGCTATTGAGGTTATTTAAGACAATTGAAAATAATAAAATATCCTTTTGGTCTGCAGGGGAGGTAAAATCGAAATCGGGGAGGAATACTTTATACTGTCCCGTTAAAATATAATTTTCTTTATGTTTTTCGGCATGGTAGCAATTGCACTGCCTATGAAGTTTTTGGGGCGAATTTGAGGCAGGGCTTTGAATTTCGTTTTGCATGCTGCAGCAATGGCTAACCGGTTTTGCAACCGGATCGTTGTGGCAGCATCCCATATTGCATTGAGAGGGAATGGTAAATGCGTTAAGCAATACCATCTGTATCATCAAAAAAGAAATAAAAACAATTTTTCTTATTTTTTTAATATTTTTTAAGTTTTTTGTCACGATACAGCTGATTTTGATTATATTTGTCCCTATCAATATAGTAATTTTAAGTCTTAAACAAAATTTAAACAGGTTAAGTTTCAGATAAAACAGTAAAAGGAGACAAAATGAAAATTAAACCATTATATATGTATCTCGGCGGATTCATTATTTTCATAGCCGTTATGGTTTTATTGGTACCTAAAAAGAATACAGCATTACCAAATGATGCAATGAACGGACAGATGCCGAATGATGCAGTTCACGGCCAGATGCCCAATGACGATGTTCATAAAGGGATGGGAAGCGCTAACGGAATGGGAGCCATGAGCGAAGCTTTCAAGAAAAAAGAAGCAGAACTTAAAGACGCCGTTGATAAAAGTCCGAATGACACACTTAAAGTAAGACAGTATGCCGAATTATTAATGGCGGCCCATAAACCGGCTGAATCGTTAAAATATCTTCAGCAGATAGTTAGCAAATACCCTAATAGAATCGATTTACTCCTCGATATTACTTATATCTATGATATTCAGGGGAATGCAGGAGCGGCTTTGGAAACAACAAATAAAATTCTTGCCGTTGACAAAAACAACCAGCCTGCTAATTTCAACCTCGGCGTTCTTATGGATAAGAAAGGGGAAAAAGACAGGGCAAAACAGATTTGGACCGACCTGATTAAAAAATACCCCGGTTCAGACATTGCCAAATTAGCTCAGCAGGCAATTGACGCCCAGAAAAAGTAATTTTTCGCGGAATTAAGTTTTAGAGAATCCCGGTTAAGTGCCGGGATTTTTTTTGCCCGCCGGTGGAAAGGATTTAAGGGAATTATGAGACACTGATTTTTATGAAGGTTATGGTTTAATCTGATTCTGAAAGAGTATTAATCGGTAAAGAGGCGGGTTATATATTTTTTTTCTACCTCTTCAAAATAGTAATTGTGAACTTTAATTGTATTGTTTTTAATTCGCCATACTTCATTGGCGGGTTTGTGCTGAGGTTTAAATAAGGATGAACTGCTTTTCTTCCTTTTATCGGCCGTTACAAAAAGGGGTTTATTAAAATTCTTGCATAATATTGCCGCCGTTCGGCTTCCGGTTTTATTAATGATATTCCCGTTTTTCAATATTCTATCGGCGCCAATAATTGCCGAATCGCATTTTTCAATAAAAGCGGGCATCATAGCATCGGTAATCAACTCTGTTTTAATATTAAGTCGGGCAAGCATAAGGGCAAATTTCCTACCTTCCAGTTCAGGCCTCGATTCGGAAACGAAGACTTTGAAATTTGCCCCCTCTTTTTTTAGAAGCGCAAGAATATTAAATACCGTAAAACTGTTCGAAATGACAAATATTCTCTTGTTGTCTTTTATGTAAGGGAATATTCTTTTGAAAATATGTTTATAAATGGTTTCTTCTTCGTCTTTAAAGGCGGCCAGGTATGCAAGCAGGGTAGAATGCGATTTTATTTTTGAAAGCCCGTTGAGGTACGAAATTACAGTTTCGAATGAGCTTAATTCCTTTTCAAGCACCGGTATGAATTTTCTTGTTGAATTAAAATCACCGGCTTCTTTAACGAAAAAGGAATTAAGCCTTTTAAGAAGTTTTCTGCTGCCCGATTTATTATCCTTTAGAATATTAAGCAATTCCCCGGGCAGAATTATATTACCGGCCGGATGCATCAGGCTTTATTATAACGGAATCCCTTAACAGGCTCCCTTATAGTAAGCACAGGGCATGGGGCTTTGCGCACAACTTTCTCTGCGGTAGAGCCGAACAAAAGGTGTTCAACCCCTGTATGGCCGTGCGAAGCGATAATTATCAAATCGATATCTTTTTCGGAGGCTGTTTCATTAATTTCAACGAAAGGTTTTCCGCTTTTAATTATGGTCTCAACTTCAAGGGACGATTCAACGAAAGATTTAGCCAGGTTGTCCAGTTCACTCTGAGCCCTTGCATTCATATCAACATCGGGGGTTGGAATTGTAACCTGCCCTATGCTGAAATCGGCCGGATAAATGACCGGTTCAATAACATAGATAAGAAATATTTTGGCTTTAAAAATCCGGGCAAAGTCGGCAGCGTATTTCAACGCGTTTTTCGAATAATCGGAAAAGTCGATTGGCACTAATATTTTATTGATCATTAGAAACCTCCTTTAATTCTTTCCTTTAACAGACTAATGTGGTCCTGATTGAGAGCTTTAAGCCGAGTAGCAAGAATCTGCGAAATACCTGTTAAAATTTCTACTCCTTTTTTAGGATATTTTTCTATGAATTCATCAAGGTCGGGGCGGAATATAGCGGCAAGAGAAGAATTGCGTGTTGCAATAGCGGAAGCGGAACGGGTCCCTTCATCCATCAGGGCAATTTCGCCGAAGAAATCCCCTTTAGAAAGGAGGGTCAGGTCGTAATTTTCGCCGTCTGTATGTGTTTCCGATATAACTACTTCCCCTTCAATAATAATGTAGAGTGCAATTCCGGGGTCTCCCTGGTGGAAAATATATTCTCCGGTGGTGTAAACACGGTTATGTATAAGGTTAAGAAAATCGCTAAGGTGTTTAGGGCCGAATTTTTTGAAAGGGGGCATAGCCATTAAAACATGTTCAAGATCGTTCTGGCCTGCAGGTGTTTTGAAAAGATTTTCCCAGAAACTGCTTCTGCTTATAATTCTGTTATTGGCAGGCATTTATTCCTCCTTTAAAAGATACCCGATTCAGCGAGACGCCAGATCTTCTGGCACGAAAATTTATTTTCATAAAGAGCCCTACCAATAATAACCGAATCAATGCCGTACTCCTTTGATACATCCTGAACGTATAAAAGATCCCTAAAACCTCCAATACCTCCCGATAGGGTTACTTTACCACCGGTAACTTCGGAAATTCTTTTTGAAAGTTCAACATTAGGCCCGTTCATCATTCCGTTACGGCTTACATCGGTAACAATAAATCTGATAGCCCCCATCTGCTTAAGCCGTTCGGCATATTCTTCGGGTTTAAGGCCTGTGCCTACTTTTCTGCTGGATACAACAACTTCGTCGTTCATTACATCGATGGCGGCAACAACCTTATTAGGGGAAAGCTTATTTATAATTTTTACAAATTCATCCGGATTGTAATGAGCCAGCGAACCGATTACCACCCTATAAACTCCCAGGTTAATAAGTTCTTCGGCAACTTCGCAGCTGTTTACCCCTCCACCGTATTGAACTGGAATAACAACGGCGCTGCAGATATCTTCAATAACTTTTCTATTGCCGCAGTTCTTTTTCTGTGAATAGTCGAAATCAACTACATGTATGCATTTGGCGTTTTCGGCGCGCCAGAGGAGAGCCATTTCAACCGGGTCGTTTCCGTACTCTTTACAGCCGAGTTCGGGAATTCCCTGAACTACCCTTACAGTTTTGCCATCCTTAATATCAATAGAAGGAAATATTAATAATTTCTGCATATTGGTTCAAAATTTCAGTTTTAGTTCTAAAATTCAGCGCTCTTTAAGCGCCTCTTTTTTATAAAATTCCCTTACTTTAATTTGGAAATTAAATTAGAAAGTGTCAAAAGAAAATTCAAATTTTTACTATTTTAAGCCGGTTTTCCCCGATTTAGTGCTATTTAATTAGTTAAAATTGAAAAAAGTTGAAAATTAAGCCGTTTACTTAATTATTTTTAGAAATATTTCAAATGGCTAAAATCTTGACTTTTGGGGGCTCAAATTGCATATTTTGAGTATGCACGAAGAATATTTATATCCGGTTACCGGCGGAGAGTCACTTCAAGTCTCTTTTTTTAAGAAAAACGGGAATACCGAAAACAATACGGTTATATTCGTTCACGGATTTAAAGGCTTTAAGGATTGGGGATTTTTCCCTTATTCGGCAAATTATATGGCCGACCGAGGATTTAATGTTATTACGTTCAATTTTTCGCATAACGGAATTGAAAATAATAAAGAAGAATATACCCGGCTCGATAAATTTGCCCGGAATACGGTAAACAGGGAAGTATTTGAATTAAGTGAATTGATTGATGGGATAAGAAAAGGCTTTTTCGGCGATGAAATCAAGGAGAGCAAAATAGCCCTTATAGGGCACAGCCGCGGAGGCGCGGTTTCAATTGCTCTCAATAATCTAAAAAAAAATATGGTTTCGGCTGTTGTTCTTTGGGCAAGCGTTGCTAAACTTAACCGTTATACTAACAGACAGAAAGAAGAATGGAAAAAAGCGGGCTTTTTTGAGGTTCTCAATACCCGCACTAATCAGATTATGCGTTTGAATGTTGAATTGCTTAAGGATATTGAAGAGAACTCGAATGGTTTGCTAAATCTTGAAAATGGGATTAAAAACATTACATGCCCCTTGTTTATCGCTCACGGCGGACAGGATTTAACGGTCCCTGTTGCAGAAGCAGAAATGCTATATGAATGGTTCGACAAAGGAAATACAGAGCTTTTCATACTTCCTACTGCGGGGCATACATTCGACGTTCAGCATCCCTTTATTGGTACGAACGAAAAGTTAGAAAGGTTATTGGATAACAGCGCGCGGTTTATAAGAAAGCATCTTGATGAATGATGTTTATTTACTAATTATGGGATATAGCTTAAATGGAAATTAAGAATTTAGTTTTTATTCCGGTTTTTGCCGCTGCTTTCGCTTTCCTTTTCTACAATCTGAAAAGGAAATACGATTATTTGAAATTAGGTGTAAAAGAAGACCGTTCAGGAAATGTTTCGGAAAGATATGACAATGTATTAAGGGTAGCCTTCGGCCAGTCGAAATTATTAAGGGAATCTTCCGCGGGATTGATTCATTTTATGATATTCTGGGGATTCATGATATTTCTTTTTGCCGTTGCCGAATCGCTTGTACAGGGATTTTATTCCGGTTTTACCTTTTCATTCCTCGGCCCTGTTTTCACATTAATTACTTTTACGCAAGATCTGCTGGCGGTATTCGTTTTTATTGCCGTTCTTTATGCACTTAACAGGCGTTTTATTATTAAAGTAGCCCGGCTTCAGGGGGATTCTAAAGAGAAATCGGACGCGATAATAATTCTTGGGCTTATTCTTGTTGTTGTAATTACAATGCTGGGCCAGAACAGCGCCCTTATAGCATGGAACAATTTTGTGCCCGGCGCATACGAAGCACGCCCGGTTTCCGATTTTCTAGCCCGTCTATTTTTCTCCTCAGTTAACAGGGATACTGCCCTTGGCATTTACGAAATATTCTGGTGGCTTCATATTTTAACAATTTTCATATTCATGAATTATCTCCCCTATTCAAAGCATTTTCACGTATTTACATCAATACCCAATGTTTATTTTACAAAACTTGGCAAAAACAAATACGCGCTTAAGAAGATTGATTTAGAGGATGAGAATTCGGAACAGTTCGGTGCGGCCGATTTTGAGCATTTATCGTGGAAACAGATTCTGGATAGTTATTCATGCACCGAGTGCGGAAGGTGTACCGCCGCCTGCCCAGCGGCAAATACGGGCAAGGCTCTCTCCCCGAAAAGAATTATGGAAATGATACGCTACAGAACTGAGGAAAAAGCCCCTTTAATGCTTAAAAAGGTGGAAAATAATGAGGTTTTAGAGAAGACTTTAATACATAATTATATTACCGATGAAGAAATTTGGGCTTGCACAACCTGTAACGCATGCGTTTACGAATGCCCTGTTGCCAATGAGCATATTGATTCGATTGTAGATATGAGAAGGAACCTTGTACTAATGGAATCCTCTTTTCCGGCCGAATTAAACCCGGTTTTTAAGAATCTTGAAACGAATTTTAATCCCTGGGCATTCACCAGCCAGGATAGAGCCAACTGGGCCGAAGGAATGGGGGTAAAAACGATGGCAGAAGACCCGGAAGGGGAGATATTGTTCTGGGTTGGGTGCGCCGGTTCTTTCGACGCCAGGTACCAAAAAGTGACGAAAGCACTTGCAAAGTTGATGCAAATTGCCAATATTAATTTCAGAATCCTCGGAAATGAAGAAAAATGCAACGGGGATACCGCAAGAAGGTTAGGCAACGAGTATCTGGCCCAGTCCTTAATGCAGGAAAATGTTGAAATTTTGAATAATTACAATGTAAAGAAAATAGTGACGGCCTGCCCCCACTGTTTTCATTCTTTGAAAAATGAATATCCTCAATTCGGAGGAAATTTCGAGGTAATTCACCATACCGAGCTGATAGCCGGTTTGCTGAATGACGGCAAGATAAGGATGCACAATGCGCCGTTAAATGAAAAAGTTACCTATCACGATTCCTGTTACCTTGGAAGATATAACGGAATAATTGAGGAGCCCCGCTCAATACTTGAAAGAGTAAACGGTCTTGAACTGGTTGAAATGGAAAGGAATAAGGATAAAGGATTCTGCTGCGGAGCGGGGGGAGGCAGAATGTTCCTTGAAGAAACTGAAGGGACACGAATTAATGTTAACAGAACAGAGGAGGCGGTAAAAACAGAAGCATCTACAATTGCTTCGGCATGCCCATTCTGTATGACAATGATGACCGACGGTCTTAAGACTCTCGATAAATCAGATTCAATTGAAGTAAAGGATATAGCAGAAATTGTTCTAGAAAACCTAATATAATTACACAATAAAAAAAGGAGAGGTATTATGAATGAAAACTATTACAAACTCGTTGAATTTGTTAAAAGCCTTGAAGTAGATGTTCACAAATTCTACGAAAAGGGGCAGGCTGCTGCAGGAACAAGACTTCGTAAAGGCTTGAGCGATTTAAAGAAAATGGCTCAGGAAATACGCAACGATGTGCAGGATGTTAAAGCACAGAGAAAAAATCCTCAGGAACCTCAGCAATAATTTTTATGCCGCATTCCCGGCTTAAGCCGGGAATGCGCCCTTATTATGAAATCCGTATTCCTTCTTGCCGCATCGGCTTTTTTATCTTTTTTAATCTTTAATCCCTATTACATACCGGTAAATAAAATTAATCCTCAGGCAGAGGAGATAACTATTATTGCCGCGGGCGATTTAATGTGCCATTCCCCCCAGTTTGAAACAGCAAGGGCGGGTAAAGACAGCTTTAACTTCAACCAGCAATTCTATTACGTTAAACCGGTAATTGAAAAAGCCGATT
>DAHYUM010000310.1 GCA_027398005.1 bacterium
GTGTGTCCGACAAAATCCGGAGTAATTGTACTTGTACGTGACCAAGTCTTAATTATTTTCTTCTGATTAGTGTCGTTCAACTTTTGAACTTTCTGCATTAATTTTAGGTCTATGAATGGACCTTTTTTGACTGATCTTGGCATATTTGCTCTGTCTTATTTTCTACGCTTTACAATGTATTTATTAGAAAGATTTTTTCTCTTTCTTGTTTTTAATCCTTTTGCTTTCTGACCCCAAGGTGAAACCGGGTGACCGCCGCCAGATGTTTTACCTTCACCACCGCCCATCGGGTGATCAACTGGATTCTTTGCAACACCACGACTTGCTGGACGAATTCCCAACCATCTGCTTCTGCCTGCTTTACCAAGACTAATATTTTCATGATCAATATTTCCAACAACACCATAGGTAGCCATACAATCAACAGAAACCATTCTAACTTCACCGGAAGGCATTTTAAGTTGAGCCATTTTACCTTCGCGCGCCATCAACTGAAGTGATGAACCAGCGGATCTTCCAAGCTGACCGCCTTTACCAGGTCTTAATTCAACGTTGTGCACAAAACTTCCGGGTGGAATTTCTCTTAATGGTAATG
>DAHYUM010000311.1 GCA_027398005.1 bacterium
CGGAAAAGTTTTTGAAAGATCGGAAAACCTTTTGAACTGTGCCGATGGAATCTGATCCCACGGTAATGCGCTGGGCTGACCACTTTCACCAAACTCTTTAGCATTAAATTGAGATGGGAAACTAATATCCGGCTTAACTCCCATGAGTTGCGTTGTACCGCCCGTAATTCGGTAGAATTTTGCGAAAGTAAGTTTTAGTTGTCCCAATTTTTTATTTGGAACTTGAATCGCACGGTTCAAATCAATCATGTTTTGGACTGTTCCTTTTCCATATGTATTTGAACCAAGAATTAATCCTCTACCGTAATCTTGAATTGCGGCGGCAAAAATTTCCGAAGCAGATGCGCTAAAACGATTTACTACAACAGCCAAAGGACCATCATAAACTATGCTTGGGTCCGGATCCTGGTCAATCTCAATATTATTTGCTGAATTTCTTACCTGAACTACCGGACCTTCCTTTATAAACAATCCTGTAAGTTGAATTGCTTCTTGAAGCGATCCGCCGCCGTTATTTCGCAAGTCCAAAATCACACCATCAACTTTTTGTTCTTTCAATTTTTCTAAAAGATTTTTTACATCGCGTGTAGT
>DAHYUM010000312.1 GCA_027398005.1 bacterium
GCCATTGAACCGCCATAGTATTCCATCCCCGTTCCCCATCCAGATATCGTTTTGTGCTGATCCCCATATTGTATTTTGACTATATGTCGATTCCGTTGTTCCATATTGCCAGGATGAACCGTTAAAATGCCACGCACCGTAATAAGATAGTGAAGCATCGCCTACAGCCCAAACATCAGTAGGGCTCGCCCCCCAGATTTCACCTAACCATGAAGATTCTCCGTCTTTGATATCAAGCGTGGTTATATCCCACGTATAATTTCTGCTTCCCGGCTCTACCGGTGGTGGCGGATCGACTATATTACTTTTACAACTGAACAAAGAAATTGAGATTATGGCAATATAGCTTATTGCCAATAGGCTCTTTAATATGGTCTTTTGTTTAATAAAATTCCTTATTATCACCTGTTCCTCCTGCATATGGCAAATAAATAACCGGGCACTAAACAGCATTCATTATTTATTCAATCTGCAGATTTTTGTTTTATATACCCTCTTCCCATAATACGGCCCCTGCACCAATATTACGGGCAATTCAACTACTAGTTGATAGCATTGATTTAATATACAAAAAAAAACGAAACAAAAT
>DAHYUM010000313.1 GCA_027398005.1 bacterium
AACATTTTCATGGCACCCGTGCCACGCAGGGCTGCCGCTGGGTGAAGCATCGGCAGAATAAAATATTTTTCTACTTTAAATAATTTCCCCTGATCTCTGGTAATCTTAGCCAAGGGTAAAAAATAATTCATCGAAAAACGTCGCAAATCGTTGAATTTTGAAAGACTTTTTCCTTAATCATTTTATTGACATGCATTAGTGGATTTTTGTACATTTACGGCTCAAAAATTGAGCGTTTGGAGGAATAAATGTTTGCTGTTGTAGATATCGCAGGACAACAATTTAAAGTTGTTGAAAATCAAAAATATTATGTCCCGCGGTTAAAAGCCGATCCTGAGAGTGAAATTACTTTTGATTCTGTTCTTCTGCTTGGTGATGATAATAGTACAAAGGTTGGATCTCCTACCATTAAAGGCGCAAAGGTTCAAGCTAAGGTTTTAGAACATCTAAAAGATGAAAAAGTAATTGTATTCAAAAAGAAAAGAAGAATCTCTTATAGACGTAAAAGAGGTCATAGACAATTTTTAACAAGAATTGAAGTTACTAAGATTTCGTAGTAACGGAGGATTTTAAGCATGGCACA
>DAHYUM010000314.1 GCA_027398005.1 bacterium
GGGACTCTCATTTGTTCTCGACAGAAGATCGAACCGCGCCGTTGAAGCATTGGGAAAAAGAGTGCAGAGTCACGCCGATATTTTAAGGGACGGCAAAGAGATAGAAGTTCCCATCTCAGAAATTGTTCCGGGCGATATAATACTTCTCCACGCGGGATCAATAATTCCTGCCGATCTAAGAATAATAAGCGCGAAAGATTTTTTCGTGAGCCAGTCCGTTTTAACGGGAGAATCTCTTCCGCTAGAAAAGAAATCGGATCCTCATAAAATAGAGAACGGATTTGTATTTGAATTAAGCAACGCATGTTTTCAGGGAAGCAACGTTCTGAGCGGAACCGCAAGAGGAATTGTAGTAAATACCGGTGTGCACACTTATTTCGGATCGATATCTGAAAGATTAACCGAAACAAGAGTTAAAACAAGTTTTGATATCGGGGTGCAGTCATTTACTTATCTGATGATCCGCTTCATGCTTTTAATGGTATTCGCAGTATTCCTTATTAACGGAATTTCCAAAGGTAATTGGATTGAAGCGCTTTTGTTCGGAGTTTCAGTTGCGGTAGGATTAACGCCTGAAAT
>DAHYUM010000315.1 GCA_027398005.1 bacterium
TAGTTCCACAACGTTCAATCTGTAGAAAAGGTCTTCTCTGAATTCTCCGGATTTTGTCTTCTCAAACAAATTTTGATTAGTAGCGGCAATTATTCTTACGTTGGTGCTCACGGGTTTTACTCCGCCGACCGGAATAAATTCTTTGTCTTCAATTGCACGCAAAAGTTTTACTTGTAAATTTAACGGCAGCTCGCCGATCTCATCCAAGAAGAGTGTTCCGCCGTCGGCTACTTTGAAAAGTCCCTGCTTATCTTCAGTAGCACCCGTGAACGATCCTTTTTTATGACCGAACAATTCGCTTTCAATTAAGTTCTCGGAAATTGCGCCGCAATTTATTGGGAGAAAAATATTGTCCTTTCTGCGGCTGTTAAAATGAATCGCTTTTGCGACGAGCTCTTTTCCCGTTCCGCTTTTTCCGTAAATTAAAACGTTGCTGTTTGTCGGCGCCACTTGCTGAATTACCTGAAAAACTTTTTTCATCGGCTCACTCTTTCCGATAAGATTTGTGAACCCCGTATCGGAAGAAATTCTTTGCCGTAACGTTTTATTTTCGAGCGCCATCTGTTTGTAATGGATC
>DAHYUM010000316.1 GCA_027398005.1 bacterium
CTTTAATTTGCTTTAGTCGCTTTTGCACCTACCATAAGGTTGGCTAATATGCTTCCACTTTTATAAATTTTAATCACAATTTCACAATTAGGCGCACCGTTTATGATTCGACCCATGAAAAAACAAAAAAGGATTGCACTTGTAGCGCACGACCATAAAAAACATGATTTGATTGAGTGGGCGAAGTTCAATCTCGAATCGCTCCGCAAGCATGAAATACTCGCCACGGGCACAACGGGAAAGTTTCTTGAAGAAGAACTAAAACTCAAAGTCACTAGATTGCAGAGCGGACCGCTTGGCGGTGATCAGCAGCTCGGCGCAAAGATTTCCGAGAATGAAATTGACGTTCTAATTTTTTTCTGGGATCCTCTTGAACCTCAGCCGCACGATCCCGATGTTAAAGCGCTTTTAAGAATCGCGGTTGTTTGGAATATTCCCATTGCAAACAACAGATCGTCTGCGGATTTTATTTTTTCTTCACCTCTGATGAAAGAAGAATATCCGCGCATCGTGCCGGATTACAACAACTATCTAAAACGAGAAATAGAATAAATCCGCCTCCGGCGGGAT
>DAHYUM010000317.1 GCA_027398005.1 bacterium
GTATGTTTTATCGCACTTAAAAAATTAAAAAGAGATGACACTACTAAATTTTGTAATGTCATCCCGTTGAAAATTTTAGATTCCGAGTTTTTCTCTAATATCTTTTGGTATTGCATCCTTATGGACAAGAATTGCAATTGTTCTCAGCTTTACAAACGGCTCAGATAGATACCAGTAGCCGTCATACTTTTTATCTTTGGTTCCCCAAGAATTTTTAGTGTAGTAAAATATAGTGCCCGCCTGATCTTTCGCCATGCCGGTAATATGCATTAAATGGTCGTCGGTGGTGGAGTAATCGTCAAAAGCTTTTTGCCGTAATTCTTGAGTTACATTTTCTTCTATTTCGGGTCCTGTTTTAGAAGTGTCGCCAGCAAGCGGAACAACTGCATAACCTTCTTTCCTATAAAAATTATTTTTTCCGACCGCACCGTCCCAAGCAACAGTAAAGCCGTTCTTCAGAGCTTTGTTCATAATTTCTATCAGATCATTTAAAGGTACGTTATAGTATTCGCCTTCTTCCCAGTTGTCGGGAACTTCCAATACAAACTTGCTGTAAAAAGGATGATGG
>DAHYUM010000318.1 GCA_027398005.1 bacterium
CGGGCAAATCGACCAGCTCAAGTTTTTCAGCAACTATTTTCTGAATTTCGCTTTTGGAGTAACCTAAATTGTTTTCAACCAGCGGAAGCGAAACATTTTCTTCAACGGTCATGGAATCAAAAAGTGCGGCTCCTTGAAAAAGAAAACCGAATCTCCGCCGGACATCATACAATTCATTCCGTTCAAGTTCGTTAACAATCTTCCCCTCAAATTTGATATAGCCTTCGTCGGGATGAAGCAGTCCAACAATATGTTTTAGCAAGACGCTTTTGCCGCATCCGCTTCTTCCTATAACCGCAAGCGACTCGCCTTCTTTGATCGTTAAGTTAACGCCGCGAAGGACATGGTTGGCATCAAAACTTTTGTGAACATCAACAACTTCTATCATATTCAGTCACAATGATTATTTCTTTGGAAAATATATGAAAGAAATTGATGTTATTCGACCCGCCAGCTTGAAGTCTCTTACGGAGGCGTTTGTTTTTAAAATAAAAAAGGATGCATTTGAGGTGCATCCTTTTTGTTTGATTCAAATTATGATTACGGATTCAAACCGGTATG
>DAHYUM010000319.1 GCA_027398005.1 bacterium
AATAACAGTGTGGCGTTTGGTCATAGTGTATTCGCGTGATTAGTACAATTCGATTTAGCTATAAATCAATATATCATATTTTGAGAATCATTTCTACAGCAGAAATCGATTGAATATTCGGAGGGACTTAAAATCGCGGGAAGCGGAAAGCATGGATTCCGGATCAAGTCCGGAATGACAACGTGAAGTCAAAAATGCTTCATTATGAACATGACTTTATCGAAATAAAAAAGTCCCACGAGTGCGGGACTTTTTTGTTTGTGCATCTTGATACTTATTCTTAATACATTCCGTCCATACCACCGTGCGGCATTTGCGGCATTGGTTTTTCTTCTTCTTTCTTTTCGTAAACAACCGCTTCGGTAGTCAATAATAATGCTGAAACTGAAGCGGCATTTTCAAGAGCAGTTCTTGTTACTTTAGTAGGATCGATAACGCCTGCCTTTACGAGGTTTTCATATGTTTCGGTTGCA
The DNA here is from genome assembly GCA_027398005.1 of bacterium. Lineage (GTDB taxonomy): Bacteria > Bacteroidota > Ignavibacteria > Ignavibacteriales > Melioribacteraceae > JAEXUB01. The sequence goes on from DAHYUM010000319.1 coordinate 474, forward strand.
GCGTTGAATCCGAAATCACCTTTTCCTTCGAGAACTTTGTTCAATACAACAGCGCCTTCAAGTCCGGCATTTGCTGCGATCTGT
>DAHYUM010000031.1 GCA_027398005.1 bacterium
TATAGGGCACCCTTATGTTAAGGATAAATACGACCTTAGCAGGGAAATCCATATTTCGGAATGCGCCGTTGGAGGCACCTTTTTTGCCAGAAGGGAAGTATTCTTTGAACTTGGCGGATTCAGGGACCTTAATTACAGCGATGATTCCGATTTCTTTGAAAGAGTTGCCAATAAATTTAATGTGCTTAAGGTGGATTTTCCTACTTATATATATTACCGCGATACGCCGGACAGCATCTGCACAAATATTAAGCCGGAATAATAAAGGCTGGTTGAGTGGAAAAAGATTTTTATTTATGGAACCGGTAATGAATTTGCGTTTTAAGAAGGGAAGTATTTTACAATTTTAAATAATCAAATCAAGAGGCAAAATTGAAATTCAGTCTGTTCAGTTTTTTCATAGTTCTTGCGGTTATTGTTACAGCCGTTGATACACGGGCCCAGCAGAGGGATAACCTTTTTACCTTAAAGATGAATTCGGGATTCAATCTTTATAAAAGTATGGATATGACCAAAGATTCATCGGGGAAAATAGATTTATACAGCCAGCCCCCTAAATGGTATGAGTTCATTACTAATATTCCGCGGGATTATTCTAACTTTCTTAATATCACCTTCAAATCGAATAAAATTCCGCTTTATATAGGCACCGGCATTGTTACAGGCATTCTTATTGCCACCGATGACTGGTCCTGGAAGCAATCGGATAAATGGTACAGAAGCAGTAATGTCGTAAAATCGGCAAGCGATTTTATGGTAAGCATGGGGGATGGAACCAGCCAGTTCGGGCTGGGGGCCGGATTTGCCGCTTACGGCCTTATTGCAAAGGATAATAAAGCTTTAAGAACAGGGAGCGAGATTGTCCAGGCGGTGCTCGCATCGGGGCTGGTAGTTCAGATATTAAAACATATTACCGGGCGCGAAAGTCCTTTTGTCAGCACCGTAGAAGGGGGCAGATGGGACTTTTTCCCAAACCAGATAGATTACCACAAACATGTGCCCCATTACGATGCATATCCCTCGGGGCATTTGACCACAAGCGTAGCCACGGTTGTAGTAATTGCCGAAAATTATCCAGACCAGAAATGGATTAAACCCGTAGGGTACCTTATATGCGGCGGAATTGCGGTAAGTATGGTTAATACAGGCATTCACTGGTACAGCGATTATCCTCTTGCTATTATACTTGGATATACTTTCGGCATGCTTGCATCGCACCCTGAAGGGCTTACAGATATACTTGGGGATGAGAATAACCAGAAGGGATTTAATTTATCCCCCGCTGTTCAGGCAAACGGAATGAATTTAAACCTGAAATACAACTTCTAAAAAATTAAATACTGAGTTTCCCGAGGAAATCATCGGGGAACTCATCCGTTATCTGAGCATTGCCCGATCTTAAATTGTAAACGAAATAACCGTCGGCTACCAGCCTTTTATCAGATTTTTTGTAGACCCAGAAATTAATATTACATGAACACCCGCTGAAATTGTCAATCTGGGTTTTAACCGTAACAGCTTCTCCCTCCCCGGGTTCGCGGATAAAATTAATATGAGCTGTTGATATGAAAAGGTTATAACCCCTCGCTTCAATTTCTTCCAGCGGTAAATTATAAAACCGGGCCAGCTGTTCCTCCCTTACGTGTGCAACCATATTGAAGTATTTTGCGTAGTTATCGCCGTGATGGCTGCCGTAATCGGATTGAACCGTCAGTTCGCTTTCAAATATCGAATACATAATTTACCATAGAAATTTGATAAATAAATATAATTATTGCCTTTGGCAAAAGAGAAAAATTTTTTAAAAAACTGTTTTAGGTTTTAAGTTTCTAATTTACATTCAATATCTTTTTAAGCTGTTCCGGCGTTACTTTAAGCATACCGTTATTAATAAGCCTCGGGGTTAATATTTTCCAGTTAATGTCCCTGGCAAATATAGCCTTGAACAAAGGGAGCGATTCATCTATGCGCCCTACGTTAACAAGGGCAACCGCATGCCAGAATTTCATCTCAAGGTTCGAAGGGAACATTTTTTCGGCGGCCGAATATTCCTCCATAGCCTTATTCTGGTCCCCTTTCTCAACTGCAAGGTCTCCGTTGTTCATATGTTCGTAAGCTCTGTGCACCTTAAGCAGTCTTCTAAGTTCTTTAAGTGGTGCCGGGCTGTCGTCAACCCTCAAATCTACAATTTTATCTTCCCAAACTTTACCGCTTCCTTTACCCTTAAATACCATCAGAGCGGCCGATTGTTTCCCTCTTATATCTCCCCCTTCTTTCTGTGCGGCATCCAAAGCGGCAAGCATCCTTTCTGCAAGGGGGCCTTTGGCCTTATTAAAAGCTTCTGCCATGGCAGGCCATACGGTATTGTATTTCATCAGGTTTGCCTGAACGGAAAAATTCTCCCCATTAATGTGTCCGGCTTCGGGTATGCAGTTTTTGCCTGTATAAGCGGCCGATCTACCTTTATTATCAAGAATTGCAAGCTGGCGGAGTTCTCTTCCCTCGTCGGTTGCAAGGAGTTCGTCAACAACTTGCTGGGGTGTTTTGCCCTGCTTAAGTAGTTCAAGTCCCCTCAGCCCGAAGGATGGATTTACAAATGATTGGGTAGCTACAACCCCCACGCCTGCTTCGCCCCAAATAACGGAAGTGCCTACTGAAAACCAGTGTGATTGGACTGCGACGCCAAGGTCTCCGGTTTGAGGATCCCTTGCGACAATTGAAAAGGTGTGTGCCAGTGGATTGTTGCCGTAAGCTCCCTGCGCAAATAATACCTGTACCAATGCAACAAATGCAAAAGCAAAAATTGTTAAAATTCTTTTCATTACCTTCTCCGAGCGCTTGATAAAGTCAAAAATAAAAAAAAAAGTAATAAAAAGGATAATTCAATTTGAAAATACGCTTTGAGAGGGATAACTTGAGGGGCGAAATTTTGGTCTTACTAAATCAGAGGCAAAAATGAAAAAAATTATTTTATTCATATTACTTGGAGTGGCAACAATGACTGCCCAGCAGAAACAAATTACAAAAGAGGATTTAAAAACCGATAACGATAAAATGAATTATGCAATCGGTTTAAACTACGGAAGCCTGTTAAAGGAAGGGGGGGCAAAGATTGACCCCGAAATATTTCTTAAAGGTTTTCTCGACGGTTTGAACGGGGGCGCTAACCTTCTTGGTGAAGATGAATGCAACAGGGTTATTCAGAAGGCTTTGCAGGATATGTCCGCTTTCCAGATGGAGAAAGCAGAAAAAAGCAAACTCGATAATAAAGATTACAAGGAAGGAATGGCTTTCCTTGACGAAAACAAGAAGAAACAGGGTGTTGTAACTACAGCAAGCGGACTTCAGTATAAAATTCTCCATAAAGGGGGCAAAACACTTCAGCCAAAGGCAACAGACCAGGTTAAAGTCAATTACGAAGGGCGCCTTATTGACGGAAAAGTATTCGATAGCTCCTATGAAAGGAAAGAGCCAATAACATTCCCCTTAAATCAGGTAATTAAAGGGTGGACCGAAGGGGTTCAGTTAATGCATGTAGGCGATACATTCGAATTTTATATTCCACAGGATCTCGCATACGGCTCCAGAGGGGCTGGTAACGTAATTCCCCCATATGCCGCCTTAATTTTTAAGGTGGAATTGCTCGGAATTGAGAAATAATCAAGCCTTTTAAAAACCTGAAGGGGACCCGTTTCCCCTTCAGGAATATATAGAAACCACGTTTTTTCATCACAAATATGAATTTTTATAATTCCTTCCTCTTTTTTATTAATTTCTTTTTTTTAAGGAAACACACCTAAAAATTAAAAAAAAGTAAGGCAGGCATAGACATATCAATAATTTTTTTTATTTTTGACAAACACGTTTGTCTAACCAAAAAAGAATAATGATATGAGCTATAAGAAGAAGGTAAAGTATATTTTTGTTACCGGAGGGGTAGCTTCGTCCTTAGGTAAAGGCATTACCGCCTCCTCACTTGGATTATTGTTGAAACAAAGAGGTTACAGCGTTACAATTCAGAAGTTTGATCCATACATAAATGTAGACCCGGGCACAATGAACCCTTTCCAGCACGGCGAAGTTTATGTTACCGATGACGGTGCCGAAACCGACCTTGACCTTGGGCACTATGAAAGATTTCTTGATGTGGACATGACCATGAATAACAACACCACAACAGGAAAAGTATATAATGAAGTAATTACAAAAGAAAGAAGGGGCGATTTCCTCGGCGCCACTGTTCAGGTAATTCCTCATATAACCGACGAAATTAAAAGAAGGATGCGCGCACTTGCCGAAACAGGCAAATACGACATTGTAATTACCGAAATTGGAGGCACTGTAGGGGATATTGAAAGTCTTCCCTTTATCGAGTCGATGCGACAGCTGATGCTCGAATTCGGCAGAAAGAATGTTATAAGCATTCACGTTACTCTAGTACCTTATATTGACGCGGCCGGCGAAGTGAAAACAAAGCCTACACAGCACAGCGTTAAAGCTCTTCTCGAACAGGGAATTCAGCCGAATGTGCTTGTATGCCGTTCTACGCATAAGCTTAATAAAGAGCTTAGGGAAAAGATTGCGCTTTTCTGCAACGTAGAAAAAGAATGCGTTATCTCGGCATACGATTGCTCTACAATTTATGAGGTACCCCTTATTCTTTACGATCAGAACCTTGACCGTATTGTGCTTAAAAAATTAAAACTCCCCGATATCCATATTAACCTTACCGACTGGCAGGATCTTGTTAAAAGGATTAAAGAACCGGAAGGAACCGTAGATATAGCCCTTTGCGGAAAGTATGTTGAAAATAAGGATGCCTATAAGAGTATTTCGGAAGCCTTTGTACACGCGGGCGCCGAAAATAATGTTAAGGTTAATGTTAAGTTCGTAAAGGCCGAAGATATTGAAAAGAAAGGGGGAGATAACTTATTCAAGGGTTTCCACGGAATATTAATCCCTGGCGGATTCGGTGAAAGGGGCATTGAAGGAAAGATTGCCGCAATTAAATATGCCCGCGAAAATAAAATTCCCCTTTTCGGCATCTGTTTGGGTATGCAGTGCGCAGTAATTGAATTTGCGCGCAACGTATGCGGCTTGCCCGAAGCCAACAGCGCAGAATTTGTAGAGAATAATTATAATGTAATCCATATAATGCCCGAACAGCTTAAGGTTAAGGAAAAAGGGGGCACAATGCGTTTAGGCGCCTATCCGTGCCATCTTAAGAAAAACACAAAAGCCTTTGCGGCATACAGGAAGAACAAAATTTCAGAACGTCACCGCCACCGCTACGAAGTGAACAATAAATTCAGGAAGATTCTTGAAGATAAGGGAATGGTGATAAGCGGTTTATCCCCCGATGAACAGCTTGTTGAAATGATTGAACTGGCGGATCATCCATGGTTTGTAGGATGCCAGTTCCATCCCGAACTCAAATCGAGAGTCACATTCGCGCATCCTTTATTCAGGGATTTTGTAAAGGCGGCAAAAGAATATTCAGAGACAAGGAAAATTGAAAAGAAGGCATAGTTTATTTCTTTTTTTTCTATTCTCGTTTTCGGCAGTATGGGGGCAGGGCAGTTACGATGCCCTGCTTAAGAAGGGACTGGACCTTGCGTATAATTTCCGGTTCGAAGAATCGGAAAAGGCATTTAACAAGGCAATAGAAACAGCCCCCGAACGCCCCGAAGCATTTAATTTTATAGCCCAGAATCATCTCTGGGCTTTTTTAGGTTCAAACGACATTGCAGAATACAGGATATTCACCCGGTGGTCCGATATTGCGCTGGGCAAAGCGGAAGCAATGCAAAATAGTGCGGAGAAGTATTACATTACAGGCAATATAAGGCTCCTCCGTTCGGCCGCGCTTCAGGCGGAAGGCTCTATGCTTTCGGCCTTCGGAGAATGCAAAGCGGCATTTTCCTCTTTCGAGGATGCGATAGATAAGAATCATTCTTTCTATGCGCCGTACAAAGGGCTTGGGCTAATCTATTACGCGCTCGATTTTATACCGGGTGTTTTGAAATTTGCCGTCTCTTTAACAGGCATTAAAGCCGATAGAGAAATGGGTTTTAACTACATAAGAACGGCATACAAAAAAAGTACTGTGGAGCGGACCGAATCGGCATTTCACCTTGCTAAGCTTTATACCGATTATTTAGCCGAATACGACAGTTCGCTAGCGGTGCTTAAACCCCTTATAAATCAGTATCCCCTCAATCCTCTTTTTAATTATCAGGCCGCTGTTGCTTACATTAAAAAAGGGGAATTGAACGAGGCGGAGAAATTTATTAATACGGTTCTTAAGCTGAATTATCCTTCCGTAAAGAGGATGAACCTGCTGGCATTATTCCTTAAAGGGGAAATTTATTTTTACCGTAACGATTTTGATGACGCGGCTAAGATTTATGAAGAGTTCATTAACAATGCGCCCGATGCCGATTATACAGGCATTGCCAATTACAGGCTTGCAGTTTGTTACACCGCCGCAGGCAACAGGGATGCCTGCATTAAAGCCCTTAAGGATGCTCAAAACGGGAACCCAGATATACCAGACGACGATTTTGCCAAAAGTGAAAGCGCAAGGCTGAACGGAAATGGTATTACTAAGAATGAATTGATAGTTGTTACAGGAGAGAATAATACTGCCGCGCACAAATTTGAAGATGCGCTTAAAACCCTTCTCCCTTTTGTTAATGGAGCCAATGAACAGCGCCTTAAAGGAAGGGCTTTTTTAAGTATTGCAGAATGTTATTTAGAGACCAAACGTGCGGATGAAGGGCTAAAATATCTCTACCGGTTCGATTCGGAAGGGGATTATGATAAAGGATGGATGCTTCCATATTCCCTGTATCTGAAATCATTAGCCGAATTATCTAAGGGTAATATTGCAAAGGCGAAGGAATACTGCATTTCGGGAGAGGGGGAGAACGATTACGATTATAAGGATAAGATATCCTCTTTGTTGAATAATATAAAAAGGAGAATCTTCAAAAAATGATAAAATCCCCCCTTATTTTATCCTTTTTTAGGCTGTTTTAATTGATATTTTTTAAATATTTAGATAATTTAGACCACTAAAAAAGTGTTGTTAAATAATGAAAATTGCAGTTTTTGTTTCGGGCAGAGGTTCAAATTTAAGAGCGATATTGGAAAAAGTGCCCGCTTCAAAAATTAAAGTTGCGGCAATAGTAAGCGATAAAGCTGACTGCCCCGCTTTTTCTATTGCGGAAGAATGGGGAATAAATACTTTTTCTGTTTCGCAAAACGAAAAGGAAAATTTTATTACTTATTCTTTTCTCATTGAAAAATTGAAGAATGAAAATGTGGAATTAATTGTCCTTGCCGGATTCCTTAAAAAAATTCCGGACGAACTGATTGATTCATTTCATAACAGGATAATAAATATACATCCCGCACTGCTACCATTGTTCGGCGGCAGGGGAATGTATGGAATAAATGTTCACCGCGCCGTTTTCGATTCCAATGTTAAAGTATCGGGCGCAACTATACATTTTGTTAATAAGATTTACGACAGCGGCCTTATTATTGCCCAGAGGGCTGTTGGCATTGATGATGCCGAAACCCCCGAAGAAATAGCCGCACGCGTATTGAAAGTTGAACACGAACTGCTTCCTTTTGTAGTTGAAAAATTTGCCGATGGAAAAGTGGCCATTGTTAACAGCAGGGCCAGGATCTTAGATTGAGATCAGGAGAGTATTTGAAAAAGTATGCTTTAATAAGTGTATCTGATAAGACGGGCATAATCGAGTTTGCCCGGAAAATTGTTTTAACGGGTTATGAAATTCTTGCCACCGGCAATACAGCCAAATTACTTAACGAAAACGGAATCGCTTCCACAGAGATAGCCGAGTTTACCGGCTTCCCCGAAATTTTTGACGGAAGAGTAAAGACCCTTCAGCCTTCAATATTCGGCGGTATTCTTATGAGGCGCGGCAATAAAAACGATATTAAACAGGCCGAAGAAAATAATGTTGTGCCTATAGATGTCGTATGCGTAAATCTCTACCCGTTTCCTAAAGTAGTAAACAGAAATGATATTGACCTCGAAACCAAAATTGAGAACATTGATATTGGCGGCCCCAGTTTAATAAGGGCTTCGGCTAAAAACTACCTGTACGTTTCGGTGCTTACCAGCCCGGCGCAGTACGATGCTTTTATTGAAGAACTGCAGAAAGGGGAAATAACATTAGAGACTAGGGAAAAACTTGCCGCCGCCGCTTTTGCATACACTTCATTTTACGATACTTTGATTGCCGATTTTCTAGAGGAAAAATTCCTTGGCAGAAAGACGGCTTTGCGCATTAACGCTCCTCTTGCCGATAGTTTAAGGTACGGAGAGAATCCGCACCAGAAAGCATTTCTGTACGGAAATTTCTTCGATTATTTCGAAGTCATTTCGGGAAAGGAACTTTCGTACAACAACCTTGTGGATTTAACTGCAGCCGTTGAACTTGTAAACGATCTTGAAGATGAAGCCTGCGCAATAGTGAAGCATACCAATCCTTGCGGAGCGGCTTCGGCTTATTCGGTTTTAGAAGCTTATGAGAAAGCCCTTTCGTGCGATCCCGTTTCGGCATACGGCGGCATAGTTGCTTTTAACGGCACCGTTGACGAAGCGACCGCAGTTAAGCTTAACGAGATATTCCTTGAAATTGTTGTTGCCCCCGCTTATACGGAAAAGGCGCTGGAATATCTTAAAACAAAAAAGAACAGAAGAATAATTAGAATATTACAATTACCGGAAAAAAATAGAACACAGATTAAGAACATTGCAGGCGGTTTCCTTGCGCAGGATAGCGATAATTCGGTCTTTCCAAAAGATGATTATAAGACGGTAACCGGCAGGCATTGCACCGAAGATGAATTGAAAGAACTCCGTTTTGCCTGGGCAGTCTGCAAGCACACCAAATCGAACGCTATTGTTTACACAAAGGAAAGAAAGGCAATTGCGGTAGGTGCGGGGCAGATGAGCCGTGTAGATTCCGCGAAGATAGCGGCAATGAAGGCTTCTGAATTCGGGCACGACCTGAAGGGAGCCGTAGCGGCATCCGACGCATTCTTTCCGTTTGCAGACGGGCTTGAAGTGATTGCCTCTTACGGCATAACTGCTGTTGTACAGCCCGGCGGTTCGGTGCGCGACGAAGAAGTAATTGAAGCGGCAAATAAATATAACATTGCAATGTTATTTACCGGTATAAGAAATTTTAAACACTAAGAGGAATTATGGGAATTTTTGACATTTTTGCTAACGATGTAGCCATAGATCTAGGCACTGCCAATACCCTTATATACATTAAAGGCAAAGGCATTGTGCTTAATGAACCTTCAATTGTTGCATACGACAGGAATACAAAGAAGATTTTAGCTCTCGGCAATAAGGCAAAAGAAATGCAGGGGCGCGAGCACCGCGAAATTAGGGTTACACGCCCTATGCGCGACGGCGTGATTGCAGATTTTGAAATTGCAGAGGGAATGATAAAAGCGTTTATAAAGCAGATTACCGTAGGCGGCATTGCAAGCAAGAGAATTGTAATCGCCGTTCCAAGCGGAGTAACCGAAGTTGAAAAAAGAGCAGTGCGCGATGCCGCTGAACACGCTGGCGCCAAAGAAGTGCACCTGATTGCGGAACCGATGTCTGCCGCTATTGGAATTGGAGTTGATGTTGAAGCCCCTGTAGGCAATATGATTATTGATATTGGCGGCGGCACAACCGAAATTGCCGTTATAGCACTTGCCGGTATTGTTAACGAGGAATCGATTCGTATTGCCGGGGACGAAATGAACAACGCAATTATGCAGTTCTTCAAAAAGAATTATAACCTGCTTATAGGCGAAAGGACCGCCGAATCGATTAAATGCGAAGTCGGCTCGGCAGTGCCTCTTAAGGAGGAAGTGACAATACAGGTTAAAGGACGCGACCTTGTGGGCGGCATTCCTAAAACGGCCGAAGTAAGTTCCGTTGAAATAAGGGAAGCTTTGAATGAAAATATTTCGCAAATGGTTGACGCTATTAAACAGACTCTCGAAAGAACCCCGCCGGAACTCTCGGCAGATATTCTTGACAGGGGTGTAATGCTTACAGGGGGCGGAGCCCTGCTTAAAGGCTTAGACGAAAGAATTAGAATGGAAACAAATCTTCCGGTGCACGTTGCCGATGATCCGCTTACTGCGGTTGTAAGGGGCGCCGGCAAAGCAATTGATAATATCAATAAATACTCAAAGGTATTTATTCGCAAAAGAACATATTAATGCTTAAGATAATTAAAAAAATCGCGGCTGATTATAAAGAGTACATTTTACTGGTTGCGTTATTATTGGTAAGTCTGCTTTTCCTTTCCAACAGCAATAAACCACAGATTAAAAGGCTGCAGGCGGTGGCGTTCGGAAATTTTGCGTTTGTAAATTCCATAGTTTCCGATATAGGTAACTGGTTTGCCCTTTCGAGCGAAGTTAGGGAAATGAAGAAACAGAACGCCGATTTGATGATGAGGCTGGATATTCTTAAACAGCATGAATCGGAGAATGCCGAACTAAAAAAAATGCTCGGTTTAAGGGATTCGGTAAAGTATAATCTTCAGGCGGCAACAGTAGTATCCAAGCTCAGCGGCTCGCTTCAGGGCAACTTTATAATTAACGCAGGCAAAGAAGAAAAAATTGAAAGAGGAATGCCGGTAATTACCTCGTTCGGATTGATTGGCATTATCTCGGATGTAGATACAAATTTTTCGGTTGTAAAGACAATTAAAAATGCTTCGCTCAATATTGCCGTTACCGACGGGCGGAGCAAAGTAGACGGAATATTATCGTGGGACGGGAGAAATCTCGTAATAAGGAATATTCCAACCACCTACGATATTCAGGCGGGGGACAGTTTTTCCACTTCCGAATTCAGCACCATCCTTCCCCCCTCAATTCCTGTAGGCAAGGTAATTTCGCAGCAGACTAATTCTGAAGGGCTTATGAAGGATGTTTATATTGAGCCCTATACCGATTTCCATTTTGTAAAAAATGTATTCGTGGTTAAGCTTATTTTCAGTAAACAGATAGATAATTTGGAAATGAACCTTTTTAAGAATAAAGAATAATGCAGTCAAAATATATAAAACCGTTTATTTTATTCATTCCTGCCTTAATACTGCAGATGGTTGCTGTTCCCCTAATTTCAATTGAGGGAGTAGCACCGGACCTGATTACAATACTTCTTGTTTATTCGGTTCTTTCCACAGGGCAGTTTTACGGCACTGCATTGGGTTTTCATTCGGGCTTGTTTTCGATCTTGTTTCGGGGGGAGTTTTGGGCAGCGCAATGTTCTCCAAAACGCTTGCCGCTTTTATTGCAGGTTATTTCTATAACGAAAACAAGATTGAATACAATACCAGGACTTATCTGTTTCCCCTTATAGTTGCGCTAATAGCCACTGTCGAATCGGTAATATACACTTCACTATCCTCGTCAACGCAAAAATCATTTTTTCTCCTTTTATTTCTTTCGGGGCTTCTGCCCGGTTTATATACCGCGGTATTAAGTTTCCCCTTGGTTATTTTTAGAAAAAAGAGCGAATTGGAATAATGGAAACGACAGTTGGATCGGTATTAAGAAGAAGAATAATGTTCTTCATCATTACTGCATTTGTAGCGGCTTCGGTTATGAGCCTCTTTTATATGCAGATTATTCACGGCGGACAGTTCGCCGTTAAATCGGATGAGAACAGCATTAAAGCTGTTCCGCAGGTAGCGCCGCGCGGAATATTTTACGACCGCTATATGCGCGTTATGGTAGGCAACAGGCCTTCATTTTCAATACAGATAATCCCCGCCGAATATAAGAACAGGAAGCTCGATTCCCTTATTGAGGGGGTTCTCAATCTACCGTTCGGGTATATAGGCAATATATTAAGAGACACTACACAATACAGCAAATTCATTCCCCGCAAGGTTAAGAGGGATGTCGATTTCAAAGCCATTGCCTGGTTTGAGGAAAACCAGAGCAAACTGCCCGGCGTGCATTATGTAATGGAAACGCTCCGCGATTATTCTTTCGGAATTAACGGCGTTCATATGTTCGGCTACATTAAGGAAATTTCGCAGGAAATGCTGGCTAAGCATAAAAACGAATATACAATAGGAGACAATATTGGCAATAACGGGCTGGAAAAGGAATATGAACAGCTTGTAAAAGGGGATAAGGGGATGAAACTGATGCTTGTCGATTCCCGGCAGAAAACGATAGGCAGATATAAAGAGGGGAAAGATGACAAACCCACAAAGAAAGGGGACGACCTGGTTCTTTCAATTGACCGCGACGTACAGAAAGTAGCAGAGGAAGCTTTTAAGGATAGAAGAGGAGCGGCTGTAGCTATTGAACCTTCCACGGGAGAAATAATATCATTTGTTAGCGCGCCCGAATATGATTTGAATGAGTTTGCCACTGTTGTTTCGAGGGAGGATTGGGACCGGCTTAATAAAGATGAAGCTAAACCCCTATTCAACAGGGCAACAATGTCAATCTTCTCACCAGGCTCAACTTTCAAAATGATTGCGGCCATTGCCGCGCTTGAAGAGGGAGTTATAACTACCGATACAAAATTCAATTGCCCCGGCGTGTTTACATACGGAAACAAACAATTTAAATGCGAACACGTTCACGGTGTAATGAATGTTGAAACTGCCATCGAAAAATCGTGCAACGTATTCTTTTACAATTTAATATTGAAATTAGGTCTCGATAAATGGTCGGAATATGCGGCTAAATTCGGTTTCGGCCAAAAGACCGCAGTTGATATCGGAGAAGAGGCAAAGGGCATTCTGCCAAGCGAACAGTACTATAATAAAGTTTACGGCAAGAACGGGTGGACAAAAGGTTTTCTTGTAAGTTTGGGCATAGGGCAGGGGGAATTGAGCGTTACTCCTATTCAGCTTGCCAAATATACGGCTCTTCTTGCAAACTACGGCCAGTCTGCCGATCCTCATTTTCTAAAAGGATACATCGATAAAGAAACGGGCAAATTCGTTCCGGCACAAATACATAAAATTCAGCTCAATATAAGCAAACGCACATTCGATATTGTACGCAACGCAATGTTCAATGTTGTTAACGGAGCCGGAACAGCCACGTCGATTAGGATGAGTGAAATTGCCATAGCAGGCAAGACCGGCACGGCTCAGAACCCGCACGGCAGACCCCATTCTTTATTTATTGCATTTGCCCCTTACGATAATCCGAAAATAGCTGTGGCTGTTATGGTTGAAAATGCAGGATACGGAGCTACTACAGCCGCACCTATTGCAAGGGATATGATTAAGGCTTATCTTGATAAAAACAGTATTGATAGTCAACCGAAAACAGATAACAGCCTGGCAAAGGTTTCGCATTGAAGATAAATTATAAACTTCAGGATAAGTTCGATCTGCTGATGTTCATACCTATGATGGTATTAATTACATTCGGCCTGCTGGCAATTTATTCTTCAACAATTCATCACCCTACTGCCAACGGAAATTTCGGCAAACAGTTTGTCTTTTTTGCCGTTTCGATGGTTATTTATTTCGTCATATATTTTCTACCCCAGCAGACATTCAGGTTTTTCTCTATTCCCACTTATCTTGTTTCACTCTTTTTTCTCGTAGCCGTACTTGCAGTTGGCAAAGTTATTTACGGAGCAAAAAGCTGGTTTGGAATAGGGGGATTCGGGTTTCAGCCTTCGGAACTTGCTAAACTGGGGACAATACTATTCCTTGCATTCTGGTTGAGTTTTAAGCCGCGCGATATAAACAACATTAAAGATATTGGGCTTGCGCTTTTAATCGGTTTTATACCGGTAGGACTTATAATGCTCGAGCCCGATACTGGTACAAGTCTTATATTCGTATTTATAACACTCGCGCTTGTTTATTGGAGCGGAATAAGCCTTTTCGGTTTATTTGTGGTGCTTTCCCCCGGTGTATCAATATTCGCTTCAATTTTGGGGCTCCCTTATTTTATTACTGTGCTTGTACTTATTGTAGTTGCTTTATTCATATTTAAAAGGGATTTATTCAACAGCGCCACAATTTTTGTTATAAACCTTTCCACCGGATTCTTTTTTGATTATGCATATAAAATTTTAAAGCCTCACCAGCAGTTAAGAATTGCCTCATTTCTCGATCCCAATGCCGATCCGTTAAGGTCGGGCTACAACGTAATACAGGCAAAGGTGGCAATCGGTTCGGGGGGATTGCTTGGCAAAGGATTTATGCAGGGGAACCAGACTCAGCTCCGTTTTATACCGGAACAGTGGACCGACTTTATTTTCTGCGTAATAGGAGAGGAGTTCGGATTTATTGGAAGCGTGATAATAATAATTTCATTCTTGATAATATTCTACCGGCTTATAAAGCTCGCTTCGCAATCGAAGGATTCTTATTCAAGTCTGGTTGTAATAGGCATTCTTACTCTTCTTTTTACCCATTTTGCAATAAATATTGGAATGAACGTAGGCCTGACCCCGGTAATAGGCCTCCCTCTTCCGTTCCTAAGCTATGGGGGCAGTTCTCTTCTTATTGATGTTATTCTTATGGCAATTGCAATGAATTTCTATAGAAACAGAAAACAACACACATAAAAATTATGAATGCGAAAGAAAAATTAAGCAGAAAGAACGGCGCGGGTTTGCATATATGCGTCGGGCTCGATACCGATATCAAAAAAATTCCGCAATCCCTCCTTAAATATGAAGACCCCGTTTTCGAATTCAACAGAAGGATAATTGAGGCTACTAAAGGGAGCGCGGCGGCATATAAAATTAATTTCGCTTTTTACGAAACCGAAGGAAGCAAAGGTTTCGATTCCTTAAAGCGCACAATAAGCCTTATACCAAATGATGTGCTTACCATTGGCGATGCCAAAAGAGGGGATATAGGGAACACATCCCAAATGTATGCCTCCTCGGTATTCGACCATTTCGGATTTGATTCGGTTACTCTTCATCCGTATATGGGGCGCGATTCCCTGAGCCCGTTCATTGATTACGGCGATAAACTTAATTTTGTCCTGGCTCTCACATCCAATCCGGGTGCGGCCGATTTTGAAAAACTAAAGCTTGAAGAGGGCTCGTTTTTGTTTCAGAAAGTTATTAAAACCGTAACCGGCTGGAACGAAAAAGAGAACTGCGGATTTGTCTTCGGAGCCACTAATATAGACGAATTGAAGGAAAACATAGGGCTTTTCAAAGGTATGCCGGTGCTTCTGCCGGGTGTTGGGGCGCAGGGGGGAAGCCTTGAAGAAACCGCGCGCTCATTCGAAATGAACGGGCATAATGCATACCTTATAAATGTAAGCCGGGCCCTTATTTATTGCGATGCATCTGAAAATTTCGAAATAAAGGTAAAAGAAACGCTGGAAGGGTACAATAAAATAATTGCAGAAATAATAAAAAGTTTATAGCTTTTTTTTCATATAAATGTTATTTTATTGCGGGAAAAGAATTCCGGAAGAAACTTAATTCAATTTGCTAAGGTGAGGCTGTTGTGAACCGCGGCTCAAAAGTTTTCGAAAAAGAAATCTATGAGCTTTGGAAAAAACATCATTTCCTGAATGAGCTCATTTCTGTAAGCGGCGAAAATATCGATATTGTGGAACCGGGTGTGCAAAATAACGATATTGCAGGGCCCGATTTTAAAAACGCGCGTATTAGAATTGGTAATCTTACTTTTGTAGGGGATATTGAAATAGACCCAAATTATACCGACTGGAAGCTTCACGGGCACAATATCGATTCGAAATATAATAAAGTAATACTCCACGTAGCACTCCATAACAGCAATAACCAGCCTTATGTATATACCAAAGACGGCCGTAAAGTGCCCAGCTTAACCCTTGGCGAATACCTTCCCGATGATTTTCAGGATACATCATCTTCCGATGAAGAAGAAGAGGAGGGAGGGCTTCAGCACCTTAAATGCGGCGCAAACTCATATTTACTCTCTCCGGAAGAAAAACTGAAATTCATTTCCCAGCTTGGAATTGACCGTTTCAAAAAGAAATGCGCGCGCGTTTATAACCGCCTCAAAGAGCTGAAATATCTTAAGGAGCTTCACGCCAAGGAGCCGGTTGTTACTTACGATTTATCGCCTGCATTCCACGATAGGGTTTTTGTACATAACGACTTTATGGAGAAGGAATTGTGGGAACAGCTGCTTTACGAACTGATTTTCGAGGCGCTGGGTTATTCCAAGAACAAGAGCATTATGCTAAGCCTTGCACAGCACGTTAATGTCGATTTTCTTAAGTTAATTGAAAGCGATAGGGATTTTATTGAAATCGCGGAATCGGTATTTTTTAACGTGGGAGGGCTGATTCCTCCCGATAGAAAAATGCATGATGCCGACATTGCCGCATACGCGCGCCAGATGAAACTTAACTGGGATAGGCTGAAGACTCGTTACGACAGTAAATATTTCGATGAATCGCAGTGGCATTTTTTCCGTATTAGGCCGCAGAACTTTCCTACTGTAAGAATTGCCGGCGGTGCACGCCTGCTTAATAAGCTTTTAAAGGAAAATTTAATTCCTGTTATTAAACGCAAAATTGAGGAAATACATAACCTTAATGTGCTTATAAATTCGTTAAGGTCATTATTCGTAATCAAATCGGAAGGGTTCTGGAAACATCATTATGTATTCCACCAGCCTGCCAACGGCGAAATTAAATATTTCGTAGGCTCATCCCGCGCCGATGAAATAATAGTTAACGTGGTGCTCCCGTTTTTTTCGGTCTATTTCGATGTGTTCGGCAATAAGGATTTATCGAAGAAAGTATTTACCCTTTATAATAGATGCAGCCAGTCAAACGAGAATAAAATAGTTCACGAAATTGCCCGCAGCCTTCAGCTTGAAGATAAAATCCATCTGACCGTTTATTCGCAGGGAATGACGGAATTATTCAGGAGTTATTGTTCCAAAAATAAATGTCTTGAGTGCGAAATTGGCAGGATAGTGTTTAACTAATCCGGGTGCTGATAAAATCAGTTGAAATTCTGGTTCTCGGCTTTATTTATCTCATCCCTTAATTTGGCAGCCCTTTCATAATCCTCTTTTTCAATGGCGTCCCTAAGCTGATCCTGAAGCGATGCAATCCTCATATCGGCAGGGCTCGAAGAAGCGGGCTCTTCCGGTTTTAATTCCTCAATTTCATCGTCAAGCGAGTCGTCGAATTCTTCTTTCATTTCCTTCTGCTCTTCGCTCGAAGGTACGAATGATGCGATATCCATTACCTTTTCCGAAATATAGATTGGTACTCCAAGCCGTACCGCAAGCGCAATGGCGTCGCTCGGGCGCGAATCCACATCGTTAGTCAATCCGGCTGTTTCAAATACAATTTTGGCAAAAAAGGTATTGTCCCTCAATTCGGTAATTTCAACTTCGTTAACAACGGCGTGCAGGTTTTTAATTATGTTCGCCAGAAGGTCGTGCGTAAGAGGGCGCGGCGGTTTTATGCCTTCAAGCTCAAGGGCAATCGACTGCGCCTCGTAAGCCCCGATGATAATCGGTATTCTTCTAATTCCGTACATTTCCTTAAGCAGGAGGGCGTAAGCGCCCCCTGCCGAAGGACTTGATGATAAACCTAATATTTCTACTTGTACTCTATCCACTTAGTGTGCTTTCACTTTTTTAATTTCTTCAATCAGTGCAGGAACAACTTCAAATAAATCGCCTGTAATGCCGTAATCGGCAACCTGGAAAATAGGCGCGTCTTTATCTTTATTTATTGCCACAATATACTTCGAAGAGCGCATACCGGCAAGGTGCTGTATTGCGCCTGAAATGCCGAGGGCAATATAAAGTGTAGGCGAAACCGTTTTACCTGTCTGGCCGACCTGTTCGCCGTGCGGTCTCCATCCGGCGTCAACAACAGCGCGGGATGCGCCCGTGGCGGCTCCCAGTAATGCGGCAAGTTCTTCAACCAGGTGAAAATGTTCGGGGCCTTTAACGCCTCTTCCCCCCGATACTATGATATCTGCTTCAGCAACATCAAGTTTTTCGTCCGATTTCTTTACTTCGGCTACCTTAACCGATGAATCTACGCTTGCTGTTTCAATCACGGCAACTTCTGCATTATCGGCAGAGGCTGCGCCCGCGGCAAATACATTTGGGCGGAGTGTAAGAATTTTAACCGCGCCGGTAAGTTTAAGATCCATAAGCGCTTTGCCTGCAAATACAGGGCGTGTAACTGAAAGATCGTTACCGTCATATACGTAGGCAACAACGTCCATTCCAAGAGCCGAATCGGTTCTGGCCGCTACACGGGGGGCTAAATCTTTGCCCATTGCTGTATTGGCAAAAAGAACAATTCCTGCTCCCGAATCGGTAATCTGCTTGGATGTCAATTCGGTATATGTTTTTGTGGAATATAAGTCAAGTTCGGCATTTTTGTAGAAAAATACTTTTTTAACGCCGTATCCGCCTAATTTTTCCATGCCTTCAACGGAAGAGCCGAAAAGCAGGGCTTCAACTTCGGCGCCTGTTTTTGCCGCCATTTCCGATGCGGTTTTTGCGGCCTCGAAAGAGGATTTCTTAATATGGCCGTCTCTCTGTTCTATAAATACTAATATTTTATTTCCCATTATTCCCCCTTAAATTACCTTGGCTTCTTCTTTTAATAAACGGACTAATTCAGGTACTGCGGTCGCATCGCTGCCTATTATTTTGCCTGCCTGTTTAGCAGCGGGTTTTTTAAGCCCTAATACTTCAACCTTATTTTCGGCTGCAGCGGCAGGTTTTTCTTCAATAGTCTTCTTCTTTGCGGCCATAATACCCTTTAACGAAGCGTATCGGGGTTCATTAAGTCCTTTCTGTGCCGTAATAATTGCCGGGAGAGAAGTTTCAACAACTTCCTTGCCCCCTTCAATTTCTCTTTCGGCTGTAATTTTATTTCCTTCCAATTTAAAGCTTACCACAACGCTAACGCAGTTGTAGTTTAACAATTCGGCAGTCATCTGGCCAACAACCGAGTTGTCAAAATCGACCGACTGCTTGCCGAAAAATACCAATTCGGCATTCTGAGCTTTAATTTCTTCGGCAAGAGCCTTTGCTACCGATAAGGAATCGCGGTAGTTATCGTCCTTAAGCAATACCGCGCTGTCAACTCCCATAGCAAGAGCCTTGCGGATGGTCTCTTTATTTGCTTCGCCGCCAAGGCTTATGGCAATTACTTCGCCGCCTGCGGCTTCTTTAGTTTTTAATGCCTCTTCAATTGCAAATTCGTCGTATGGGTTAACAACATAGGTAACTCCGTTAGGGTCAATTGTTTTGCCGTCAGCGCCAATGTTTATTTTAGCTGCAGTATCGGGTACATGGCTAACGCAGACTGCTATTTTCATCTATCCTCCTAATTTTTACAAAGTTTGACGAAAAGATATAAATGAAATAGCTAAAATCAAAGCTGGCATGTTATTTTCATTTTACACCTAAAATTTTATAAATTAACCACTCTAAAAAAACGAGCATTATGTCGGTAGAAAAAACGGAACAAGTCAACGAGACGGGCGAAGTAGTCGAATCCTCAATTGGGCTCCCATTTAAGGTCCTTCTTTTTAACGATGACTGGCATTCATTCGATGAGGTTATAAACCAGCTTATTAAGGCAGTCCACTGCACATTCGATAAAGCGCGCGATTACGCATTTGAGGTGCATGTTAAGGGAAAAGCATGCGTTTATACGGGGGAACTTCAAAAATGCCTTAAAGTTTCATCAGTTCTGGAGGAAATTTCACTTCATACCCAGGTCGTTTCCTGATAATTTGTCCCTTTTTTTATTCTGCGGTATCTCTTTTCCTTTAATCTTAAATATAAAACCAATTAATTCCTGTCAACTTTTTACGGTAAAACGTATATTTAGCAGTCAATAATAAAAGAGTAAAATATATGCAAATAGGTTTAGTAGGACTTCAATTTTCAGGAAAAACAACACTTTTTAACACACTCGCAAATGTAGAAACAGGCCATGGCCAGCAGGTAAAGGAAGAGGCAACTGTAGAAGTAGTAAAAGTGCCCGATTACAGGCTGGATGAGCTTTCAAAAATATTTAATCCAAAAAAACAGGTTAATGCCAATATAGAGGTTTTTGATACTCCGGGCCTTAAAATGAGCGAAGACGGGAAGATGAAAATTACCAACACTTTCCTTAATAATGTTAAGAATAACGATTCTTTGTTCTATGTAATAAGGCAGTTTGAAGAAGATTCAGTTTCGCACCCGATGAACAGTATAGACCCACTGCGCGATATCCGCTTTCTCGAAACAGAATTTCTCCTTTCCGACTTAAGTTTTCTTGAAACGAGGCTCGAAAAACTTCAGAAAGAGATGCAGAAAAACAAGGATGAAAGGCTTAAAAGGGAACTGCCTGTAATTGAAAAATGCTATGCCCATGCCGAAAAGGAGCTTCCTATCAGGTCCCTCGGGCTGGATGAGAATGAAATAAGGCTTTTATCGGGATATCAGATACTTTCATTAAAACCGCTCGGAATTGCAATTAATTTCGACGAAAGTTCAATTACCGGCGCC
>DAHYUM010000320.1 GCA_027398005.1 bacterium
CTGAAATTTACGGATTTTGGAAATTATTTTTTTTAAGTATTCTTCATTGAACTTAAGCGAGCCGTCTTTAAATCCTAAATTTTCTCTATGGGCAATCTTCAAAGTTTCGCCTGCGTTTTGCGCCTCTTTCATTCTTATTTCTGCCGAACCGCGTGTTCCAAGCTCGCCTTTGCTTAGATCTATAATTCCAACTTTTAATCCGGTGCTTGTTAGCTTTGCAATTGTTCCACCCATAGAAAGTTCAGCATCATCAGGGTGAGCCGCAAAAACCAAAACCTCAAGAATCATAATGCCCTCAAGAAGTGATTCAATTATTCTGTTTCAATATGAAGAATAATTTTTAGAAAGTAAAATAGTAACCGATAGTTTGAAAATAATTATATTCGCCAGAGAAAAATTAATCTAAACCAAAATGGATCAAAAATACGAAGCGGTTATCGGTCTTGAAGTTCATGCTCAATTACTAACCGAAACGAAAATTTTCTGCGGATGTTCAACAAAATTTGACGCCCCTCCCAATACAAATGTCTGTCCGGTGTGTCTCGGTCATCCGGG
>DAHYUM010000321.1 GCA_027398005.1 bacterium
CAACGTAGGCGCCGAGAAATCTATCCGGCAAGAATAATATTTTCTTTTCCCGCGGGATGGATTGAACAACTTTTACCGCGTTCGACGAAGTCACACAGTAGTCGCTTTCGGCTTTTACTTCTGCAGTTGTGTTTACATAAGACACTACCACCGCACCGGGATGTTTTTGTTTCCATTCTCTCAACTGTTCGGCGTTAATCGTAGAGGCGAGAGAACAACCTGCTCGCAAATCCGGGATGAGCACTTTCTTGTTTGGAGAAATTATTGAAGCTGTTTCTGCCATGAAATGAACGCCGCAAAAAACTATCAACTCCGCTTCCGTAGCTGCCGCCTCTTGAGACAGACCAAGTGAATCACCAACATAATCGGCAAGGTCTTGTATTTCGCCAATTTGGTAATTGTGCGCGAGTATTACGGCATTTTTTTCTTTTCTTAATCGATTAATTTCTTTTATCACTTCGTTCATAATCTTTCTTTCCGATTTTCAATCTTCATATTTATATCCAGTGCCTTAACAGAATGCGTCAGCGCGCCGATGGAAATATAATCGACA
>DAHYUM010000322.1 GCA_027398005.1 bacterium
TGATAAATTTTAATAAGCGGAACGCAGTTTTCTATCGCTTTGACCTCCCCGGAATAGGAGCCTCCCTTTAGAAACTGGATTATTAAGGATTTTATATTATGTCCGCTTGCTCTCAGCGCCTGCCCTAGGGCAGCGGTCGTTTTCCCTTTTCCGTTTCCGGTATAAACCTGAACAAGGCCGGTTTCCAAAGATTTCCCCGAAGAAATCTCTTTAAACCAGCTATTATGGACGGAAAGATTTTTATTATTCATGAAATATAACAACCTGCATGCCGAGCGTTTTTATTGCGGCGTTAAACAATTTTTTAGCCGCGGCATAGTCGCGCGGTTTTATTTTATAACCGTTTACGGAAAAATACGAACGGAAAATTACCGTATCGTTTTTTAAGGAATAGCTTGAGGCGAAAGAACCGGCCGCATTTTTAATATTTACTGTTTTAGGAATAAAAACTATTTTGTAATTTTTAGGGAAACTCAGATAGACGGCAGTTTTTTCCGAAAAATTATATCCGAATTTTAAAGGGTACGTTCTTTTATCCATAGCTGTTATT
>DAHYUM010000323.1 GCA_027398005.1 bacterium
TTTTACACCGGGCACTGTGCCAATCTGCGCCTCAAGGCGTTCGGTTACCTGAAGCTCTAACTCCCCGGGGGTGGCGTTGGTGTAGCTAGTTTGAACCATTAAATGGGGCAGGTTTACATTGGGAAGAAGGTCTACCCCCAGACGCGAAAACGCATATATACCCAGCAGGGCAATACCTATATAGAACATAGATACCGCCACCGGTTTTCTAATTGAAACTGACGCTAAAGGCACTTATTAACCCGCTCTGTTTTAGTTTATTATAATTGTTTTCTCTAATACAAAATAGATGTTTTAGGCATAATTTTCAATGGAATATTTAATACCCTGCTCACCGGCAAATGCCACGGCAACCCCCGGATAGAGAATAGATACTTCAGCGTATTAAACATTTGCACTCTTCCTCCGGTAATCTCATAGCTAAGTCACCACGATGACCCGGCAGGCCGAGAGGCCATAAACTGATAGTTACAGGCGGCACCCTATATAATCTAGGCATTCATTTATGGCGTTTTGTAACTATTTAAAATGTAATTATTATCCTG
>DAHYUM010000324.1 GCA_027398005.1 bacterium
GCAAAATAATAATAGTAACGGATTGTTTCTTTCAGACCAGTCATTCGGCAAATTGAGGCAGTTAATTTATGACAGTTGTGGTATTTATTTTCAAGATAATAAAAAGTATTTATTAGAGAGCAGATTGTTAAAAAGAATAAATTATTTAGGACTGAGCTCGTATGAAGAATATATTGACTATCTTAAATTTAATAACAGCAACGGAACCGAAAAGAAATATTTATACGAAGCAATAACAATAAACGAAACTTTTTTCTTCAGGAATCAGCCACAGCTTGATGCTCTTGTAACAACCGTTATTCCCGAATTAGTTGACAAAAAAACTGGAGCTGATAAAAATAAATTGAAAATTTGGAGTGCAGCCTCTTCTTCGGGAGAGGAAGCATATTCGGTTGCGATGATTTTTCTTGATCTCGTAAAAACTAAATATCCCTTGCTCAATATTGAAATAATTGGAACGGATATAAGTCATGCTGTAATTGAAACTGCGAAGAATGGAAGATATAAAGAATATTCTGTTAGAAATACTCCCGCTTATTATT
>DAHYUM010000325.1 GCA_027398005.1 bacterium
ATGGCAAGTGACATAACTTTCGCTTATCCGTTTGTGCTTTGGTTCTTGCTTCTAGTTCCGGTGCTTGGCTACTGGTTCTGGAAAAAACGCGATCAGGTTTCACCGAACTTTACTTATTCCAGTCTTCAAATTTTTGGGAAAGCGCCACGCACTCTGAAAGAAAAACTTGCAAACCTTCCGTCCTGGTTACGATTAGCGGCGATTACATTTTTTATTGTTGCCGCTGCACGACCGCAAAGTTATTCAAGCGGACAAAACATGTACACCGAAGGAATTGATATTGCAATGGTGCTCGATATTTCCGGCAGTATGCTTTCAGAGGATTTGAAACCGAACCGGATTGAAGCTGCAAAAAAAGTCATAGATGATTTTATTGCCGGGAGAACTAACGATAGAATCGGTCTCGTGATTTTTTCGCAGGACGCTTTTACGCAATGTCCGCTCACAATCGATTACAACGTACTCAGAAATTTGTTGAAGCAAGTTCACAGCGGAATGATTGATGACGGAACCGCAATCGGAAATGCAATCGCA
>DAHYUM010000326.1 GCA_027398005.1 bacterium
GACAAAATATACAGATACATTTTTAACGTATTGATAATAATAAATGATAGAATGAAAAAGGAAGGATAAAAATCAGTTCTCATACTTTTCTTGACGCAAGAAAAGTATCAAAAGAACAGGCGCTTATAAAATAATTGCTAAAATCGAAGATCCCGATCTATCGGGAATTATTTCATTCCGCTGCGACAAAATTAACTCCTCCGATTCGCATTTAATAATAGAGAATCGGAGTCAAACATATTTTGTCGCTTAACGCTTCATTCCATAAATTTTTTAACGCAATTATTTTAAAGGCGCCGCAGAAATAGTTATTTAATTATCAGCCCGCAGGGGTCGTACCCCTGCGTAAATTGTAGAATGTAGAATTAAGAAACAACAAGCCCCGTAGGGGCGGCATTTTCTTTGCACGCAGGGGCCGCGCCCCTGCGAAAACAGCACAATGTATTCAAACAAAGGTGTCGCGGCTCTGCCGCCGGGGAGGGCACGCTTGGCAAAATAGAATGCTATAAAGTATATTTGAAGCTAATAAAA
>DAHYUM010000327.1 GCA_027398005.1 bacterium
CTTATCCAGAAAGCTTATGAAGGAACGGAATTTGCAGGCAGTATTTAAGAAAGAGTTAGAACCGCTTTTTTATAAGTAAATTTAAGAAAAATATTGAAATTGATTTTGGTCACTTTACTATATTTGATATCCCTTTCAATAAACGGGAGAGGATAATATAAAAGAGGATTTGCCCCGTACTCTATGCTGAATATATTATCCGTGTATTCGTAAAACGGTTCGTACTTAATATTATGCATAAAATATTCGGGCACCCTGAAGCTGTAAAAGAAATCCACCCCCAATTTACCGGCCCTTTTAATCCTTTTGGCAAGAGATGTATTACCATATTCCTTAAGTGAAGCTGTAAGCCCCAATAAGAGCCTTCTTTTTTTCCGGTATTCCTCTACACAGCGCCAATCGATACTGTTTATATATGCATCGTTATCGCTGGTCATAAGCACATCGGGTTTGAAAGAATCCAGCAAAGGTTTTATATCCATACCTGTATAGAATTTTTTAACATCCGCCCCTAAAAACTGCAGTCC
>DAHYUM010000328.1 GCA_027398005.1 bacterium
CTTTACGGCACCCCGTGTAGAGCAGAAAGTATAGCGGTTTGTATAGCAGGGAGCGACCATCACGACCAAATTTTGTCGATCATTCGGCAATATCTGACTAAAATCAGCACATTACGAAGATTGTGCAGGGTTGTGTTTGGCGGAGAGACAGGGATTCGAACCCTGGGTCGGCGCAAACCGACAACGGTTTTCGAGACCGCCGCATTCGACCACTCTGCCACCTCTCCGCGTCAGGGGTCACGGGGCAGGCGTTTAGCCGGGCGCGCGGGCGGGCGCAAGGGGGTTTTGTGGCGTGCGCGTCGTGGTCTTCGTCGTGGCCTGGGCCGATGCCCGCGCGCTGGTCTGTGTTGGAATTCGGCGCCGGGCGCGCTAGGGCTGGGCGGACCCCAGTGGGAGGCGTGTTGTGCTGATCCGAGCGGCCCTGGCGTTCCTTCTGCTGCTGGCGCCCGTCGCGCGGGCGCAGCCCGGCGGGGCGGCCGATGCGGTGGCGGTGGCGATCCGGTTGCCCGAGGTGGTCGAGGTCCTG
>DAHYUM010000329.1 GCA_027398005.1 bacterium
GTAATAAACTTACGGGGCAGGTCGAGCGATATGACAGATCCGTTTCTATCTATTTTTACTATGGCATCTGTAGATTGGTTGTTAATCAAAAGATTATTAATAATGCCTTCCCAATCTTTTACTTCTGTACCGTTGACGCTTAATATTTTGTCGTAAGATTGAAAACCAATCTGCTGTGCCGGACTGCCGTTATCAACTTCTGCAATTGTTGTCGTTTGAGGTATGTCTTTCCCTTTGAAGAAATTAATGCCCCAGAAAATCAAAATGGTAAGGGTAAGATTCATCATTACGCCGGCAGTGATCACAAAAAGTTTTGGGAGGGTTTTCTTTGCCCGAAACTCGTACGGTTTCGGCTCGCTGTTGGCAAATTGAGTGTCGAAACTTTCATCTACCATGCCGGCAATTTTAACGTAACCGCCGAGCGGAAGGAGTGATAAACGATAGTCTGTGTTACCTTGTCCGTCAAAATCTTTGGCGAGGTCTCCGAACGTGAATCCAGTTAATTTATTCCAACCGA
>DAHYUM010000032.1 GCA_027398005.1 bacterium
TTACATCGGGCTCGGCCCAACTTGACGATTATAAATATACCGGATATGACAGAGGGCATATGGCCCCCGCGGGAGATTTTACATGGTCGCAGACTGCAATGTCTGAATCCTTTTACCTCAGCAATATGTGTCCGCAGAACCATTCATTCAACGCGGGAATATGGGAAGACCTCGAAAACCAGGTGCGCACATGGGCTAACGTTCAGGGGGACACTTTATTCATAGCGGCCGGTCCGGTAATTCAGCCGGGTTTGCAGACAATCGGGGCGCGCAATAAACTGGCCGTGCCTAATTATTTTTATAAAGCCATTTTGCGCAAATCCTCTTCGGGCTATAGTTCAATCGGGTTCCTGTTTAGACATGAGAACTCAGCCAATCCCCTTTCCACATTCGCAATTACTGTAGATTCACTTGAAAAAGCAACGGGAATAAATTTCTTCAGCAAGCTGCCCGAGGCAACACAGGCCGATGTCGAATCGAGAATTGATTTATCTAAATGGCCGGGGGTAACCGCAAATATTGTTTTGGCAAAAAAAAGGCTGTCAAAATAATGACAGCCTTTAAGGTTTAATTTTTATTTTTTTATGAGTGCTTTATAATCATCATTTAGAAGCATTTCGAACTGGGCATCCATTTCATCCATCATTGCCTTTTCACCCATAAAGCCCACAGTCTTAAATTGTATTTTACCATCCCTGTCAATAATAAACTTGGTAGGTATACCGCTAACGCCGAATTGTGTTACAACCGCGTTATCGCGCTCGTCGCTATCCAGCAGTACTTTGAATGTATATTTATTTTCATCGATGAACTTTCTAACATTTTTTATCCTTTCATCCCCCTTTTCGTTTTCCCACGTATTTACTGCAAGTATAACAATATCCTTGTTGCCTGCGTACTTTTCATACACTTTCTGCAGAACAGGGAAAGAAGATTTGCACGGGCCGCACCAAGTTGCCCAGAAATCGACCACAACCACTTTACCTTTTAACGAGGCAAGGCTTATTTCCTTTCCATCAAGGTCCTTTAAGGTGAACTGCGGAGCAGGGAGGTTGAGAAGTTCGCCGGCCAGTTTCGTTTTGATTTTTTTCATATCATCTTCTTTAAATGCCGAAATTTTCTTCTCAAATTGTGCATCGGTGCCCCCGTTGTTAAGAAACGCGGTTTTATATTCTGCAATCAGCTTATCGGTTGTTTTGCCCATTGCAATAAACTCGGCCGCAAGCGAAGCCGCCTTATCATACTCCTTGTTTTTATTAAGGCATTCGATATAGCGGGCATGGAAATCTTCCGATAACTGGGCCGCGGCCAGTCTGTACGCCTCGTCGTAGCTCTTTTCAGCTTCGGCGGTTCTTCCAAGCTGATAAAGTCCGTATGCGTATGTATCAAGCGCGTACGCAAGGGAAACGCGCAGATTGTTTTTCCAATCCTTCATAATCATATTTGCCGGTTTATCTGCGGGATTCGGGTTGCGGAACAGATCGATACCTTTTTTAGCCCACGCAACTGCTTTTTCCAGTTCCTCCCCTTTTTCGATGCATGCCCATGCCAGCGAATTATACATCGAACCATCCTGAACTTTCATTTTCGAAATCGCATCGTAAGCATCGTCATATTTTTTCAATTCGATATACGCCTGCACAAGCATATAGTTGTAATTATCCTTTTCCTCCTGCGAAAGGGCTTCGGGATTCTTAAAGTAACCAAGAATGAGGTCAATCCTTTTCTGCTTATCGCTTTCGGCATATACCTTATTCATCCTTTCTTCTTCGGCAAATTTACCCGATGGATAGGATTTTTTGTAATCGGCGGCAAGGCTATCGGCAAGCGAACTTTTTTTCATCAGGCGCAAAAGGGTAATGGTATTAAGCACCTCCCTTTCATCCTTTTTCTTCTGTGAATAATAATTTACCAGCTGGAGCGCCAATTTATTAAGGGCTTCCTGATTGCCCGAATTGGCATTGTATTCGGCATAAAACTGCTGGAGCGGGCTAATTTCCTGCGCCTTTGGGGGATACAGTTTCCCTTCTTCATCTATTTCAAACTTCGATTTTTCCTTATCGGCTTTAACCGGGAACCCCGCACTTGCCCCTCCGTATGAATAAAGCATTCCCAATGTATAATGTGCTTTCTCAACCGGAATTCCCTTATCGCCGCATACAAGAACAGACCAGCAGTTGCCGTAATTGTCATCGGTTAAGTCCCCCGAATCGAACCGGAAAAGAATTACCTTTGCAAGAATATCCTTAAGTGTAAATGAGCCTTTCCAGATATTCCCTTCCTTGTTCATTTTTGCTTCGGCAAGTTCCGAAGTTCCGTTTTCATGTATCTGGCTTGCATATAGAGTTATTTCTTTTGCGTCCTTAAGAACATCGGCCCCTGCCGATGGATTATAGGTAATTTCAATTACATCCCCAGTTTTCGGTTTATCAGGTTTTATTGTAAAAACACTTCCCTGCCCTCTTGCCGCCGTGGCGGAAAGAAGGAGAATAACAATCATTAATATACGCTTCATGCCGGGCTCCCCCTTGTTTATGTTTATTTCAGTCGGTATATGAATATATCTTATTAAATATAGCAAAATCCGGTAATTTTTCTATCGGATAAATTAGAGTAAAATATATGGCGGAAGATTCTTGCGGCAGGCAAAAAGGGAAATGCAGGCTTTTCCGGTTATCGTAAAAGCCTGCCCCCGGTTACTGAAATTATTTTATGAGGTAAATTTCCTTCTGCGGTTCCGATATAAATGTGCATCCATCCGCAGTTACAATTACTTCCTCTTCAATTGTAGCAATTCCGTAGTCTTTAATTGTAAGGCGCGGTTCAAGTGTATAAGCCTGCCCCTCTTCAATAACCATAAAAGGAACGTCGCCGTATCTTTCCCAGCGGGGGGCAAGCAGGCCGCCGCCGTCATGCGCAAAACGCCCAAGCTGATGCCCCAGGGCGTGAGGATATTCTTCATATCCGCTGTTTACAATATAATTGCGTGCGGCGTCGTCAATTTCGCACCCTTTTTTACCCGGTTTTAATTCCTTTGCCGCAATCTGAATGGAATCGCGGATGGTATTGAATCCTTTTAATACTTCTTCGGGGGCTTTATCCTCCCCTTCCCTAAGAACATACCATGTCCTCTGAAGGTCGCTGCAGTATCCGTTAAGCTTTACGCCGAAATCGATATTTATCACGTGTCCCCTTTCAACTTTTCTATCGGTAGGCCCTGCATGCGCGCCTGCGGTATCGGGGCCCGTAAATACGGAAGGGCAGTAATCTTTTTCCCAAGCGGTTGCAAAATTTCTCTTTTCGCACAAACCGAGTATGAAT
Source organism: bacterium (assembly GCA_027398005.1). Classification (GTDB taxonomy): domain Bacteria; phylum Bacteroidota; class Ignavibacteria; order Ignavibacteriales; family Melioribacteraceae; genus JAEXUB01. Next base: position 3,322 of record DAHYUM010000032.1, read on the forward strand.
GAGGCAATTTCCTTTTCGGTTACCCCCGGTTTAATAAATGCTGTAACCTCGTCGAAAATTTTGAGTGTTTCCTTAATCGCATCCTTCATCAGTTCAATTTCCGCATTCGATTTTCTTCCCCGCAATGCGGTTATAAGCTCTTCCGAGGAAACCAGCCTGTCTTTATAGTCGGTTCCATCAAGGTAGCTTAGCAGTTCAAGATACATGCCGTGCGTAAGCCCGTCGGCAACGCACGAATTGCGCGAGAAATTGATTGCTATTTTATTTGGTTTATATCGGTCCAGAATTTCAATCAGTTTTTCCTTAATCGATTTAATATAGCCGTGAACTTCCTTGTAAGTGCCGACCGTTCTCATATTGGCAACGTCCAGCGAGCCAAGGAGGGCGATTGTATCCCCCGTTTTAGTGATTATGTAGGCGCTCTGCCAGGTGCAGTTTGTTCCAACAAGCATATCCATCATCGGATCCTTCATATTACCGCTTTCGCGCACAAAAAGGAGCCAGAGATCGATATTTTTTTCGTTCAGTATTTTTACAGCCTGATTTATTTTTTCTAATATTAATTCTTTTGACATTTTTTCCCCTCGGGGTTAGTAAAACAATTATTAGCGTAATGCAACTTAATTATATGCGCAATTTTAAGCAAGGAAACCGTATAGCGCCAATAAATATCATTTAGGTTTTAATTATTATTGTCTTTTCCCTCAAACATTTTATAATTTTCAAACCGATTTGGATATAAATGAAGTAAATCATTATAACGGAGAATATATGAAAAAACTCATTTTACTATTAACTTTAATTATTCTGACGGCTTCCGCTTCAAAAGGGCAGTCTTTCCTTTCGGAACCGTCCTTATCCCCCGACGCAAAGACAATCGTCTTTTCGTACGACGGGGACCTCTGGCGTGTTCCGGCCGAAGGGGGAAGCGCATACAGAATTACGGGGATGAACGGAAATGAGGGGAACCCAATTTATTCCCCCGACGGTAAATGGATTGCTTTTACCGGAAACCAGGACGGGAACCCCAATGTGTATATTATGCCTTCGGAAGGGGGGAAAATAATTCAGCTTACATTCCACGATGGAAGCGATGTTGCTGAATCCTGGTCCTGGGATTCGAAATGGGTCTATTTTACCTCGTCACGCTACAATAGAATGAGCACTTATAAAGTATCTATAGATGGGGGTACGCCAATAAGATTATTCGATAATTATTTTGCATGGCCCCATAACCTAATTGAAAACCCGAAAAAGAACGAGTTCATCTTCAATACGAGCTGGGAAAGCTCTATTATGGCAAACAGGAAACATTACAAGGGGGATTTTAATCCCGACCTGCAGAGCTACGACCCGGCTACAAAAGAATATAAACAGCTTACTACCTACCGCGGCAAGGATATGTGGCCTACAATGGATAAGGAAGGGAACCTCTATTATGTTTCGGACCAGGGAAATGACGAATATAATTTATACAAATTAGATAACGGCAAACCGGTACAGCTTACTTCCTTTCCCGAATCGATAAAAAAGCCGCGCGTTAGCGCCAACGGCCAAAAAATCGTATTCCAGAAAGATTACCAGATTTTTCTTTATGATGTGAAGAGCAGAAAGACCAGCCATGTGCAGGTTAAAACAGATTTAATAAATCCACTGCCGATTGAACAGGAATTTAACGTTAAAGGGAAAATATCCAATTTCAATATTTCACCCGACGGAAAGAAAATGGCTTTCGTTTCGAGAGGGCTCCTTTTTGTTACTGATATGGAAGGCAAGTTTACAAAACAAATTAAAACCGACCCCGCCGAAAGAGTATTCGAAGTAATGTGGCTGGCAGACAACCAGACACTGCTTTATAACAGGACCGTAAAAGGTTGGCAGAATTTATTTACCACGCGCGCCGATAAAGATACCGAAGAAAAACAAATCACTTCTGATGAGCACCACAACGGCAATATTTCCGTAAACGCGTCTCTTACTAAAGCACTCTTCTACAGCGGCATACACGAATTGAAAGAACTTGATTTAAAAACATTTAAGTATGAAACACTCGTAAACGACGAATTCTGGGGAACCGGTTCTTCAACCGCCTATTTCTCCCCCGACGATAAGTATATACTCTATACCGCTATAAGAAATTTTGAACAGGATATTTTCGTTTACGACGTTAAAAGCGGCAAGGCAATTAATATTACCAATACCGGCGTAAGCGAATCGGAACCTTACTGGTCCCCCGACGGCAAGTATATATATTTTTCAACCGACCGCACCAAACCTTCATTTCCGCGCGGAACAAACAACACCGATATATATAGAATAGCCTTGAGAAATTACGATACCGATTTCAAATCGGACCGCTACCAGAAACTGTTTGCCGAAGAACCGAAAGGAAAGAAAGATTCCTCAAAAGTAGAAACCATTATCGATTTTGAAACACTTAAAGACCATTGGCAGGCGGTGGCCGCGCAGAATGGCAACCAGACCAGTCCTTATGTAATTCAGAAGAACGATGAAACAATTGTGCTTTTCACCTCGAACCATACAGGCGAATACGGAACAATATGGCAGACAATTCTAAAGCCGTTTGCCCGTCCCGAGACAAAGATGATTGAAGGAGCCAGGAACTTTTCGCAGATTTATAAAGCAAAAGACACTTATTACCTTCTTGCGGGAGGGACCGTATACAAACTGGATCTCGCGGCAAGCAAGCTTAAGTCGGTGGATATTGACTTCAAATTCTCAAAGAACCTGGAATCGGAATTCAGCCAGATGTTCTACGAAACCTGGGCGGATATGAAGGAATATTATTACGACGGCAATTTCCACGGAGTTAACTGGGATAAAATTAAAAAGTATTACGAAAAATTCATCCCCGTGCTTGAATCGCGCGCCAACCTTAGAGTGCTTTTAAACGATATGCTTGGCGAGCTTAATTCCTCGCATCAGGGGTTCTATTCGAACGGAGATGAAGAAAAACTTATCTACCGCACCGTTACCAACGATGCCGGCATTGAATGGGATAACAACAGCCCATATATTGTCGATAGAATTATTAAGGCATCTCCGGCAGATAAATACGGCAAGGATATTCTTAAAGGGGACGAGCTTGTAGCGGTTAACGGCGTTAAAGTAAACAGCAGTAACAACAGATTTACTTATTTCAACTCCCCTACGCTTATGGAAGAAATGACTCTTACATTTAAAAGGGGCGGAAAGGAATTCGACGTTAAAATCCATCCCCAGCCTTCGGCGGCGGTCTCGGGAGAACTATACGACGAATGGATTGACAATAATGAAAATTACGTTACGGAAAAATCGGGCGGCAAGCTTGCCTATATTCATATGAAAGCAATGGGAGACGGCGACCTGCAGAAATTCCTTACCGATATAGCCGACAAAGAAGTATATAAAAAGGGACTCATTTTGGATATCCGCTATAATACCGGAGGCAATGTTCACGATGCTGTGTTGCAGATGTTAAGCCAGCGCCCATACCTGTTATGGAAAGCGAGAGACGGGAAAATGTCTCCCCAGCCTAATTTTGCTCCTTCGGGCCAGCCGATTATTCTCCTTATAAACGAACAGACATTAAGCGACGGTGAAATGACTACAGCCGGGTTCAAACAGCTCGGATTAGGCAAAATTATTGGAACCGAAACTTACAGATGGATTATCTTTACTTCGGCACGCGGGCTTGTGGACGGTTCTTCCCACAGAATGCCTATGTGGGGATGCTATACATTGAGCGGCAAAGACCTTGAATTAAACGGCATTGCCCCCGATATATATGTAAAACAGACTTTCAAAGACAGAATAGAGAACAAAGACCCGCAACTTGACAGGGCTATTGAAGAAGCTCTTAAAGAATTAAAATAAACAATAGGCAAAAAACAAAAAGCCGCCCAGTTAAAGGGCGGCTTTTTTTATTCTTAATTTCTTTTGCTTGAGCACCGGATTCTTTAAAACAGGCATGCCCGGCAATTATTATAAAGAATCATTCAAAGGATGCTTTTGGTATTTGCGAAGCCTGAATGTGAAAGTAGAGCCTTGTCCGTATTCACTTTCCACCCACATATCGCCTCCGTTCTTCATAACAAGCTCGTTGCATAAAACCAGTCCCAGGCCGGTTCCTCTTTCGTCGTTTGTGCCCGAAGTAGTATGATGGACATCAATTCTGAAAAGTTTAGCAACATCCTCTTCTTTCATTCCTATTCCATTATCCTCAACATCAATTTCAACATATTCTGCGTCTTCTCTCGACCTTAATGTAATTGTACCGCCGGACTTGGTAAATTTAATTGCATTGCTCATTAAATTCTGTATAACAGATGTAACCATATTCTCATCGGCAAATACAAGCAAGCCCGGTTCCACTTCCGAAACAAGCTGAATTTTTTTATTTGCCGCGTTATCCGAAAGAATATCCATTCCCTGCTTTATCCTGTTTGAGATATTGAAGAGAACCGGCTCAAAATTCATCCTTCCCGTTTGTATTCTAGACCATGTGAGAAGGTTTTCGAGAAGGCTGAAAACGTTCTTGGCTGATTCATTTATTTTACCCGCGAAGGTAACTATTTCATCCTGAGTAAGCTCATTTATATCCTGTTCCAGGAATTCGGAAAATCCGAGCAGGGCGCTGAAAGGGCTCCTTAAGTCGTGCGCAATAATAGAAAACAGCTTATCCTTGGATGAATTCATTTTCTTCAGTTCAGTTTCCGATTCCCTTAGCTGTTCATTAAGCATTGCAAGTTTTTCAACAAACTGCCTTAACTGCCTTTCCTGTCCCTTGCTTTCAGTAATATCGTGCAGAATTCCCCTGTAAGCTTTTATGTTCCCCTCTTTATCCTTAACGGCAATAGAAGTTTCGTACACTACCGCATTAACGCCGTATTTTCTCTTAATTTCAAGTTCAAAATTCTTAACGTAACCGTCTCTTTCAAGAATTTCCATAAATCTTTTTCTGTCTTCGGGGTTGGCGTAAAGTTCTTCTGCAATTTTGGAATTGCGCATTTCCTCAACCGATTCGAATCCGAAAAGGCGCATTCCCGAAGGGTTAAGCTCCACCAGTTTTCCATCGGGAGTGCTTTCGTAAACAGCGTCTTTCAATTCCTTGAACAAGGTTTCATACTTGCCCCGGGCTTCTTCAACCGCTTCGCGGCTTTTAATTTCCTCTGTTAAATCGCGCGTTACACCCACAAGGGCAATAGGTTTCCCTTCGGCATCCTTAACGGGAGTGGTTTTTAAATCTACAATAATTTCGGAACCATCTTTTTTCAAAGTGATTAAATTGCCCGACCATCCCCCTTTCAGGGTTTGAGGAATTATTTCCCTAATTAATTTACCATCATTCTTATCGGATCGGACGAGTCCGGATGATTTGCCTATAAGTTCCTCGCGCGTATATCCGTAGGTCTTAAGGAATGAGTCGTTTAAATAAATAAACTTCCCTTCCAGGTCGGTAATTGAAATCCCCTCGCTGATGCTGTTAATGGTAAGCAGGTATAATTCCCTGTCAAGTTCTAACTGCGGAACAATGTTTGCTGAAGGAGCGGATTTCTTTTTAGTCATAAATTTTCTCTCGGCTTTATTCAAATATAATACTTTTAAGAAAAATACTAATCCGATTTAAGCGTTTTAATTATTTAATTTAATATTATCTGCCTTTTTTGGAATCCACACTTCCATTTCATTCTGCCCCCTGTTGCACCAGGTATAGTATGGGATAGCGGTAATCTCTTTCTTTTCGGTATGCACGTTAAGCCCGTCATCCGAAATTGAAACCTCCGGAGCAGAGAAGTTAACCGCCTTTACTTTTTCGTTAAGAATTGAAAAATCCCTAACATTAAAGAGGGCATTATCTGGCAGCATAATATTAAGCGCTTTTTTATTGTTATCGGCCCCTTCAACGCAGTATACAATAGGCCCTCTTTCAATTGCCACCCTTCCGGCATCCTGTTTTACTTCGGGACGGCTTACAATTCTTCTAACATTCATAGGCAGGTTCATTTCAACAACGTCGTTCTTCTTCCATTCCCTATCAATAACCGCATAACCGTTTTCGGTTTTAAATTCAACATTCTTTCCGTTAACGGTAATAGTAACCGGAGTATTTTCCTTATCGGCAAACATATATAAATCCCCCGGAACCGGCTCGCCTGTAACCCAGCCGGGAATTCTTAAATGCAGCGCGAATTTTGTTTTCTTTTCGGGGGCGAATTCAACTTTAATTTTTCCGTCCCACGGATATTCTGTTTGAAGGTTTACCGCCACTTTGGCACCACCGAGCTGAAGCGTGGTCTTGCTTCCAATAAAAAGATTTACCCATAAGCCGTCATCGGTTTTGCCGTAAATATAATCGCCAATTGAAGCAACCAGCCTTGCGATGTTGGATGGACAGCATGCGGTTCCGAACCATTCGCGTCTGGAATTATTCCCTGCAGATGCAAGTGGATTGCCATAGAAAAAGTGGTCGCCGGTTAACGAAAGCCCGTCCAATGCGCCGTTGTATAAACTTCTTTCAAGCACGTCAATATATTTGCTGTCCCCGGTAAGCCAGTTCATTCTCTGGTTCCAAAAAACCATACCCACCGAAGCGCATGTTTCGCAATAAGCATTTTCGTTAGGCAGGTCGTAATCCTTCGAAAAACCCTCGTTATCCCCCGAGGAACCGATACCCCCTGTAAGATACATATTCCTGTAAACCACATCATTCCAAACGGCTTTCATTGCATCCATATAGCCGGAATCATTTGTATTGGCAGATACATCGGCGGCACCGGTATAAAGATACATTGCGCGCACCGCATGTCCTGTAATTTTAGTCTGTTCCTTTACCGGCACTTTATCCTGGCAGTAAGCGGGGTCTTTCCATTCGTCCCATATTGTTCCCTTGCCGTACCCCTTTCCTCTCTGGTCAAGGTACCAGTCGGCAAGTTTTAAATATCTGTCGTTTTTAGTAACACGGTAAAGCTTAACAAGTGCAAGTTCAATTTCCTGATGCCCCGAAACCCAATGCCGGTTCTGGAGCCGGAAGGTGCTGTCGATATGGTTGGCAAGCTTAATAGCAACATCAAGCAGTTTCCTTTTGCCGGTGGTGTTATAGTAAGCTACCGCCGCTTCAATAAGGTGCCCGGCGCAGTAGTCTTCGTGCTTTTCCATATCGGTCCAGCGCTTGCTTAAATCGGTAAGAGTAAAATATGTATTCAAATATCCGTCGGGCAGCTGCGCGGCGGCAATCTTGTCAATCCAGTCATCGGCTTTCTTTTCAAGATTTTTATCGGGATGGTTTTTAAGCGAATAAGCCATTGCTTCGAGTGCTTTATAAACGTCGCTGTCATCGTAATAAATGCCTTCATGTTTTTCCCCCTGGTGGCGGGCAACTTTTTCGAAGTTGCGTATGCGCGGGGTTTTTACTTCGGTTTGATATATACAGGCATCCAATGTAGTGGTAGCAACTTTTTCCATCTTCGGTTTCCAAAAGTCGTCAGTTACAACTACGTTCGAAAAATTTACGCCGTCAATTTTTTTTAGCTGGTTCTGCGGGAATACAGCTGATGCAATAAAGGTAAAAAGAATTGCTATATAATAAAATCGTTTCATCGCTTCTCCGGATAGCTTTTAATTTACATTTTAAATATGCAAAATAATTTTTTCAAACATTTTTAAAATGGCAAAAAAAATCGGCCGGATGATGAATGGGAGAAAGAATAGCGGTAAAATGTGCAGTAATTATGGACAAAAAAAATTCCGCCGTAGGCGGAATTTTTGAAATTGTATTCAATTTAGAATTATTGCTTAATAAGTTTATCAAGCTGGGCCGCAAGCGATTCCTTAGGAACGAGCCCTACGAAATGAGCTGCGATATTTCCCTTTTTATCTATAATGAAAGTTGTAGGGATGCTTTCAATGCCGCCGTAAGCATCGGCAACACTCTGGTCTACATATACAACCGGGTAATTAATTTTCTGATCCTTAGCGAATGTAGGAACTTCTCCAATTGTGCGGCTGTCGTCAACAGAAATACCTATAACTTCAACCCCTTTGCTAGCGTAAGCTTTTTTGAGCGAAATAAGATCGGGAATACCTCTGCGGCATGGCGGGCACCAGGTAGCCCAGAAATCTACAATAACAACTTTGCCTCTGTAATCGGCAAGATTAACCATTTTGCCGTCAATCGATTTCAATTCGAAATTAGGGGCTTTCTTAACTACACCCTGCGATGTCGGAACGTAATCGGGTGGATATGGCCCTTCTTCCGATTCCCCGTTGGTATTATTATTAATAATAAAGAACAAAGCAATTAAAGCAATAAAGGTGCCGGTATATATCCAGCTGCGCTGTTTTTTTGTAAGGCCCATTTTAACATCGGCCCCCTTGTTTCCTTTTTTCTTTTCCATTTTCATAATCCGGTAATTTATTTTTTTATTTAGTTATAAAAATAAGAATAATATTTGTTTCATTTTTCCTTTTCGGCTTTCTTTTTCTTATCGGGTATTAAAAAGGAAGCAGAAATCAGGATTCCGAAGAAAATTGAGGCGTACGGATTGGAAGTAATAGGGCAGGAACCGGTTGTACACCCTATAAGCCGGTAATACAAATACCCCAAAAAGGCTCCGGAAAGCAATATTAATATTTTTTTCGTCATTTTTATAAGGTTAGATGCCGGCAGGTTCAAAAAGGATTCTGAATTCTTTCAATTCTTTTCCCTTCACCCCATTTAAGAACCTCAAGTTTAACTTTCTGGATACCCACAATAACCATATCAAGCGCTTTTGCGGCTCCCAGAGAAAGATCCATTATCCGGTCAGGGCGGTAGGGCATTCTGTCGTTTATTTCGAGAATAACGCTTTTATTGTTGGCAAGATTGGTAACTCTTACAATTGTGCCGAGGGGATCGAACGGATGGGCGGCCGATATTTTGTTCATATCGTATATAACCCCCGAGGCAGTTGGTCTTCCGTCATATTTATCGGCATAATAAGAAGCCACCCCAATTTCCACCTCAAGTGGCTTGGCATCCTTAAACTCATCGGGATTCAGGATAGTCTCTCCTATTATATCCCCTTTCGAGTTTGTTTCGGAATTTGCTTCTGCCCCGGCTCCATTTATCCGCGGAGCAGTTTCTTTATTCCCGGTAAAACGGGCGGCGGAAGAACAGCCGTAAAACAGGGTTCCGGCGGCTAAGAGAAACAATAAGAGTCTTCTTTTTATCATATAAGACAAAATAAATTTATTCCTGATTACATTTTAACAATTCGTTTAACAAATTGAAAGAAGGGGCAATTTAAAAAGAGGATGCCCCGCAAGAGGGGCATCCTAAAGAAAGCTTTTAAATGCCTGTTTAATAGGTAGTTCTGTAACCGAAGGATTGGATATAAAACTTATCAATTTTAACCCTGTTCCTTTTTGTTGCGGCGGCGCCGAACATTCCGAGCCCTCCGTTTACATTAGTAAAATCGGCGGCGTCAATACGAATTGAGAACTCATCCGAAAAAGTATTTTCGGAACCTAGATAAGATGCCATATTCCTGTCCATAAGCAGAAGTGTAAATTCGGCGTAATCAATTATATAATTGCTTTTAACCGGGTCCCCCGCCGAAATGGAATTTAATATCTGCTCTATGCTGTCGCCGTAAAAAACGACACTTGTAGCATTAGATACGTTTGGATACTTTGGTATAGGAACAGCGCCGTTGTTCAGGAAATAGAGGGGCACTTTAACCCTTATCTTATTGCCCGGGTTATCTGCTTTGGCATAAACAATATCGAGACGGGGATAAAAATAATTGGAACGTTCGTTGAATTCAACATTAAGAAAGCGCCATCCGAATTTAATTCCCTTAACCCCCGTTCCGTCGTTATTAGAGGGACTGTAATTGACCGTGCTTGTTTCATAATAAAGATAGCTTACTGGGGGTACAACAACGTCGGACGATAATTTTTTACCGTCGGGCAGTGAAGCTTCAATATGCACGCTGTCGCCGTCGGCAGGTTTATAGGTATTAAGCTGATAATAAGAAACAGGCGTATCGTAGCGCGAAGTATCTGTACGCGCCGCAGTAGCCGGTGTAAAATTATAAACCTTTTTGCGGTTGACCGTCAGCTTTACATCTGCCCCCTGCAGAACCGGGTCAACTTTGTTTGCCATAGGATCGTATCCTTCAACTTCGTAACTATGACTCAAATAGACAGTCTGAAAAGTCGTATCGGCGTTAATATAGCCGAACATCACATACTCCTTTTCGAAAGGAGCCTTGGGGGAAAGATTATCGTCGCACGAAATCAAAAAAACGAACGCGAGTAAAACGGGTGCAATCATATATTTTTTCATAGTTTACCTTCAGGCTGATTTACTTGTTTTCTAAATATCTGTAACCGAAAGAAGCCGCAAAGCCGCGGTCCAGACCTACCGATTTAGTTCTTTGCGCATAAATGCCGAACATTCCAAGCCCGCCGTTTATGTTCGTCAAATCGGGGGCATCGATACGCATCGAAAATTCATCTTTAAACGTCTGCCCAGCGGCATAATACTGGGCAATGTTTTTATCCATTATTTTAAGTGTGAAAATCATATTCTTAACGCCGTAATTATTTTTATCCGGGTCTCCTTCCGAGATTTTATTCATTACATACTTAATATTCTCAATGCTGAAATAAACAAGATTTTGTCTGGTTATTTCAGGATACCTAACCTCCTCGGCATCCCCCGAACCGATTGTTTTAACGGGCACTTCCATTTTCATCGGCACATCTGCGCCGTTTATACGTTTAGTATACAACAATTCGAGTTTAGAAAGATAATAATATTTTTCTACTGAATTTTTTGTGGAAAAGAAGTCCCATTGGAATGTTTCCGAAGTGGCGTTGGCTTTATCTGGAATTACCATTGGATATTTCTCAAAAAGAATATCTCCCGATGGAATAGTCTGCGTATTAGAAGAAAGTGTTGTTCCGTCGGCTAGTGATACTTGCACCGAAATCGGCATTGGAAGATCGAACAATACAGTGCTCTTTAAGTTGAGTTTATCATTAAAATAGAACCGGAAAGGAGTATTATATCTTGATTCGTCAATCCGTTCAACAGAAGAATCGGAAAATAGATATGAATTCGATTTATAATCGATTCTTATAACAGCGCCTTCAACAAAAGGATCTGCTTTATTGTCGTTCGGGTTAGAAGTATTAACATCATAAACGCGGCTCAGGTACGCAGTTTGAAACAGGGTGTCCTGGTTGATAAAGCAGTAAAAAACCGTCTGGTTTTTCATTTCGGCTTTAGGATTAACACTATCCTGGCATGCAATACAGCAAACAAAAAGAGCCGCGACCGATATTAAAACAGCCCCTTTCATTAAAGCTCCGCCTTAATTGTAGCTGTAGGAAGTATGGGGAGCATATTAACCCGTTCGCCGGTTTTACGGTCGAAGTAAAAAATGTTTTTCCTGTCGTATGCGTTAATAACGCTTAAGTCAACATACAGTTTCATAAAGCTGAATGTAATCTGCTTTGAAAGGGTAATATCAAGGCGGTGATAATCGGGAAGGCGCGCCATATTCCTATCCCCCAGCAGAATATAAGGGAGATAACTCTGCAGAATAAGCCCGCCGGTAAAAATTGCATCGGCATTTAATTTATCGCAGTAGCCCCTAATCTGCGTGAACGGATGCCCGGAATTATATACCCAAGCAACGCTTGCGCTCCATCCGGCGCCTAAATTATAATCGAGTGTTATATTTAAATTATGTCTGGAATCGTACCTTGGGGCATATCTAATTCCGTTTGCTTCAATAAAAGCCCACGAAAGAGTATAAGAGACATTAACATTTAAATTATTCTGGGAATTTTTAAGAAGCACTTCAAGTCCGTACGATTCGGAACTGCCCGGAATAAGGTCTTTTTCCTCTGGGAATATTTTCTGGTCGTTAACTACCGCAAGATCGCGCGCAATTTTATAATATCCGTCAAAATTAATTACAAGGTCTTTAACAAATTCCGTTTCAATACCGGCTGTGTAGTGAATAGACCTTGCAGGCTTAAGGTACAAAGGAGTAATTATCCATGGTTCGTAGAGTGAAATGACTTCATTTTCGTCAGATATTGTAGTAAGCTCCTGCTGGTAAATACCCCAGGCGCCCTTTAATGCCAGTTCAGGTATGAACCTGTAGGTAAAGCGGGCTCTCGGCTCGAACATGCCCGCGAAACCTCCGCCTGCCAGGCGGGTGAGATTAAGCCTTGTGCCTACATCAGCCCCGAAATTTCCGAAACGGAGCATCATATATTTAAGATATACGCTTATTTCGGTTCCCTTAGTGCCTAAATCGGAAACAAAGCCTGTTGAATTCTTAAGAATCAACCCGGTATGAATCTCCTGAATTTTAAACCCGACATTTAATTCATCCTTATTGTCGTACACATATTTCACATCCACTTTGGCGCATGCATCTTCAACCGTGTTTTGGCTTGCCTTTGTGGGGGTATCATTGGGGAACACTTCCCCGTAAACTTTGCTGTAATTAAAGGAAACATCGTAGAATAGTGGAGAATCGGAAAGCTGGAAATAATCGAGCCCAATAATTGTATTGGACCATTTGAAATCCTGCTTAAGCGGATTATTATTCATCAGGTTGTCTCCGCTAAAAAATCCGTGCAGAGTAAATTTAGCGTCTTTCAAAACAGCAGGATCGGCGTAATTAACTTTAAACGACGCATCGTAAAAATCAATCGGATAGCTTTTATCATTTAAAAACTTCTTTAATATTTCGGTAGAAATACTTTTTCGGCCGGTAATCATAAAAGAGCCCCCGGGTATTGGCCCTTCAACAAGAGCCTTTGCCGAAAGGAAGCTTAAGCTGCCCTGCGCGCTCATCCTGTTCCTGTTTCCGTCTTTGGTAATAATCTTAAGAACGGATGAAAGCCTGCCGCTGTATTCGGTAGGATAAGCTCCTTTATAAAACTCCATACTGTTAATCATCTCCGGGTCAACGGCGCTGAAAATACCTAGTGCATGGTAGGGATTATAAATAGGTGCGTCATCAATAAGCACCAGGTTCTGGTTGTTCGAGCCTCCCCTAACATAGTAGCGCGCCGATGCATCTCCCGTAAACTGAACCCCCGGCATATACTGCAGAGAGCGGAGTACGTCAGTTTCCACGCTTTTGGGAAGAGCTTCAAGCTGGCGCGCAGAAATTTTCTGCAGGTTGATATCGGTTGCGTTTTCTCTTCTTACTCTTTCCCCTTCAACTTCAACCTCCCCTATATTAATATTAGAGGGGGATAGTTGCACTTTAAGTTGGGTCATTTTCTGGGGAGCAACCAGGAAATACTGCTTTTTTGTGTTATACCCCACATAACTTATAACTATGGAAAGCCTTTTGTTTGTCGTAACGCCGGTAAAGAGGAAAATACCCCTTGCATCGGTAGTCATTCCCCTTTTCAATTCGGGTATGTAAACACTGCAGAAAGGAAGTGCCTCGCCGTTTGTAGAATCGGTCACAATTCCCCTCACATTTCCCGTTTCCTGTCCGTATGCGCTTTTTTGAGTAAAAAGTAAAACTGAAAAAAACATTATTAGATAAAGGAATAAGGTAATTCTTTTATTCATATCGGGTTCCAATTAAAATATGGTAAAATCCAAAACAAAGTTTATTTATATTGTCCAAATTGTCAATCCCAAAAATTTTCCACAAATTTCAGTAAATAATCATTTTTCCTTTTGATATTAACTTATTTTTTCATAGGTTCGTCCAATTTATTTTTACCTCTAATGTTCCTCCAGTAACCCTGGTTTTTTCTAAATATTTTTCAACTCGACTCAAGGTACAAAAGTGAAAAACTACGCTGAAAACGAGGGGCAGCACGCCAAACTAACACTAAAAGACGGTTCTGTTTTCGAAGGAAGAATTTTCGGCTCCAACCGCGCTGTTGCGGGAGAAGTTGTCTTTAACACCGGTATGGTAGGCTATCCCGAAACTTTAACCGATCCCTCTTACTGCGGACAAATATTAGTATTAACATATCCTCTTATAGGCAATTACGGAGTACCCGAATACGATAAAAAGAACTTAATTTCTAATTTGTTCGAATCGGATAAAGTACAAATTACCGGACTGGTAGTTTCGGAACGTTCGGAGCTCTATTCCCACTGGAACGGAGATAAAAGCCTTTCAGAATGGCTTGCCGAGCATAACGTGCCCGGAATTTACGGAATTGATACCCGCAAACTTACCAGACAACTTAGGGAACATGGCACTATGCTGGGGAAAATTGAACCTGAGGGATGCGACGATGTACCCTTTTACAATCCCGATGAAGATGACCTGATGAGCAGAGTTTCGGTTAAAAAAGTTGAACGGATTGGAAATGGAAGAAAGAAAGTACTTCTCATCGACTGCGGATGCAAGAATTCCATCATAAAAAATATTATGCGCGACGATGTAACGGTTATAAGGGCGCCATACGATTACGATTTTGAAAGAGAGGAGTTTGACGGAATACTGATTTCGAACGGCCCCGGAAACCCTGCGGTTTATCAGCAACTGGTAAACAAGGTATCGCGCCTTCTCGAATTAAAAGTGCCAACACTAGGCATCTGCATGGGGCATCAGATTATATCACTTGCGGCAGGCGCAAAAACTTATAAATTAAAATACGGACACCGTTCGCAGAACCAGCCTGTAAAAGAAGTAAGGGGAACACGCTGTTTTGTAACTTCGCAGAACCACAGCTTTGCTGTTGATAACGACACACTGCCCGAAGGATGGCTCCCCTGGTTCGAAAATCTTAACGACGGCACCTGCGAAGGATTAAAACACCGCTGGCTTCCATTCCGCACTGTTCAGTTCCATCCCGAAGCAGCCCCCGGCCCGGTGGATACATCATTTATTTTTGAAGAATTTTTGAGCGAGATAAAGTGAAAGCACACATTAAAAAAGTTTTAGTTATTGGAAGTTCCGCCCTTAAAATTGGCGAGGCCGGAGAATTCGACTACTCCGGCAGTCAGGCTATTAAGGCCCTTAAGGAAGAAGGAATTTGCACCATTCTAATCAATCCGAACATTGCTACAATCCAGACTTCGGACTACCTTGCCGACCAGGTTTATCTCCTTCCCATTACTGTGGATTTTGTAGAGGAGGTAATTAAAAAAGAAAAACCGGACGGGATTGTTCTCGGGTTCGGAGGGCAGACGGCGCTTAACTGCGGAATGCAGTTATATAAAAATGATATTCTTAAGAAGTATGATATAGAAGTGCTCGGCACTCAGGTTGAAGCGATAATTAATACGGAAGACAGGGAGAAATTCAAGCAGAAGCTTTCGGAAATTGATGTAAAGGTGCCGCAGAGTAAAGCAGTAAGCACGGTTGAAGAGGCAGTCGATTTTGCTGCTGAGATGGGATACCCCGTAATTATAAGAATCGCATTTGCGCTCGGCGGGCTCGGTTCGGGCATCTGCCGCAATAAAAGCGAAGTAAAAAAACTTGCCGCAAAGGCATTAAGCTATTCATCGCAGATTCTTGTAGAAGAATATCTTGAAGGATGGAAAGAAATTGAATATGAAGTAGTGCGCGACCAGTACGATAACTGCATTACCGTATGCAACATGGAAAACTTCGATCCGATGGGAATACACACCGGGGAAAGCATTGTAGTTGCGCCTAGCCAGACCCTAACGAATTCGGAATTCCATAAACTTAGGGAGATTGCAATAAAGACCATACGTCATCTTGGCATTGTTGGTGAATGCAACATTCAGTATGCACTCGATGCAGAATCGGAAGACTACCGTGTAATTGAAGTAAACGCACGCCTATCCCGCTCTTCGGCTCTGGCTTCAAAAGCAACCGGATATCCTCTCGCATTCGTAGCGGCTAAAATAGCGCTCGGCTACGGTCTGTTCGAACTCCCCAATTCAATTACAAAGACCACAAAAGCATTCTTCGAGCCTGCGCTCGATTATATAGTTGTTAAAATGCCCCGGTGGGATTTGAAGAAATTCCGTCACGTAAAAAAACAGCTCGGCTCTTCAATGAAATCCGTAGGCGAAGTAATGTCGATTGGAAGGAAGTTCGAAGAAGCATTCCAAAAGGCATTAAGGATGCTCGATATTGGAGTAAACGGACTTACGGCAAATAAAAGTAAAATCGATTTTGAAGATATTGAAAGCGCATTAAGGGAGCCTACCGAGGAAAGGATATTTGCCATTGTCCAGGCACTTCAGGCAGGCTATTCCGTTGAATGGGTGCATAACCTTACACACATAAATAAATGGTTCTTATATAAGATTCAGAATATTGTAAATATAGAAAAGAAAATTGAAGCCACGTCGGCGGCAGAAATTTCGAAAGAACTTCTCTATGAAGCCAAGACTCACGGATTCAGCGACGACCAGATTGCATACATATTAAAATCGAATGCGGATGAAATATCGAACCTGAGAAAGCTTTTCGGGATACGCCCTTCGGTACAGCAGATAGACACTCTTGCCGCCGAGTACCCGGCACAGACCAACTACCTATACCTCTCTTATAACAGTTCCGAAGATGAGATAAAATTCAACTTCAAAAATTCGGTCATTATTCTTGGTTCCGGGCCTTACCGCATAGGCAGTTCGGTTGAATTCGACTGGTGCTGTGTAATAACGGGGAAAACATTAAGGGACCTTGGGTACAAAACAGTTATGATTAACTGTAATCCCGAAACAGTAAGCACCGACTATGACGAATTTGACGCACTCTTTTTTGAAGAACTTACGGTTGAAACCATACGCGAAATTTACGAACGCGTTCATCCTATGGGAATAATTCTTTCCATGGGGGGACAAACGCCGAACAACCTGGCTCTCAAATTATACAATCAGCAGCTTAAAATTCTGGGCACAAATCCTACTTCAATAGATACTGCCGAAAACAGGAGCAAATTCTCGGCCATGCTCGATCAGCTTAAAATTGAACAGCCTGAATGGAGGGAGCTAAATACAGTACCCGACGCTATTACATTTGCCAACAGTGTGGGCTATCCGGTTCTTG
>DAHYUM010000330.1 GCA_027398005.1 bacterium
TGTAGATAACGCAATCAAGTTTACAAAAAAAGGTGCCGTAAATATTTCGGTGGGAAGAAACAAAGGAGAAAATTTATACGTGGAAATCAGCGATACAGGGATAGGAATGTCAAAAGATTATCTACAAAAAATATTTACACCTTTTTCACAGGAAGAACAGGGCTATTCACGTTCATTCGATGGCAACGGATTGGGGCTGGCGCTAATTAAAAAATATTGTGATCTGAATAAAATTTCGGCAGTTGTAAAAAGCAAAAAGGGAACCGGAACAACTTTTACTCTGACTTTCGCAAAATAAATTCCACTGAATTTTGAATGATTATTTTTGTTTTTAAACATTCCATGAATTATAATTATATTCTTTTCAAATTTTTCCGATTGGTTAGCAAGAAAGATTAGTTAAGAATAATTAAAACTACCTGCACATGTAGTTAACCATTAAAAGTAACAATTTAATGATATTTGTTTAACACAGTTATTAAATTTTATTCTTAGGATTAAGAAACAGTTTTTAT
>DAHYUM010000331.1 GCA_027398005.1 bacterium
TGTTTTTGATTGAGGGATGACTGTAGAAAAACCACTCAACTATCGGAAGCGGTTCGCAGTCGCCAAGATTTTGATCGGTTAATTTTTCTAATGTATTTATAAAAGATTCTTTTTTGTTTGTTACAGTTACCGCATATTCATCCGCTTCATATTCGAATTTACGTGATATAAAATTTGAGATTGGAGTTTGAATCAATCCGATTAGTGCGCCCCACAATGCAAGAAGCGGAAGCGAAGATATTTGAACTATCTCTGTAAAACCAAACAAACTTAGGGACAATTTATGAAGCTGGGCAATTAGGAAAAAAGTTAAAAAGCTTGAGATCGTTCCTATAGCAATATTTTTAATGATATGTTTTTTCTTGTAATGTCCAAGTTCATGCGCAATAACGGTTTCAATTTCATCATTGGTATAATTATCCAGCAGAGTATCGCCAAGAAGGATTCTCTTTGTCTTACCAAGTCCGGTAAAGGCAGCGTTCGCTTTCTTTGTATTCTTGCTCATATTGAACT
>DAHYUM010000332.1 GCA_027398005.1 bacterium
TAATTTTAAAATACTTCAATTAATTTTTTGTAAAATGGAACAAAAACAGATAATTGGTGGTTTGTAATATAAATCTTGACTTTTTTTTCCAGATTAAATAATTTTCAACCCAAAATTATAAAGAATGGCCAAAAATGAATGAAATCAAAGAAAATGATTTGAAACCGGATGAAGAATTATCAGAAGATATGAAGGTTCTGGATGATGTTACTTCATCCGAATATAAGTGGGGATTTATAACTGATATTGACTCAGAAACCGCTGCTAAAGGATTGAATGAAGAAGTTATTCGATTCATTTCAAAGAAGAAGAACGAACCTGATTGGATGACCGAGTGGAGACTGAAAGCGTTTAGGTATTGGCAGAAAATGGAAGAACCTAAATGGCCGAACGTGAAGTATCCGCAAATTGATTTTCAAGACATTAGCTACTTCTCCGCACCTAAGCAAAAACCGAAATTGGAAAGTCTGGATGAAGTTGATCCGGAGTTGCTGAAAACTTTTGAGAAACTT
>DAHYUM010000333.1 GCA_027398005.1 bacterium
AGAGGTTGTTATAAGAGAAGCGGCGGAAATTCTACTGAAGGAAATTAGAAAAAAATGGGGTATCGACCCTTAATTTTTTCTTTTGGCCGCCGGTTAATGGTTTTATACCTAAAAAGTATTTAATTGACCTTAAAACGCAAATTAGGAGGGTTATTTGTTTATTTGTTTCTGTTACGGCTTTTGTTTTATTTTATTACTTTGTTCTTTGTTTCCCTTTGCCGATTACTTTACATAATATAATTATATAAAGTTTTTAAACAAAAAGCAAGAAATATTTTATTGAAAAAGATATTTTTTAGGGGATATTTAAGGACAATACTATACAAAATATACTATTTTGTAAAGTAGAATAAATTATATTTTTAAAAAATTAGGAGAATATCGTTATGAATTTATCGCAAAACCTTACAATTTTTGCCCCGTTAATAATTATAGTTATTATAATTTTAATAGCTATTGCAAGAGCTAAAAAGACAAATTCGACGTCATTAGTATTAACTAAATTTTATG
>DAHYUM010000334.1 GCA_027398005.1 bacterium
TTATTTCGGAAGGATTTAATCCAATGAAAGAGTACCGTGCCAAACGACCGATGCCTTCGACGGATTCCAAAAGGAACGAAGTTGAACCGGCTTTTCTGATTTTCAAGTAAGCAAGCACCGGAGTTAACAAATCCGCCGATATTTTTTCATACACCGGTACGAAGTTGTAATTTGCCGCCAGTTCCGAAAAGTGCGTGTATTCCATTTTATTATTCCTCTATAACAAAAAACCCTTCTCAGTGATTACTAAGAAGGGTTTCATTCGAAATTCTATTTTAATTAGTTTATATCACCGAGTTTGCGCAATTATAGTTATTCCACCACCACCAAGCCCGGCTTGTGTTAAAATTGTTATATGTTTCTTTTGCGTTTTTCATCTTGGGTGCAAAGATAGAAATGAAATTATCTTGTGTCAAGAATTATTTTCATTGTTAAGATCGAACCATCTTTTTATATGTTCCCAGTTCTTCTCTGTGAAGGAGTTATGTGTGTATTCATTTGTCTT
>DAHYUM010000335.1 GCA_027398005.1 bacterium
AAACTGTAGTTAAAGTTATTTGTCATCTGCATATAAATATTTAAAGATGGTATTAGTGAAATGTAATTTAAACTTGCCGTCCGCTTAAGCCGAATTAAGAAAGATTATATAAAACTGTAGTTAAAGTTATTTGTCATCTGCATATAAATACTTAAAGATGGTAAAAGTGAAATGTAATTTAAACTTGCCGTCGGCTTAAGCGGACGGGAATTGAGACTGGAGAAGTTAGATTATTAAGAAGATGCTGTTAGATGCTTCTATTAAGGATTAAAGCATGTTAAACTATAGTAATCCAGTTTTTAAGTGGGAATTAAATATTGAAGAACTATTAAGCGGATTAAAGGGTAATGTATTTAAAATTGCCGTCGGCTTAAGCCGACGGGAATTGAAGCTTAAGAAATAGCATTTCTACTAATACATAGGCAGTTGATGTTTTCTTGGATTAAAGAGTAAGAAAATATATGGAATCAGTGTAATAATAAAATATACTGGTGGTGTTGGTAC
>DAHYUM010000336.1 GCA_027398005.1 bacterium
ATTTTGGAAAAAATAAACGTCGAGAATTTTTATAATCACAAATACAGAAAACTTGCGGAGATTGTAGAAAAAGGACTGAAGGAAGAAAAAGTTTCTCCGGCATATTTGATCGATAAGATTGATGACGAGGAAACCCGTTCCTTTATTCTTGACCTAACATTAGCCGACGAGACGATCAGTAAAAAGTGGGACGAGCTGTCATACAACGGTAAAATAGAAAAGGATTCGTTTGAACATGCTGTCGAGACCGTGAAAACGTTTCAACTGTTTGAAATCGATAGAGAGATTAAAGAGAACAACCGGATGATGGAACAATCGAAAGATGAACGTCTTCATATGGAGATGATGAATCGTAATAAAGAACTTCTTGAAAAAAAGAAAGCGTTGTTTGTTAAAAACAATACCGGTTCGGAGTAACATGAGTTTTAATCCAAGCATTTACGAAATCAATACCCGTCTATGGCTTAAACGATTCGCTAATTCAAAAGGACCGGTCACGCT
>DAHYUM010000337.1 GCA_027398005.1 bacterium
CTAATAGCTTTAGTTAGTCTTGAAACTGCTTCATCTTGTCCAACAATTCTGCCTTTAAGAGCGCTCTCCATCTTCATCAATTTATCTGACTCAGCTTGAACAACTCTTGTAACCGGAATTCCAGTCATCATGGAAACAACCGTTGCCATGTCATCTTCACTAACATCATAAATGATATCTTTAGTTTTAGTGTCCCATTCACGTTTTGCAATTTCAAGATCGGATTGAAGAGTTCTTTCTTTATCTCGTAACCGCGCAGCTTCTTCGTAATCCTGCTGTTTAACAACCTGAATCTTGAGTTGTTTAATTTTCTCGACTTCTTCTTCCAGTCTCAAAACTTCTTCAGAGACAGTGAAATTACCCATATGAACACGCGAGCCGGCTTCATCTAGAACATCTATTGCTTTATCCGGCAAATGACGGTCTGTTATATATCTTTCGCTTAAACGAACCGCCATTTCGATAGCTTCTTTAGAATAACGAACATGATGATGCTCTTC
>DAHYUM010000033.1 GCA_027398005.1 bacterium
AAAAATACGGCCATCATTACGATGCTGTAATGAATGACCTTCATCAGGATGACGACCTGCGGGTAATCGATTTCGACGGGCATCATATTTTTAACCATTTTTCGCTAAAGGAATTGGGCGAGCCTGTATTTTACGAACCGGAAAAGGTGCTTGTCTTTTAATGATTTGCAGCAGAGCCGGACAGACATACTTTTAGGGAAATTGATATCCTTAATTTCCTTTGCATAATTGTATAAATTTTATTTTCTTGTATACCGGAAGTTTAACTAATTAAATTATTATAAAATGACCGGTTAATATGGAAATATTTGCTCAAATTCCTAAGGACTTAATCAACTTTCTGCTGGTAGTAATATTCTCATTGCTAATCGGGCTGGAGCAGAGAAAGCTTCATGTAATAGAAGAACACGAGTATATTTTTGGTACCGACAGGACCATAACTCTTATAGGCATACTCGGATTTATTCTTTACATAACCATGCCCGCAAATATGATACTCTTTTTTGCCGGGGGAGTTGTTCTTTCGGCATTACTGGGAATTTATTACTACAACAGGATTAAAGTAAAGAACCACTGGGGCATGACTTCGATAATTACGGCCCTTATTACATATTTTCTTACTCCGCTTGTATATTTACAGCCCCCATGGCTGGTAATGCTTGTAGTGGTTACAATTCTAATTGTAGTAGAAATGAAAGAGAGCCTGTTTAATTTTTCGAAAAAGTTCGACAGGAACGAATTTACTACTCTTGCCAAATTCATAATAATAGCCGGAATTATTCTTCCCCTTCTGCCTCATAATCCGGTATCGGATCAAATAAGCATATCTCCTTACCAGATATGGCTCACAATAGTAGCGGTTTCGGGTATCTCTTATTTAAGCTACCTGCTTAAAAAATTCGTATTCCCCGATTCGGGGATAATCCTTTCAGCAATTTTAGGGGGATTATACAGCAGTACTGCAACCACGGTAGTGCTTGCAAAGAGAAGCCGAAGCGAAAGCGAAGTATCAAAGATAATTTCGGGTATTTTTGCCGCTACCGGAATGATGTACCTGCGCATTCTTTTGCTGGCTTTTATATTTAACCAAAAGGTAGCCATAGCGCTTTTGCCGTTCTTCATATTTTTTGGAATTGTAAGCTTTGCCGTAACACTATTCTTCAGGAATACGGAGGATACTGCTGAATTGCACGAAGGTAAAAGCAGCGATGACCACAATCCGCTTGAATTTAAAACTGCATTCATTTTCGCAATCCTTTTCGGCGTTTTTGCCGTCGTTACAAATTTTGTGCTTATAAATTACGGAAGCGTGGGGGTTAACATACTTTCATTTATTGTGGGCGTAACCGATATAGACCCTTATATTCTAAACCTTTTTCAGCACGGCGGTACAAATTTGTACATAAGTACTATTGTAAACGCAACCATAATTGCCACGGCAAGCAACAACCTTATTAAAATGATATATGCCATTATTTTGGGACGTAAGGATATAAAGAAAAGGATAATTCTTGGCTTTTCGGTTATTATACTGGTTAGCATTGTTTCGATGTTATTTGTGCATTAAAAAGTTTTACAATTTACAAAAAACCCCGGCTGAAACCGGGGTTTTTTTATTGTGTAATTAAATCCTATTTGTTGTATTCATAATCATATTTAAGAAGTTTTACCGGCTCGTCCATTTTATCGTATGTAACTCTCTGTTTCGGGCTGCCGTTGTTTTCGTAGCTGAAAACGTATTTAGCAAAAGCATCTTCATCCTTATTGTCGTTTATTTCTTCAATTACAGAGCCTTCGGGGGAATATTGAAATGATTTAAAAAGCATAAGTGTTTTGCCTTTACCGTAATGGGCGGTTTCTGCTAATTTGCCGTTGCCGCCGTATTTATAAGTATCGGCTTCAATAACGTCGCCGTCTTCATAGCGGATTTTTTCAACCAGGTTTTTCCCCTCATATTTCATCGAAATTTTTTCAACTACTTTGCCGTCCGGGTCATATTTAATCGATTCGACGCTTTTACCCCCGTCTGAAATTGTATTTTTAATTTTATAGACCACCGCGCCCTCGTCATCGTATTGGGTTTCGGCAATAAGGTTGCCGGCATTATCGTAATCATATTCAAATTTCTCAAGAGGTTTCCCGTCCGAATCATATTTAACTTTCTTGGTCAATTTTATTTCAGGGGAGAAGGTATAAACAATCCTGCTTTTTACGGCACCGTCGGAATCGAATGATGTTTCCTTAATTACATTACCGTTCCCGTCATATTCATACTGCCATTTATTTCTCAGAGTCGAATCCGGATTTAAGTCCGATTTTTCTACCAGATTTTTCCCCTCATATTTAAATCGTCGCAGGGAATCAATTTCGTCGCTTCCATTAAGACGGGTTTCGCTTAATATTTTGCCTGCGGGGTCGTAAGTGTATCTCATTTTATAGTCGAATTCCCCATCCTTATTATAAAATGTTCTTGATGAAACAAGCCCGTCTTTATCATATTCTGTGTAAAATGCTCTTTTTCCCTCCTTAGCCGGTTCGCCAAAGGCATAATCGTAATAGGTTTCTGTGCATGTTCTAATTCCTGCTCCCTTAATTTTGGACCGGTTTAAATTCAAATCCTTATTCTGGGCAAAAAGGGAAGGTGCAGCAAAAATAATGGAAAGAATTAGAATAAATATGGTTCTTATATAAGTTTTCATTTTACCTCCGGTTTATATTTCCAGTTTAGGGGAACAATTATTTATTGGATAAAATATAATTAAAATTACAATACGGCGGAATTGTCAATTGGCACTATTAATTATAATTAATGCCTGGTAAGGGGAAATTTTGCTATTTTAACGCAGGTTTTTATTTGAACAATCCTGAAAGGCATATAATGGAGAAAGTTTATAAAGAAGGGAAAATATTCGAAAATGAAAGTTATGAAAAGGGGCCTTTGCAGGAAGGGGAATACGAAAAATGCCGTTTTGTACACTCATCTTTTTATAACTCTTCCTTTACTGATATTGTATTCATCGATTGCGAGTTTGAGAACTGTGACCTTTCGATGGTTAAGTTAAACGGCGCCACATTAAACGGAGTAAAATTTGTAAATTGTAAAATGCTTGGTATACATTTCGAGAACAGCGGCGATTTCGGCCTTTCAATGACTTTCGAGCAATGTATTTTGAACCATGCCTCTTTTTTCGGCAAGAAGCTGAAAAAAATCAACTTTACCGAGTGTTCGCTTGAAGAAGCCGATTTTACCGAATGCGACCTTACTTCTGCAGGTTTTTTCGGTTGTTCCCTCCACAGGGCAGTTTTTAACGGCACTAATCTCGAAAAAGCAGATTTGAGCAGTTCGCACAGTTATTCTATTGATCCGGAAATAAACAAAATAAGGAAGGCAAAGTTTTCCTTAAACGGACTTCCGGGACTGCTTGAGAAATACAACATAATAATTGAATGAAATAAAAAGGGCGCCATAAGCGCCCTTTGTTTTATACTTTAATTACCAGTCCCCGCATATTTTACGGTAAGAGGGTAACCGGCTATTGCAAGCCTGTCTGATTCGGGGTTTTGTTTTAGAAATGGAATTGCGTTCCATACATCTTCAATTAGTTTCCGGTTCAAATCATAATTAAACACCTTAAATTCATCGGTGCGGTTATCTGTTTTATCGATATCTATATATAATTTTTGTGCGTTGCCGGCAAAATCGAATCCGCTGAAGCTTAATTGCCGTATGGTTTGATTGGCGTTGGTTTTATAAAATATTTTTCTATCTGCCACATCATAAACAATGCTCCATTGGGTATGGCTCCCCTGAGCAACTTTGCCGAGAATATCGAAAGCATATTCTACCGGTTTATTATTAGCCGGATTATAAGCGCCTGCCATTTCGGCGGCTGTGCAGAATCGGTCGAATGAATTAATCCTTTCAGACGGGTAGGTTTTATTCCCACCATTATCCTTGTTCATTTTATAATCGAGCGAATAGTTATAAGTCTCATTAGAAAGTGCCCGGTATTTTAAGGTTTCCCCGGTATAATAGTTCATTTTGCCATTAATATATTCAATTACGGCTGCGTTGCCGGCGGCATCCGAAACCAGAAAATGAATAGGAGCCTTGGAATAAGATGAAATGCGCACGCTGTTATCGCTTTTAATTACATCCTCTACCGAAGAGGATACATCCAGCTGGTACTGAATCCACTGCAGTTCTGTAAGTCCTGCTCTTGAATCGGGTGCCGGATATTTAGTGTCGAACAGCCACATTTGTTCAATTACTAGCCCTGCCTCATTCATTCCGCCGTAGGGGAATTCCCTCCCGTTCTGGTTGAATGTAATGCTGCCGAATTTAGATTTCCATGAAAACGGTTTCTCGCTTTAACCGTTCCAGATTAAGGAAGTCTTAAGCTGGTCCCGTAAATTAATTTCCACATGCCCCGGTCCGGCGGGGAAATCGAAATTTCTTCCGTAATATACATGCCCGTTTTTATCCTTAAACATGAATGTAGTGCACGGATAGATTCCCGTAGCCGTAAGGGCAAGCATCAAAAACGCGGCTATAATCTTTTTTCGGCTCATTAAACCCTCCCTTTATAAATTTAATATTGAATTATCCCTTTGAATTTTTAGACGCCCCTGTTTGCAGTAAGTTTTATTCTCTTAAAAAATATAAACCGGGGGTAAATTTGAATGTAAATAAATTCTGCCGAAACAATTTAACATTTTAGGAAATTGCCGATAATATTGATATTATTGGCAAAATTAATTTTCATTTACAGAATTACAGGAATTAAATGGGCGCGGTTATAGGAATAGATTTCGGAACGACTTCATCTAAAATAGCATATATGCAGAACGGTATTGTAATGCCTGTAATTAATAAGGCATTTGCCACCGAAATTACCCCTTCGGTAGTGGGAATAAACCCCCACATGCAGGAACTAAAGGTAGGGCCAATGGCCGAAAGGCTTACGGCCAGCGCTATAAGCGATATTAAGGGAAGAATGGGGGAGCCGGGCAAAATTCAACTGGGGGAGCGCGATTATTCCCCCGAAGAGGTTGCCTCTTTTATTTTTAAATACCTTAAAACTTACGGGGAAGATTACCTTGACGACCGTATTGAAGAGGCGGTTATTGCTGTGCCTTCATATTTCGGGGCCGCGGCAAGAACCGCGGTGCAGAACGCGGCTGAAATGGCGGGTATTAAGGTGCTTAAAATTATTAAGGAGCCGGTGGCTATTGCGCTCTCTTTCAGCTACGGAAAGAATTTTTTTAACAGGAGCCTGTTTGTATACGATTTCGGAGGGGGGAATTTTAACGCGAGCGTTGTAAGGTTCGAGAAGAACAGTATCGATTTGCTTGCCTTTGAGGAAATTAAATATCTTGGGGGCGAAATTTACGACCAGCGGATTATTAGATTTATTAAAGAATACCTGATTGATCAACACGGAATTGACACATTCGACGATACCCTGGAGCAGAAAATTAAATCGGAGGCAAAAAAGGCTAAGGAAGCTCTTTCTGCCGTAGAGGGGAATGAAATTTCTATTAAGTTCCCCGTGCTTTACAACCAAAAATTAATTAATGTAAATATTCAGCTGGCTAAGGCTACATTGGATTCAATTACCGAAGACCTGATAAATGAAACCATCTCGGCAATGGACTGGATTTTCAAATCGGGCAGAGTTGCCAAGGAAAGCATTGAGGGGGTAATAATGGCGGGGGGCGCTTCGCAAACGCCTGCCGTAAAGAATATGCTTACAGAGTACTTCGGTTTTCCCCCTTACACCGGGGTTGAGCCGGAACTAGCCGTCAGTTTCGGCGCCGCTATTCAGGCGGGCATTATTAAAGGTGCCGCCAATTCGGTATTGTGGATTTAATTGCCGCCGGAGGGATAAACAGGTATGAATGAACATTCCAATGAGTGCATATTCTGCAATATTGAAAAGAGCAGAATAGTTATAGAAAACAGTTTGGCAATTTTATTTTACGATTCTTTCCCTGTTACGGAGGGACATTCTCTCATAATACCCAAAAGGCATATTGCAGATTACTTTTCACTCACCGGGGATGAATTAAGGGCAGTACACGAGTTGATTAACCTGCAGAGCGAACGGCTTATGGAAGGGGATAAATCAATTAAAGGTTTTAATATAGGCACAAATGCCGGCAAAGCCGCAGGGCAGACTGTTATGCACTGCCATATACACCTTATCCCCCGCAGGGAGGGGGATTGTGAAGACCCGCGCGGAGGAGTGAGAGGCGTTATTCCGGGGAAAATGAAATACAGCATCTAAATATTTTTTCAATCCGGTAATACCTATTTACCGTTTTACAAGTATTTCTTCTGGCTCAGAGGCATTACCCCCGCTGGTATAATGGAAAAATGAAAAAAATATTGATTTTATTCAGTTAAATTCGGATAATAATACCACAAATATTATTTTATTATTTCCCGGAGGGGGTTAAGCAATGCATAATATAATTATAGCAACGGCAGTACTAATTTTAATTTCAGCGGCTGGCGAATCAATTTTTCCGCAGGGGATGGAAGTTTATAAAGCAAAAACGATAAAAGTGGATTCTGCTAAATCAATTAGAGTTAAGCAATCCAAACAGGTGGAAGTACATAAGGCAAATTCCATTGAAGTCTATAAGGCAAAAGAGACCGAACTTTATAAAGGGAAACAGGCTGAGACTGTTAAGGGCAATTTACCTGCAGTAACTAAGGCAAATGATGTTATTGAAGAAAAAGGTAAACCGGATGTTAAAAAGAAAGAAGTGCCGGCAGAAAATAAGGATAAGAATAACGAAATTGAAAATTTAATTGGCACCTGGCACACAAAAATACCTGGCGCCGTTTGGGAAACCCCAAACGGAAGGGACGGGTACAACACACTGCACGTTTCTGCCGGTTTGAAAGCGGGGGATCTTGTAATTAAAAAAGACGGAACATATAAATGGAATGCTTACGGCGGCAAATCGGGTAAATGGGTTAAAGGGGATAGCGAATATCCATTAGTTCTAATTGATAATAAAGAAAAAAAGAATTGGAAAGTAGGGTACGACAGCAAGCATACCGGCGGACGGGATATAATTATATGGGACGGCAATTATTACTGGTACGACGGTAAGAAATAATATAAAATTAAGCAGTTCTGGTACAAAGCCTTATGGATGAGATGGGTGACTTGCCAGCACGCTGAATTATATTAACCGTTTTAATAGTTTCTGTTTACGCAGGGGTACGGAGTCTGTCCGAGAACTATAGATTTAAAATAAAAATTTAAATAAGTTGGTTAAGGCAAAAAAAGAGAATAAGATGAAATTTAAGCCATACCAACAATCCCAAGGACAGTTATTCCCGCAATCCATAGACGAACTGGTTCCAAAAGATCATATAGTAAGAGTTATAAATAAAATAGTAGATAACTTTGATTTTACTTACTTATATGCTAGTTATAGTGAAGAGGGCCAGCCAGCCTATCATCCCAAAATGCTAGTGAAAATCCTGATTTATGGATATACAATTGGAGTACGAACATCCAGAAAAATAGCGGAAAGGTTAAGCAGCGATGCATTTTTTATGTATTTAACAGGAATGCAGCATCCGGACTTCAGAACAATAAGTGACTTTAGAAAAGACAAAGGGAAATATTTTAAGGACTGTTTTCTACAGGTGTTGGAAGTATGCAAGGGGATGAATTTATTTAACATGCAGCACATAGCGATAGACGGGAGTAAAATAAAATCTAATTCATCAAGAAATAGAAGCTATACACTGAGTGAACTGGAAAAGAAAGCAAAACTGATAGAAAAGATATTCAAGGAAGCCGAGGAAGCTGACAAAGCAGAAGACAAGTTATATGGAGATAAAACCGGATATGAAAT
This sequence comes from bacterium, assembly GCA_027398005.1. GTDB lineage: Bacteria > Bacteroidota > Ignavibacteria > Ignavibacteriales > Melioribacteraceae > JAEXUB01. Next base: position 7,885 of record DAHYUM010000033.1, read on the forward strand.
ACCGGAAGAGTTGCAGGACGAGGCCCGGTTATTGGGAAAGATAAAGGAAGCGAAAGAAAAAATAAAAAAGGATAAAGTAAAAAATGTCAATTTAACAGATAGCGATACGAAGATAATGAAAAAAGGGGATGGAGGTTATGACACCTGTTTTAATGTACAACTGGCCGTAGACAGTAAGAATCAAATCATAACAGTATGCGACGTGAAAACCGTGAGCACAGATAATCATTTACTGGAAGAAATATACCCTGAGATAGAGAAGAATACAAAAGAAAGACCTGAGATAATATCAGCAGATGCCGGATATTACAGCGGTGAAACGTATAGATATATAGAAAAGGAAAAAATCGAGGCGTATATACCATCATCTACCTATGATAAAGAAATGAAAGAAGGGATATCAAAATACGACAGAAGGAATTTTGTATACAACAAAGAAAAGGATGAATATATTTGCCCACGCAAACAACCAATGAAATATTCTAATAACTCCACAAGAAATGGGAATAAATTTAAAGTCTACAAAGGTACAAACTGCCGCGAATGTAAATTAAAAGATGAATGTATCCGCTCAAAAAATGGGATATATCGGCAAATACAGATATATGAAAATGATATATTTAAAAAAGTAATGTCGGATAAATTAAAAACAGCAGAAGGCAGGGCGATTTACAACAGAAGAATAGCCATAATAGAGCCTGTATATGCGCAGTTAAAATACATAATGGGATTTACAAGATTTTTGCTAAGAGGGAAAGAAAAGACTAAAAATGAATTTAATTTGGTTTGCCTAGCATACAACATTAAGAAAATTGCAAAACTAATGCCTGCTTAACATGGGGCAATCGTTATACAAATAAAATAATCGCTAACCAGATGAGGTTCTCGGACAGACTCACGACCCCTGCCGGCTGAGTATGTTCTTTTCTTGCGTCAAGAAAAGGATATGCAGATGATGGATTCGAATCCAGACAACTCCCCGTTAAACCCGGATTATCGGGACTCAGATTTCAGGAAGGATAGAATTAGCCGTCTCATATAATTTAAAAATCAAAAGCCCCCAAAAAGGGGGCTTTTGATTTTTAGCCTGCCTGCCTGAGGCATGGCGGAGAGGGAGGGATTGCGCGGTACGTCCTGTACCGCGCCCCTCGCGCACTGCGCTCGGGGCCGCCTGCGGCGTCCGCGGATGCTCCTGCATCCGCGTCGAACCGCGAGGGTTCTCACCCTCCCGCCGTCGCGCGATCGACCGCATCGTGCGCCATGCACCGGCGCTGCATCCAACGTGGCGGAGAGGGAGGGATTCGAACCCTCGATACCCTTACGGGTATACTACCTTTCCAGGGTAGCCAGTTCAACCACTCCTGCACCTATCCGTTATTTTTTAGGGTCTAAATATAGACAGAAAATAATTTATTTAAAATAAATTGTGCAACTTTATTTAAATCAATTCCCCATCCCTTAAAAAGGATGAGGAATGAACTGTTTTGCTTAAAAATTATTTTTTAGTTTCTTTTTTAATATCCTGGGCCGATTTTACAGCTTCTTTTTTAAGAGTATTGGCATCTTTATAGGCTTCCTTTTTGGTTTCAACAGCCTTTTTCTTTACATCGGTCCCTTTTTTCTCAACTTTGGTTTTCCCTTCGGCAGCTTCCTTTAATGCTTCTTTTTTAGCCGCGGCGGCTTCTTTAACTGCTCCTTTTTTAGTTTCCTTTACCTCTTTTAAGGCTTTCGGTTCATCCGGTTTGCAAATTTTGCATGGGGAATACCCTTTTGCTTTGGCTTCGGCGGCCGAAGCGAATTCAACGAGATTATCCTTGCTTATTTTTTTTACCTGTGCGCAGTCTTCGCGGTGATATTTTTTTGCCTGTTTTGAACCTACTACTTTCCCCGTCCCCTGGGCCAATACGGCGCCTGTAAATAGAAGAGCCATTAAAAGGGCAATTAGTTTTACTCTCTTTTCCATATTAAGTCTCCCTATTATTTATTAAATGATTAATTACTGAAACAAATTCAGTTAAACAATAGAATTTTATACGACTCAATTTTTTGTTAGTTTTAGAATTAGTAAAAACAGTAATATGGAGAAATGATAAGTGAAGATAAGCAAAAGTATTATTTGTTGCATCTTATTTTTTACGGTTGTCCTTTCGGCGCAGAACAAAAAGACTCCTTATGATTATGTAAACCCATTAATTGGAACAGACGACATGGGGCATACCTATCCGGGTGCTGTTTATCCGTTCGGGCTGGTGCAATTGAGCCCCGAAACCGATACGGTGCTATACAGTTACGGAAAAGGGTACAACGGAGACGTATACAAATATTGCGCGGGATACCAGTATGCCGATAAATCAATTGTCGGTTTCAGCCATACGCATATGAACGGCACCGGGCATTCCGACCTGGGGGATATTCTTTTAATGCCTACCGTGGGTAAGTTAAAGCTGAACCCGGGGGTAAAGGATGTTAAGGGAAGCGGATACAGGTCATCCTTCTCGCATTCTACCGAAAAGGCAAAGCCGGGTTACTACGCGGTCAGGCTTGATGATTACGGTATTGATGTTGAACTTACGGCTACAGAACATGCCGGATTCCACAGGTACAAATTCCCTAAATCGGATGACGCACATATTATTCTTGATATGACTTCGGGTATTTATAATTACGATGGAAAAGTTGTTTGGGCTTATGTCCGTGTTGAAAATGACCACCTTATTACGGGATTCAGGCAGACAAACGGATGGGCAAGAACCAGGTACGTTTATTTTGCAATGGAATTTTCTAAGCCGATTAAATCGTACGGACTGCGCAACGACGAGAAATTAATTTATAACGGATTCTGGAGAAGGTGGAACGAGAATGATAACTTCCCCGAAAGGGCAGGGCACAAGGTTAAAGGATTTTTCAACTTCGATACAAAAGATGGCGAGGAAATTCTTGTTAAGGTGGCCTTATCGGGGGTAAGCACAAAAAACGCGCTTGAAAATCTTAAAGCCGAAATTCCCGGCTGGGATTTTGACGGTACCGTTGCAAAAGCAAAGGAAAAATGGAACAGGGAGCTTTCTAAAATAACCATAGAAGCTCCGGACGATATGAAGATGAATTTTTACACATCCATGTACCATAGTTTCCTTAATCCAAATATTTATTCCGATCTTAACGGAGAATACAGAGGACTGGACCAGAACATATATAAAACAAATAAGTTTAAGGATTATACAACCTTTTCGCTGTGGGATACCTACCGCGCTTTACATCCGCTTTATACCATAATACAGCAGAAAAGGACATCGGACATAGTAAACTCTATGCTGGCCCATTACGAGCAGAGCGTGCATAAAATGCTCCCTATCTGGTCCCACTGGGCAAACGACAACTGGTGCATGATAGGCTACCATGCGGTTCCGGTAGTTGTGGACGCGGTAATGAAGAACATTCCCGGAATTGATAAAAATAAAGTTCTTGAAGCAGTAACTGCAAGCGCCAACCACGATACTTACGACGGAATCGGCGCATATAAGAAATTCGGCTATGTCCCATCCGATGTAAGCGGTTCTTCGGCTTCGGTTACTCTTGAATATGCATTTGACGATTGGACGATTTACCGTCTTGCCGAAAAAATGGGAAAGAAAGATATTGCAGGCGAGTTTTATAAAAGAGCCGGATATTATAAAAACCTTTTCGATAAAGAAACCCATTTTATAAGGGCTAAAGATTCTAAAGGGAATTTCAAAACACCGTTCGATCCTCTAAGCGTTGTTAATCAGGGTTATATTGAAGGCAACGCATGGAATTATTCCCTGTACGTGCCTCAGGATATTAAGGGTTTCATTAATCTGCTTGGCGGAAACAGCAAGCTTGTTACCTGGCTCGATTCCTTATTCACATTCAACCTGCCCGATAAATATTTCGGCGAAAGCGAGGATGTAACAAAGGTGGGCTTAATAGGCTGCTATGTGCACGGCAACGAGCCGAGCCATCATGTAGCTTATATGTACAGCTATGCCGGCGCCCCCTGGAAAACACAGGAAAGGATTCACCAGATTGTAGATACAATGTACAAGCCCGAGCCGCACGGTTTATGCGGCAACGACGACTGCGGGCAGATGTCTGCCTGGTATATTTTCAGTACTATGGGGTTTTACCCAGTAGCTCCGGGGAGCAACCAGTATGTTATTGGCAGTCCCTGTGTTAATTCGGCGGTCATCAATCTTGAAAACGGCAAAAAGTTTAAAATTACAGCCGAGAATCTTTCGGGCAAAAATATTTATATAAAAGAAGTATCGCTTAACGGTAAACCGCTTAACAGGTGTTATCTTAACCACAGCGAAATTATTAACGGCGGAAATTTGAAATTTGTAATGAGCGATAAACCGAATAAGGAATGGGGCACCGGAAAAGATGCTGTGCCTTATTCAATGACTAAGGATTAAACCGGTTATATTGGAATTGAACAAATAAATTAATTACAGGCCCTTTTAATTTTTATTGTTAAAGGGCCTTGTTAAATATGGAAGAAGAGGAATTAAATGAAAAGAATTAGAAACATTGCACTAATCATTGCGGCATTACTTGTAGCCTGCAGTTCTCTTCAGGCGCAGAAAGCAAAAAAGGAACTTGCCGATTATATTAAACCGCTTATAGGCACTAACGGAGAAGGGAATACTTATCCCGGACCCGCAATGCCGCACGGCATGGTGCAGATTGGTCCCGATACCGATATGAAGAGCTGGGAAACAGCCTCGGGTTACGAATACGGCGACAGCGTAGTAATCGGGTTCAGCATGCAGCATTTAAGCGGAACGGGAATTCCCGATTTGGGGGATTTTCTTGTAATGCCTTCGGTAGGCAGGCCTGAATTTAAAGCAGGGACTGTAGCCCAAAAAGATAAATATGGGAATACGCATTACATACAAGTCCCCGATTCCGGTTACTGCACCCGTTTTAATCATCAGGATGAAATTGTTAAAACAGGTTATTATGCCGTACGTCTGCCGGAACATAATGTATTGTTAGAACTTGCCGCTACCGAAAGGGCAGGCATAATGCGCTTTACGTTCCCCAAGACCGATAAAGCGAATATAATGATGGATTTAAGCCACGTTCTCCAGTGGAATGTTAAGTGGTCTAACGTGCGTGCCGAAAGCAAGACTCTTGTTACCGGTTATCATCTTGTTCAGGGGTGGGCAAAAGAAAGGCATTTATATTTTGCCGCCCGCTACTCTCGTCCTTATGACGATTTTGTAATAATGAACGGTGGAAAGAGAGTATATTATAACACCGCGCGGTTCCGAAGCAAATACGAATCCGCCGGCCCCGACCTTCAATATTACACCCGTTATTCAACAAAGGAAAACGAGGTAATACTCGTTAAGATAGGAATTTCGGCAGTAAGCAGCGCTAACGCATTAATGAATCTTGATGCCGAAATACCGGGATGGAATTTTGATAAAGTAGTTTCAGATGCCCGCAAGGCATGGAACAGGGAAATGGGGAAGATGGTTATTGAAGGCACCGAAGAAGAGAAAGAAACCTTCTATACGTCGCTTTACCATTCCCTTCTTACCCCAACAATATACCAGGATGTGGATGGTTCATACAGGGGATTGGATCAGACTATACATAAGGCAAAAGGGGTTAAAAATTACTCCATTTTTTCCCTGTGGGATACATTCCGCGCAGAGCATCCTCTTTTCAATCTAATTCAGCCTGACAGGAACGCCGACATGATTAACTCAATGCTTGCTCATTACGACCAGAGTGTTGACCATCTTCTGCCTGTATGGTCCCTTAATAATAACGAAACCTGGTGCATGATAGGATACCACGCTGTGCCTGTAATTGCCGACGCCATTATGCAGGGAATTAAAGGGTTCAATTATGAAAAGGCATACGAAGCAAGCAAAACTACGGCAATGAATCACGATTACGATTCTGTTGAAGAATATGCCCGCATTGGATATGTGCCTTTCGACCATGAAAACGAATCGGTTTCGAAGACTCTTGAATACGCATTTGACGATTACTGTATTGCTCAGATGGCTAAAAAGCTGGGCAAACAAAAGGACTATGAATATTTTTCCAAACGCTCAATGGCATATAAGAACATATTCGATCCATCGACCAAACTTATGAGAGGCAGGGATTCGAAAGGTAACTGGCGCACTCCATTCGATCCGCACGGATATATTGACGATATGAATAAAAGGGATATTACTGAAGGCACCAATTGGCAGTACAGCTGGTATGTTCCTCAGGATGTTAAAGGGTTGATTGCTCTTCAGGGGGGAAAAGAAGCTTTCTGCACCAAGCTCGATTCCCTATTTATGGAGCCTGATAAAGATAAAGTGGAAAAAGGTTCTGAAGATATTCTTGGCCGTTTCGGCGAGTACTGGCACGGCAACGAACCGGCGCACCATGTAGCTTATCTATATGATTACGCAGGCAAGCCTTGGAAAACGCAGAATCTCGTAAAAAGAATTATGACTACGCAGTACGGCAACAAGCCCAATTCACTTTGCGGCAACGATGACTGCGGCCAGATGTCGGCCTGGTATATTTTTAACGCAATGGGTTTTTACCCTGTTGCCCCCGCTTCAAATTATTACGCTATCGGGACTCCGTGCGCAAAGGAAGTTAAGGTTAAACTGGGCAACGGAAAGACATTTGTTACCAGAACAGTTAATTATTCTCCCGAAAACTGCTACATCCAATCGGTAAAGCTTAATGGTAAAGAATGGAATAAGGCGTTTATACCGGTAGAAGAAGTAAAGAAAGGGGGAGAGATTATATTCACGCTTGGGAACAAGCCGAATATGAATTGGGGAATAGAGAAATAACCTTGCACCACCCCGGCCGGCTGAAGCCGGCCACCCCTCCTTGCTAAGGAGGGGTTGTACTTTCAAAATTTTATTTAAGCCGTTCAATGTTATTTTTTGAACGGCTTTTTATTTAATTGCCTGTAGAAAATATTTAATCTCTTTATCGTAAGTTTTATTAAAATGTTTTGTAAACTTGTTATATTGAAATGAAAAATAATGTTAAAAAGATTTTAAATCTGTACTTCCGGCAGATATGTATTCCGGGCGAACAGGTTGAAAACAAAGGAGTTTGATAATGTTATTACATTTTGCCGGAATATTTCTGATTGGAGTAATTGTTGGCTTTCTTGGCGGGCTGTTCGGTAAAGGGGGAAGCGCAATAGCCACTCCTATGCTTAGCTTAATTGGTATACCCGGTTTTATTGCGGTAGCGGCTCCTTTGCCGGCAACTGTGCCGGGCACATTCATCGCATCGGTGGAATACTGGAGATCGAAACTGCTTGACAAACAAATAGTATTATGGAGTGTCGGTTTCGGAATTCCGGCTACTATAATCGGTTCCTATTTAACCGAATTTACCGGCGCGACTCCCTTGCTTATCATTACCGGTTTAATGGTGCTTGCTTTCGGAGTAAGTTTCCTTTTCTTTCCCAAAGAAGGAAAGGGCAAAAATGAAGTTAATAGTGCAGATTTTGAGCGTCCTAAATTCTGGAGGCTCCGGTTAATTCTCGTTGCCACCGGTATAGGCTTGATTTCCGGTCTTCTTGCAAATTCGGGAGGATTTCTGTTGGCACCAAGTTTTTCGCGCATTCTCAATCTTCCTATTAAGAAAGCCTTTGCATGTTCGCTGGCCGTTTCAATATTTCTTGCGCTTCCGGGTACTGTAGTTCACGCATATTTAGGGCATATCGATTGGGCAGTTACAGGGGTGCTTGCATTAGGTTCGGTGCCGTTTTCTTTTCTCGGGGCTAAAGTGGCAATTAAATCGAAAGCTACAATTCTTGAAAGGTGGTACGGGCTTGCCCTTACTGCTCTGGGAATATTTTTCCTTCTCAAATTATAATCGGAACGCTATTTTAAGCTGTTCCATCATATCATTTCATAATGCGGCTGGTATTCTTTAAAATACTAAATTCGCATGCCTCTCCTATAAACAAATCAGTGCTGTTATCCCTTATAAAATTGAATGTAATTAGAGTTTTTTACGGGATTGAATTATTGAATAAACTTTGATAAGTTATAATCGATAATTGAAAAAACGCGATTCCCACTAAACAGGATGATTATGGGGGCAGAACTTAAAGATCAATTGTACGGTTTTTTTATAAACGCCGATAAAGAGGGCGCTGTAAATTTACTGGAACACTTTGCCGAAGCAAACGGCTATGAAGAAGCCGTTAAGGAAATACTTGAACCGGCGCTTGCAGAATTTGGCGACCACTGGACTAAAGTGGGGGATATCAGTCTGGCGCACGGTTATATTGTAGGCAAGATTGCCGAGGAAATTCTAACCAAAGCCGCAGATGAGAAAGTGAAAAATTCTTCCGAGTCGAATGAGATTAAGGGAAAAGCGATTATGGGCAACATTGAAGACGATTTCCATTCGCTAGGCAGAAAACTGGTTGCTACATTTTTAAAGGCTTCGGGATGGGAAGTGCATGACCTTGGAAACGATGTGCCTGCCGAGGAATTTATTAGTAAAGCTTTGGAAGTAGAAGCCTCGGTTATAGGGGTTTCGGCAATGATGTACACTACCGCAGTGAATATAAAAAAAGTAAGAATGCTTTTAGACGAAAGGAATTTATCGGGAAAGATTAAACTGGCAGTCGGAGGGGCAATATTCCGCTTAAGGCCTTCTTTACTTGAAGAAGTAGGGGGGGACGGCACGGTTGGAAATGCGCTCCAGGCACCCGAATTATTTACAAGGCTAAGCAACTCCATTAAATAAGGAACCAGCAATGACCGGATTGGAAAGAGTATTCGCTTCGGTAACAGGGGATAAAAAGGATTACCCCGCCATATCGTTAACATTATCCCTATACGGCGCCCGCCTTACAGGATGCAGTTTACCAGAATATTACAACTCGTCTTTAAAATATTACGAAGGGATGAAAGCAGTTAAAGAGCGGTTTAATCCGGATATATTATTCACCCCTTTTGCATTAGCCGCCGAAGGGGAGGCATTCGGCAGTAAGGCTAAATACCTTCCATTCTATGCGCCGAATATTGCAAAGCCGGCAACGCTTTCGCCCAAAGAACTGCTTGAAACACCATTGCCAAGCGCCGCTTCGAATGAAAGAATTAAATATTTGTACGAGTCGGCCAGGCTAATGGCAAAAAATCTGGGTAAAGAAAATGCAATTGCGGGCATATTGCTAAGTCCGGTTGACCTGCCGGCTCTTATAATGGGGCTTGACGGGTGGCTTGATACAATAATATTCCACGAAGAGGAAGCACGTAAGATATGCGAAAAACTTACCGGTTATTTTGTTGATAGAGCCAATGCGTTGTTTAATGAGGGAATTCATATAATTGCTTTACCGGTCATTTTTTCAAACCCTGCAATAATTACAAAAGGCATAATTGATAGTTTTGTCCTCCCCTATTTCAGCAAAGCTTTCAGCATGGTAAAGGGGCCTTTGGTTATTCATCATGGGGGTATGCAATTTAATAATTATTTAAACAAACTAAAGGACTTGCCTAATGTTGCAGCTTTTGCAATTGATGCAAAAGACAAATTAAAAGAAACCCGCGAAATTATTGGGAAAGAGAAAGTTCTCTTAGGCAATATTGACGGACCTTCTTTGAACAGATATTCGGTCCCTCACGTAGAGCAGATATGCAGACGTATTTTAGATGACCGGGAGGGGGATAATCATTTTATTTTTGCTTCATCGGCGGCAGATATACCATACGATACGCCGCCTGAAAATATAGACGCACTGCTTAAAGCAGTAAGGCGCAATTAAGGTTTTAGTTAATGGGTATGAAAAAAAACATAAGGTGCATTTCCTGTTCAATTTTCAGGCACTCGCTTGAAAATAACGAATTTATTAAGGAAAACTCAATCAAAGTTGAGTTTCTCACTTCCATGCTCCATATGCGTCCCGAAAAACTTGATGAAAAACTTAAAAAAAGGATTTTACCCGGTTCGGAAGAGGAATTAACACTTCTTTTATACGGCGACTGCGCCCCGGGCATGTGCGATTTACAGAATCAAAATAATGTAAAAAGGGTAGAGGGTATAAACTGCATCGAAATTCTTCTTGAAGCTTCTTTATACCGCAAGCTGAGGAAAGAAGGGGCATTTTTCCTATTGCCCGAATGGGCGGAACGGTGGCGCGAAGTCTTTGAATTCGAGCTCGGGCTTGATGAAAAAATAGGGAAACAGTTCCTGCAGGATTTCCAAACTAAATTTGTTTATCTTGATACCGGGCAAAAGGAAGTACCCATCGGGTTGTTAAATGAAATCTCTGCTTATTTTGGATTGCCTTATGAAGTTATTGAATTAGACGCAAAAATTTTGACGGATAAAATTAAGCGCTTACTGGAAAAATATTTATATGAATGACGATAAAGAATTAAAAAAATCTCTCAATGATATTTACGCATATCAATCGATGGCGTTCGATATTGTAGAAAATCTTTTAAAGTTTGTTAAAAAACCGGAAGAGATGAATGACTATATCTCTGCCTTTTTCAGGGAGATGACAGGAGCCAGAATAATAGTTATTCACGAATTGAATATTCATAATATATTGGAGATGGCGTATGTAAATCCGCCCCGAAAAACAGACATTGCAAATTCAGGCGCTGTTGCGGGGCTTGCTAACTATATAAGCATCGAAAAAAAGAGTTTCCGGTGGAACTGCGGAATAGAGGACAAGACTGCCGACTCACTTCTGGCCGAATTGGGCATATGCATAGCTATGGGGTTCCCTCTCATATACGGGGATGAATATGTAGGTTCCATTCTTTTGCTCGATCTTCCGACACACGAAAGGACTGAACTGGCCCACAATGCTATTAAAATGGTTTCATCAATTGTGGCTCTGGCAATAAAAAATTCGCGGCAGTTCGAAAATCAGGAAAAGATTATTGAAGAAAGGACACGCGATATTAATGAAAGCCGGAAGAGGCTGAATGCATTAATCAATAATCTGCCGGGACTGGTTTACCGGAGTAACGGGGGAAAATTCCTATCGCGGCAGTTTGTAAGCAATGATTATTTGGAATTTCTTGGGATTGAAACGAAGGAGGATAATCCGAACGGGGATGGAGTAGATTTAAAGGAAATTATCCATCCTGATGATATAAAAGGGATAGAAAATTCAGTTAAAAAGGCTCTAAAAAATAATTCGGATATTGAATTGACGTATAGAATTATCACCGCTTCGGGGGGAGTGAAGTGGATATGGGATAAGTCTTCTATACTTTTTTTCGATGAAACGGCTCCTGTTTCATTTGACGGTTTTATGGCGGATATCACCGAAAGAAAACTTGCCGAAGATGAGCTGGAACATTCGGAAGAAAGGTTCAGAAAGGCTGTTATGTCGGCTCCTTTCCCTATTATGATTCACAACGAGAAAGGAATTGTAGAAATTGTTAACGATGCCTGGGTAGAACTTACCGGTTACGAAAGGGAAGAGATATCGACAATTGAAAAGTGGACTGAAAGAGCTTATGGCGCGAAAAATGTAATTGTTAAAGAATACATTGAAGAATTGTATTATTTGGATAGAAGCGTTGAGGAAGGGGAATATGTGATAAATACCAAAAGCGGTGAAAAAAGATACTGGTATTTCAGTTCGGCGCCGCTTGGTGAAGGGAAAAACGGCCTAAGGCTTGTAATAAGCATGGCGCTCGATTATACCGATAAGAAACTTACCGAAGATGCGCTGATTCAAAGCGAGGAGCGGTTCCAGCAGGTTGCCGCCTGTTCAGGCACCTGGGTTTGGGAGGTTGATGAAAAGGGGATGTATACATTTGCAAGCCCTATGGTTGAACAGCTTCTTGGCTATAAGCCCGAGGAGGTTGTGGGGAGAAAATATTTTTATGATTTCTTCGCTCCTGATTTGAAAGAAGAGCTTAAAGAGGCAGCTTTCAAGGTGTTCGCTAGGAAGGAAAGCTTTAATAATTTTGAAAACAGGAATGTGAATAGAAAAGGCGCGGCAATAATATTTGAGACCACCGGCCTGCCAATGCTGGATAAGGAGGGTAATCTTAAAGGCTACAGGGGGGCTGACAGGGATGTTACAGACAGGAAAAAGACCGAGCTTGAGCTTGAAATTCACAGGAATCATCTTGAAGAACTGGTTGCTGAACGCACCGCGCAATTAAAAGAGGTAAACAATGAACTGGAATCGTTCAGCTATTCCGTTTCACACGACCTGCGCGCTCCACTGAGGCATATCAACGGCTTCGTAGATCTTCTGTTGAAGCATACCCCC
>DAHYUM010000034.1 GCA_027398005.1 bacterium
AATGGAAACCTGTATGCCTTATCTTATGAAACAGATTGATTTAATCAAACCAAAGGTTATATTATGCCTTGGAAGAATTGCGGCAAACGGATTGTTAGATAAAAAAATGACCCTTACCGCGTTAAGGGAAAATATATACGAGATTAACGGAATTAAAGTGGTTGTAACATATCATCCTGCGGCATTGCTAAGGAACCCGAACTGGAAAAGAGGATGCTGGGAGGATGTTAAAAAATTCAGAAAAATTTATGATGAATTAACCGGTACCAGATAAAATGGGCAAGAGAAACAATCTTAATAACGATATTGAGCTTTTAAAATCGGCTTCGCTTCAGCCGCCTGCCGCGGTGGATGTTGAAATTTCAATTTTAGGCGCTATGCTCCTCGATGAAAAAGCCGTTCCCAAAGGAATTGAAGTTTTAAAATCGGACTGCTTTTTCGATAAACGAAACAGGATAATTTTTGAGGCAATGACCTCGCTCTACGAAGCAAACGAACCGATTGACAATATATCCCTTTACGAAGAGCTTAAGAAGGAAGGGAAAACCGAGGAGGTTGGAGGCGCGGTTTATTTAAGCCGTCTTACACAGGATATTTCTTCGGCAGCCAATATCGATTATCATGCGCGCGTTGTGCTTGAAAAATGGATTTTGCGCCAGCTCATTTCAACTTCAATGGAAATTGCGGGTTCGGCATATCAGGGGAACGATGACGTGTTCGACCTTCTCGATTCGGCCGAGGCGAAATTATTCCAAATCTCCGAACAGGGTATTAAGGAATCTTTCAAATCGATGGATAAAGCCGTTAAAGAGGCTCTCGAGCTTATCGAGGCAATCCATTCAAAGAATATTTCCACCTTCTCGGTGCCGTCGGGCTTTTTTGCGCTTGACGATATGCTGGGCGGTTTCCAGAAATCGGATTTGATTATTGTTGCCGCACGCCCCTCGATGGGTAAAACGGCTTTCGCTATGTCGGCCGTTCGCAATACCGCTATTGACCATGGTATTCCGGTTGGCGTATTCAGTCTCGAAATGTCGACCGTTCAGCTTGCAACAAGGCTTATATCGGCCGAGGCAAGAATTAACGCGCACAGCGTTAGAACGGGCAAGTTCAAAGCAGAAGACGGTGCCCGCATAAGCCGCACAGTACATAAATTAAGCAAAGCCCCAATTTATATTGACGATACCCCCGCTATTTCGGTTCTTGAATTGCGTGCAAAAGCAAGACGGTTAAAGAATGAAAAGAACATAGGTCTTATTGTAATAGATTACCTTCAGCTTTTAAGTTCATCGGTTCATATGGATAGCCGCGAGCGTGAAATTTCTACAATATCCCGCTCTCTTAAAGCGCTTGCAAAGGAATTGAATATTCCGGTTATAGCCCTTTCCCAGCTTAACCGCGCGGTTGAAACAAGAACCGATAAAAAACCAATGCTTTCCGATTTGCGCGAATCGGGTTCTATTGAGCAGGATGCCGACGTTGTGCTGTTCCTTTACCGCCCCGAAGTTTACGGAATTACCCAATTCTCCAGCACGGGGGAATCGACCGAAGGCATGGCCGAAGTTATAATTGGCAAGCAGCGTAACGGTCCCACCGGCGATGTCCAGCTCCGCTTTATGAAAGATTACGCGCGGTTCGAAAACAAAGAAGTATTCCACGGTCAGCTTCCGGCAGGGGATAGTGCCGGGCTTGCAGAAGAGGAATATGCTATATGATGTTTTTCCGTTCAATTGCATTTTTTCTGCTTATATCAGGCGCGCTTCTGGCGCAATCGGTTTATACCAAAACTGATGTTGATGTGTGCAATTCTAAATTCAGGCTGGCTGTTGATAATAACCTTAAAGAAAAACCGATAAATGAAATAATAGAGCAGATTGGCAAAAGCTTTATTGGACTGGGTTACGAGGCTTCGGCGCTTGATAAATCGGATACTGAAAATCTGGTTGTGCATTTAACAGGTTTGGATTGCTATACTTTTCTGGAAAACACACTTGTGCTTTCCCGCTGCGTTAAATCGGGCAATACTACATTTAACGACTACCTTAAGGGACTCGAAAATATCCGCTACCGGAACGGTAAAATGGACGGGTACGCATCAAGGCTCCATTATTTTACCGATTGGATTTACGACTGCGGCAAAAGAGGCATTGTAAAGGATATTACAAAAGAGCTCGGGGGCATTCCGTATAAAAAAGAAATTAATTTTATGAGCACGCACCCGGCTTCGTATAGACAGTTAAAGGATAATCCAACTCTAGTTAATGATATAAAGGCAATTGAGAAAAATATAAATTCGCGCAAGTATTATTACATTCCAAAAGAATCGGTTGCCGAATTGGAAAAAGGAATTAAAAGCGGCGACCTGATTGCAATTACCACAAGTATCGAAGGACTCGATGTTTCGCATGTGGGTATTGCGGTTAGGGAAAAGGATGGCCGCATTCATTTTATGCATTCTCCCTCACCGGGGAAGAAGATTCAAATAACCCCACAGCCCCTTAGTGAATACCTTGCCGCAAATAAAAAGCAGACGGGTATAATGGTTATTAGAGCAGAAGACAAATTATAATTTAACGGTGAGCGGTCCATTTCCCGTCCGTTCAATCCGCGGGGGAACAAAGGTGCCGCCGCTCTGCGGTTGGGGAATTCGCCTTCCGAAATATCTCTTATCATAAATAGGCAGTAAAGTGATAATTATAAAAACTCAACCCCGCCGCAAAAGATTTTAGTAATAATATGATTCTGCCGGCACCCCTTCTCTTTCATAAAGAGAAGGGGACGGGGGATGAGTTCTTTAACCGGAGTTAAACAATTTTTGTATGCACAAAGAAATGATAATTATAAAAACAATCCAATATCATCTTCGGGGAACAACGGTGCCGCCGCTCTGCGGCCGGGGTATATTTCCATCTAAATAATTGCCCTTCTTAAAAGGGGAGAGAAATGAAATTGGAATTTTTATTTCTCTTTAATCAATCCTCTTAAAACATTCAGGTTTTCAACATCCTCAAGCTGTTCTTTCCCTTTGGGCGTTTCAAGAATTTTAGGCACGCGCTCAAGCTTTTTATCGTTCATCAAATTGGTAAAGCCTTCAAGACCAATAAAACCCTTGCCAATATGGTCGTGCCTGTCAACCCTGCTGCCGAGCTCCTTCTTCGAATCGTTTACATGGAAGCACTGCAGAAGGTCGAGGCCTATAATGTCGTCAAATTCCTTAAATGTTTTTTTAAAGCCCGCGGGAGTTTTAATATCATATCCGGCGGCATAGATATGCGCCGTATCAATACAAACGCACATCCTCTCCTTTTCCTCTACAAGGTCAATAATTTCTTTAAGGTGTTCAAATTTATACCCTATCGCCGTCCCCTGCCCTGCGGTAGCCTCGAGCATGCTTTTTACTTTATAACCTTTAGTCTTTTCGTGCGCAATATTAAGCGATTCGGCAATAATTTTAATTCCCTCTTTTTCCCCCTGTCCGCCGTGCGAGCCGGGATGGAAATTGAGGAATGGAATGCCGAGCAGTTCGCATCTTTCAAGTTCGTCAAAGAATGAATCCCTCGATTTGGCAAGAATTTCCGGGTCGGTGGCGCACAGATTTATTAAATATGAGTCGTGCGATACTACAAACTTAATATTGGATTTGCTAAGTTTGTCCTTGTAGAGTAGAATCTCTTTATCGGTAAGGGGCTTAGAAAACCACCTGTTATTGTTCTTGGTAAATATCTGCATGGCAGTAAACTGCAGTTTTTCGGCAAGGTCTACGGCCGCGGCAACACCGCCGTTGGTTGAAGTATGAGCTCCGAGAAGATGTTCCATCTCTGTTCCTTTCATTTTTACATGCTTAAATAAAGCAAAAATTGAGTGAATATGAAAATATTAATAACAGATAAAACCCCCCTTCAGGTTTCAAAATGAGCCTGCCGGAAGAAAAATATATAAAAAGATGTTTCGAGCTCGCGGTTAAGGGTACCGGTTCGGTAAGCCCGAATCCCCTTGTAGGGTGCGTTATAGTTAAGGATGATAAGGTAATAGCGGAAGGGTACCACGAAAAGTACGGCGCTCCGCATGCCGAGGCCAATGCACTTGCAAAAGCAGGGGTAAATGCAAAAGGGGCCGTGCTTTACTGCAACCTTGAACCCTGTTGCCATACAAATAAAAAAACGCCCCCCTGCGCGCCCGCGATAATTGAAAGCGGAATTAAGAAGGTTGTTATATGCAATATCGACCCCAATCCGTTTGTTGCAGGCGCGGGCATTAAAATGATGAGGGAGCGTGGAATTGAGGTGGTAACGGGAGTGCTTGAAGAAGAGGGGGCGCTTCTTAACCGTTTCTTCTTCAAATATATAAAGGAAAAAATTCCATATATAACCTTAAAGATAGCCCGTTCATTGGACGGGTATATTTCTGCAGAGGCGGGGAAACAGACATGGCTTACCGGCCCCGAATCGGGCGCTTATGTGCACTCTTTAAGGGCACGTTACGATGCAGTTCTTGTTGGCGCAGGCACGGTTAATGCCGATAATCCCATGCTTAATGTAAGGCTTGCCGAGGGAAGAAACCCGGAAAGAATAATTGTTGACGGTAATCTAAATTCTTCAGCCGGCGCGAAAGTATTTAACGATGAGGAAAAGGAAGGCACAATCTTAATTACATCCGTAAAAGGGGATGAACTAAAACTTTCTAGATTGATTGAAAAAGGGATTAAGATAATTCAACTGCCGGCTGATGATAAGGGAAAAATAGAGTTAAATTTAATACTCAAAAGATTAGGGGAAGAGAATATTTCCTCCGTTCTGGTTGAAGGTGGGGGGGAGATATTCAGCATGTTTATTAAGGAAAAGCTTTTTGACGAATTAATATTTATAACGGCCCCGGTTAATTTAGGGGGTGGGGTAAAGGCTTTTAACGGCGAAATAGAGGCAAATTTGAAGAAAATTGAGGATTTTGACCTCGGCAGCGATAATTTAACCCGCTTTAAGCTCTAATAGTAAAAAACAGGCCAAATTAGTAAATTTAAAGTATGTTTACCGGATTAATTGAAGAAATAGGAAATATAGCCCTTGTTGAAAATATTCCCGGGGGCAAGAGAATAAAGATTTACGCATCCAAAATTTTGGATGACGTTAAAATTGATGATTCTATATCGGTTAACGGCGTTTGTCTTACTGTTACCGGATTGGGCAAGGATCATTTTTTTGCCGACGCTGTAGGGGCTACTTTAACCAAGACCACATTAAACCGTTTGAATAAGGGAAGCGAAGTTAATCTTGAAAGGGCTCTCAGGCTATCGGACCGTCTGGGCGGGCATCTGGTTCAGGGGCACGTTAACGGAACCGGTAAAATTACAGGCATTACCAAACAGGGGGATAACTATTTTGTTGATATAGAATTACCCGCCGGACTTGAGAGATATGTTATAAGCGAAGGTTCAATTGCCGTTGACGGCATAAGCCTTACTGTAGCCGGAATAAATGGGAATAAAATTTCCCTTTCAATTATTCCGCATACGTGGAAGAATACTAATCTAAAAACAAAACAAAGCGGTTACGAAGTAAATATAGAAGTGGATTTAATTGCCAAATATGTTGAAAAACTTGCCGGCGGCATTAAACCGGAAAATAAAATTACTGAAAACTGGCTTAAGGATATCGGTTATTAAAATGAATGATGTTAAGAAGGAATTTGAATTTAATACAATTGACGAGGCGGTAAAGGACTTTAAAGAAGGCAAAATGCTTATTGTAATTGACGATGCCGACCGCGAGAATGAAGGGGATCTTATTATAGCCGCCGAGAAGATTACCCCGCAGGATGTTAACTTTATTACCAAATACGCGCGCGGTATGCTCTGTGTTTCAATTACCCCCGAAAGGGCTATGGAACTTGACCTTGAACTGATGGTTGAAAATAATACTGCCTTGCACGAAACTCCATTTGCAATTACAATCGATTATAAACACGGAACTACAACCGGTATTTCGGCGCATGACAGGGCCCAAACCATAAGGGCTGTTGTAGATAGCAAAGTTAAGCCTTCCGATTTTGCCCGCCCCGGGCATATATTTCCCCTTATTTCTAAGAAAGGGGGCGTGCTTAAACGCACCGGGCATACCGAAGCGGTTATAGACCTTGCAAAAATTGCAGGAATGTACCCTGCCGGCGCTCTATGCGAAATTATGGATGAAGACGGAAGCATGGCAAGAACTCCTAAGCTTATTGAATTTGCCGTTAAGCACGGACTTAAAATAATTACCATAGCCGACCTTATTGAATACCGCCGCCGTAGCGAAAAGCTTGTAAGAAAAAAAGTGATTGTCGATCTTCCATCCCATTACGGCAATTTTAAATTGCACTTGTATGAAAACCTGCTGGACCCTACGGATAACCCCATTGCGCTTGTAAAGGGGAATATAGAAGACGGCGAGCCTACTCTTGTAAGGGTACATTCCGAATGTCTTACCGGGGATGTATTCGGCTCGATGCGCTGCGATTGCGGCGAACAGCTTGCCGCCGCAATGGAAATGGTTGAAAAGGAAGGGAAGGGAGTAGTGCTTTATATGAGGCAGGAGGGAAGAGGAATCGGTCTCGTTAATAAACTGCTGGCTTACGAACTGCAGGAAGAGGGGAGCGACACGGTCGAAGCTAACGAGCGGCTCGGATTTAAAGCCGACCTGCGCGATTACGGAATCGGCGCTCAAATTCTTAAAGACCTTGGTTTGAAAAAAATCAGGCTTATTACCAATAATCCGATGAAGATTAAAGGGCTTAAGGGATACGACCTTGAAGTAACCGAAAGAGTATCAATCGAAATAGAGCCGAACGATTCGAACAAGAAATACCTGAGCACAAAGAAAGAGAAATTGGGGCATCTGCTTCATCATTAATAAAAGTTTTGCCGCCCGTAATAAACGGGCATATTAAATTAAAAGAGTTTATTTTTGAATAAATTTATTGGAGGAAAAATGGCTAAGAAAATTGAAGGCCATTTATCGGCAAAGGGAAAGAATTTTGCCATTGTCGTTGCCCGTTTTAATGAAGTAATTTCAAAGAGTCTCCTTGCCGGAGCTGTTGACTGCATTCAGCGCCACGAAGGGGATGATAAAAACATAACAATAGCTTATGTGCCGGGCTCGTTCGAAATTCCGTTAGCGGCAAAAAAACTTGCCGCCTCAAAAAAATATGACGCCGTAATATGCGTAGGCGCGGTTATTAGGGGCGCTACACCCCATTTCGATTATGTTGCCGCCGAAGTATCGAAAGGTATTGCTCATGTAAGTATGGAAACCGGAATACCGGTTATTTTCGGCATAATTACCTCCGATTCCATTGAACAGGCTCTTGAAAGGGCAGGCACAAAAGCCGGCAATAAAGGATGGGACGCAGCGCTGGCCGCCATTGAAATGGCCGATCTTTTAGCTAAATTATAATTTTTTTGCTAAGGGGGGTAAAGATTTCTTAACCCCCCGGCTTATTTTCTTTCAATCCTAATGCGGATTTCTTTAACTGACTTATTTTGATCTGCGTCAAAAGCTCATTTTTAAATTTTACTTTCTCCAATTTATTTTACATTTTAAAGAAACATTAAGAGAAGCGGGCTTTTGTATAGATTATTTTTAGAAAATTGACTATAATGTCTTAACAAGAGAAGCGGGAAATATGGAACTTGATGTCTTAATCTTTGCGGCGCATCCCGATGATGCTGAACTTTCTATGGGGGGAACAATTGCACGTTTCACTTCCACCGGCATTAGAACCGGAATAGTGGATTTAAGCGAGGCAGAATTAAGCACCCGGGGCACAATAGAATCGAGAAGGAAGGAAACGGAACTTGCTTCGGGAATTTTAAATATTGACATGCGGGAAAATTTAGGCCTGCCCGATGGAAAACTGAAACCCTCGAAGGAATTTATTGACGCCGTTGTTTCCAAAATAAGGCAGTACAGGCCAAAAATTATATTTGCCCCTTATTTTAACGACAGGCATCCGGACCATATTGGCACCGCGCAGATTGTTAAAGAAGCATTTTTCTTCTCGGGGTTAGCACGATACGATACTATGTTTGGCGATAAACTACAAACACAATACCGTCCCGATAAACTCTTTTATTTTTTTCAGACTTATGAGGGGGAGCCCTCTTTTATTACTGATATTTCTGATTATTATGAAATTAAGATGAAAGCAGTGCATGCTTATTCAACACAGTTTTTTAATCCCGAAAGCGACGAGCCGGAAACATTTATTAGCACCGAGAGTTTCAGCCGGTTTTTAGATGCCCGCGCCCGCTACTGGGGATTCAAAATAGGGAAGAATTACGGCGAACCGTTTTTCTGCGAAGAAAAAATTGAATATGATTTTAAAAACCTTTTAATGAACAGGTGAAATGATGGAAAAGAAAATTGCCCTGCTTGGTACGGGCTTGATGGGAGGGCGCATTGCTGTACGCCTTGCGGCTAATGGCTTTAAGGTTTCTGTTTATAACAGGACTGTATCGAAAGCAAAGGAATTGGAAAAAGAGGGAATAAAAGTTTATACCGAATTACCTCCTGCTGTTGCCGATAATGATGTGATTATAACAATGCTTTCCGATTATAAGGCAATAAACAGTGTTTTGTTTTCGGGGCAGACACCCCTATTCGAAGGGAAAACCCTTGTCCAGATGAGCACAGTAGCGCCCGATGAAAACCTTATGATTAAAAGGGCAGTTGAAAAAATGGGAGGCTCGTTTATTGAAGCTCCTGTTCTGGGGGGTATTACCCAGGCCCAAAACGGCGAATTGATTGTTATGGTCGGCTCGTCGAGAAAACTGTTCGAAGAATTTTCAGATTTATTTTCTGTTCTGGGCAATACGGTTAAATATGTCGGCGAAACAGGGCAGGCGGCCGCGCTTAAACTTTCGTATAACCAGCTTATTGCCACAATGAATACGGCTTTCTGTATGAGTCTGGGGTATATTATGGAAAAAGGAATAGACGTAAACCTTTTTATGGAAACCCTGCGCGGCAGCACATTATACGCCCCGGCATTCGATAAAAAGCTTGATAATTTTATAAACCGCAGTTACGATAGCACCAATTTCTCTCTTAAACTTCTTCTTAAGGATGTTAACCTGATTGAAGGTGAATTCGAAAAGAACAGGGTCGATTCCCTTACATTAAAAGGGGTAAAGTTCCTGTTGGAAAGAGGAATCCATTTTGAACACGGGGAGAAAGATTACTCTGCTTTGTTCGAGGTAATCTATCCGCATAAATAATCTTTATTTAATGCATCGTACCTTTAAAGGAGGTAGGAAATGTCTTTTTATTTTGCAAAAGAAGTAAATTTGTCATTTGAAGATGCAATTATTAAGGTTACCGAAGAGGTTAAAAAAGAAGGTTTCGGAATACTTACCGAAATTGACATTAAGGAGACCCTGAAAAAGAAACTCGATGCCGATTTCAGGAAGTATAAAATTCTGGGTGCCTGCAATCCCAATTTCGCTTTTGAAGCTCTGCAGAAAGAAGAACATATAGGACTTATGCTCCCCTGTAATTTAATTGTACAGCAGAAGGGGGATACAGTTGAAATTGCCGCAATAAATCCTTTATTTGCAATGAGCAATATAGGTAATGAAGAACTGACAGGGCTGGCAAAGGAGGTGGCCGCCCGACTGCAGAGGATTATCGAAAATCTGTAGTCAATTTCATCTTTTTAGTTTCGATAATATTTAAAAATTTAAGCAGATTAAGAACTAAGCCGGGTATCTTATGAAAAACATATCTTTAAAGAAAAATGAAGACCGCAGAATCCGCAAAGGACATCTTTGGGCTTTCAGCAACGAAATTGAAGAACCGGAACGCCAGCCGCAAAACGGCGAGGTAGTTAAAGTGTTCGATTCATACAACAATTTCGTATGCAACGCATTTTACAACAAGAACTCCTTAATTGCATTAAGGGCTCTGGACCGCGAGGCCAAATTCGATTTCTACAACTATGCCAAAGAAAAAATACTTTCGGCATATTCCTTGCGCAAAGCCCTTTACCCGAACCGCAACTCATTCCGTTTGGTTTACAGCGAAGGGGATTTTCTGCCCGGTCTTGTTATTGACAAGTACAACGATACTTATGTGCTTCAGGTGCATGCCTGCGGCATGGAAAAGAATATTGAGGATGTTGTTACTATACTTAAAAAGGAACTTGGCGCAGTTAATATTTTTACGAAAAATGAAGATTATTTCAGGACACTTGAAGGGCTTTCAACAGAGCAGACCGTTTACGCGGGCGAAATGAAAGAGGAGATTATAGACGACGGCACGGTTAAATATAAAATCGCGTTCGAAAATTCGCATAAGACAGGCTTTTATTTTGACCAGTGCGATAACCGCTCTTTTATTGAAAGGCTTACCGAAGGGAAAACATTCCTCGATTGTTTCTGTAACTCGGGGGGCTTCGGACTCCACGCCGCGCGCGGGGGTGCCGCTTCGGTTACTTTTGTCGATTCTTCGCAGGAGGCCATAAACCAGGCTAAAGCCAATTTTGAACTCAACGGGTTCAATAGCCAATCAGAATTTTTCACAGAAGAAGTATTCGATTTCCTTGAAAAATGCAAAGCTTCAAACCGTAAATTCCAGATTGTGAATTTAGATCCCCCCGCATTTGCCAAAACTAAAAAGAGTCTCGAAAACGCAATTAAAGGGTACGAACGCCTTAACCGTTTAGGTATTGAAGCTCTTGAACCGGGGGGCTTCCTTATCTCCTCCTCATGCTCGTTCCATCTTAAAGAACTGACTTTTTTTGAGGTTGTAAGGAACGCAAGCCTTAAAGCGCAGAGGAAAATTCAGACCGTCTATTATAACCAAGCCGCTCTCGATCACCCCACTCTGCCTATGATGGATGAAACAGTATATCTCAAATTCGGGATATTCAGAGTTTTATAAAGAATAAAGACATTTAACCCGCCGGAGCCCTTCCGGCGGGAATTAAAATCAAATAAAACCTCTGCCTCCCTTTATTGCGCCTCTTTTGAGCCCAATTCTATCGGCAGACCTTCAATTTACCGCATTCAATAAATGGTTTAATGTTGGAGCAATTTCTTATATTTAAAAGTTTCATTTTTAACAAATTTTAACGGATTCGGGGAAACTTTTGCTCCCCCTGTTTGTAGAAGAAAAAAAATATTAAATAATTAATGAGGTGAGTAATTGGATATTACAGAACTCAATGAAAAAATTAAACGGGAAAGTGAATTTATAGACATTATCTTCAATGAAGTCGGCAAAGTAATAGTCGGCCAGAAGGAAATGGTAGAACGTCTCGTTATAGGTCTTTTGGGGAACGGGCACGTTCTTCTTGAAGGGGTTCCGGGGCTGGCAAAAACCCTTGCCATTAAAACCCTTTCGGATGCCATGAAGGCAAAATTCCAGCGAATCCAGTTTACCCCCGATCTTCTCCCGGCGGACTTAATAGGAACAATGATATACAGCCAGAAGGAGGGCAATTTCGCAATTAAGAAAGGGCCAATCTTTTCAAATTTCATTCTGGCAGATGAAATTAACCGCGCTCCGGCTAAAGTTCAAAGCGCGCTTCTCGAAGCCATGCAGGAACGCCAGGTTACAATAGGCGAAAATACTTTTAAACTTGACGATCCTTTTCTTGTGCTTGCAACGCAGAACCCTATTGAGCAGGAAGGAACTTACCCGCTGCCCGAAGCGCAGGTTGACCGTTTTATGCTTAAGGTGAAAATTACCTACCCTCAGCGCAGCGAAGAATTAAAGATTATGAAACAGAATGTTGAAGGAACGGCCGGCAAGGTAAACGCGGTTATTACCCCCGATATGATTATTAAAGCGCGCGAACTTGTGCGCGAAGTGTATGTGGATGAAAAAATCCAGAAATATATTCTCGATATCGTATTCGCCACCCGCAACCCTAAAGAGTTCGGGCTTGACGAGCTGACCAATTTAATAAGCTACGGCGCTTCGCCGCGTGCATCGATAAACTTAGCTCTTGGTGCGCGTGCGATGGCATTTATTAAAAGAAGAGGTTATGTAATTCCTGAAGATGTTCGCTCAATTTGCGCCGATATTTTGAGGCATAGAATTGCGGTTACTTACGAAGCTGAGGCTGAAGAAATTACTTCGGAAAAAATAATTCAGAAAATATTGAACGCTATAGAGGTCCCTTAGCAGAGAGCCTTAAATTAATTTGATGTTAACCTTATTCCGGTATATAAAATGTTGGATAAAGAGCTTCTTAAACAGGTAAGACAAATAGAAATAAGAACCAAGGGACTTGTAAACCAGGTCTTTTCGGGGGAATACCATTCCGTATTCAAAGGAAGAGGAATGGAGTTTGCCGAGGTCAGGGAATATCAGTTCGGCGACGATATAAGGAACATAGACTGGAACGTAACCGCGCGTTTCGGGCATCCTTTCATTAAAGTGTTCGAAGAGGAAAGGGAGCTGACCGTAATGCTTCTGGTTGATATGAGCGGTTCGCAGGTCTTTGGCAGCGGTGAAAAGACTAAACAGCAGATTGCGGCCGAAATAAGCGCAATACTAGCGTTTTCGGCACTTAAGAACAACGACAAGGTAGGCCTTTTGCTCTTTACCGATACGATTGAAAAATATGTTTCGCCCCGCAAGGGAAGAAGCCACGTTCTGCGCATTATTAGGGAGCTCCTTTCTTTTGAGCCGCGCGGAAATAAAACCGATATTAAAAGCGCCCTTGAATATTTTAACCACGCTGTCAAAAAAAGATGCATCGTATTCCTCATTTCCGATTTTATAGATGATAATTACGAAAGGATACTTAAAATTGTTGGCAAGAAGCACGACCTTGTGGGGGTTGTTCTTAACGACCCGCGCGAAAGCGTGCTTCCAAAGGCGGGGCTTATTAAATTCCGCGACGCCGAAACCGGGAAAATAAGGTATATCGATTCGAGCGACAGAAGAACGCAGACATGGTTTGCGGCCCAGTATATAAGAAGGATGGAACAGAGAAAAGCACTCTTCCTCCGCTCTAGGCTCGATTCGGTTACTATTAATACCGGCGATTCATACATTAAACCTCTTGTAGATTTCTTTAAAATGCGCGAGAAAAGATGGTAAGATTTATTAAAAGTTTTATTATTCTGTTTGCCTTTGCATGGCTTTCGGCCTATGCTCAGCAGATTACCGTTAAGGCCTCTACCGATACCACAAAGTACAAGGTTGGGGATTACATTAACTATAAACTAAAGTTCTCATACGATAAAGGGATTAGGATTAATTATCCCTCGCTAAAGGATACAATTAAGAATTTAGATTTTATCCGGGAAGAGCCGCCGGTTTCGCACGAATCCAACGGTAAAGTATTTGAAACGCACAATTATATATTCTCCAAATACGATTCCAGCATAGTAAAAATACCCTCCTATAAAATTGGATACACTTCTCCGGGCGGGCAGGGAGTTTTAACCGTTGACCCGATGACTATTACCGTTTCAACAATTCCGGTTGATACAACCAAAGACATACAGGATGTGAAGCCCCCGGTTGAAATACCCTTTAACTGGGCGCTTGCGGTGATTATTCTGGCGCTGCTTATTCTTCTTGCTATTGCGGGCTATTTAATTTACCGCCATTACAAAAAGAAACATCAGCCGGAAGAAAAAATTATAATTATTCCCCCGTACGAACTTGCGCTTAAGGAATTGAGCGAACTCGACGCAAAACAGCTCTGGCAGCAGGGCAAAATTAAAGAATACCATTCCGAAATTACCGGCATTATCAGAAAGTATTTCGAAGGCCGGTTCGGTTTTATGGCGCTCGAAATGACCACATCGGAAGTATTGAAATCTCTCGAAACCTCCGGCGGCTCGGCAGTTAAAGAACTTACCGAAAAATTTCTTAATAATGCCGACCTTGTGAAGTTTGCAAAGTTCGTTCCTATGCCCAGCGTTAATACCGAAATGATGGAACAGGCGCTGAGCATTGTGAATAATACAAAACCGGAAAATCAGGTTCAGCAGAAGAATGAGGGGGAAAATGTTTAGCGATATCTCTTTTGCGTATCCGGCATTTTTGTACCTCCTTATTTTAATCCCTTTTATGGGTTGGTGGTACTGGAAAAAGGAAAACAAGCTTTCACCCGATATGACTTTTTCTTCCCTAAAGATATTTGAAGGCCTGAAGCCTTCGTTAAAGGAAAGAATGCGACATGTTCCGGCCGTTCTTAGAATGCTTGCCCTTGCCTCGCTTATTGTGGCCGCCGCTAGGCCCCAGACTTTCTCCTCGGGCGAGAATGTTTATACCGAAGGAATTGATATTGTAATGGTGCTCGATATTTCGGGAAGCATGCTTTCGGAAGATTTTACCCCAAACCGTCTTGAAGCCGCTAAGGAAGTTATTGATAATTTTATTGCGGGCCGGACTACCGATAAGATTGGGCTTGTAATTTTTGCCGCGGAAAGTTTTACACAGTGCCCCCTTACAATCGATTATCCCGTTTTGAGGAATCTTCTTAAGGATGTTAAAAGCGGTATGCTTACAGACGGGACCGCTATTGGCGTTGCAATTGCAAACGGTGTTAACAGGCTTAAAGACAGCAAGGCAAAAAGCCGCGTTATGATTCTTTTGACAGACGGCATGAACAACGTGCCCGAAATGGATCCCCTTACGGCGGCGCAGATTGCACAGACTTACGGGATAAGGATTTATACCATAGGTGTAGGAACTATAGGGCAGGCTCCCTATCCGTTCGATACACCTTTCGGCAAAAGATACCAGATGGTTCCCGTTGAAATTGACGAAAACCTGTTAAAACAAATTGCAGAGACTACCGGCGGCAAATATTTCAGGGCTACAAACAACAAGAAGCTTGAAGAAATTTATAATGAAATAGATAAAATGGAAAAGACCCGGGTGGAAGTTACAAGCTACCGCCACGCCGCAGAGCTTTATTATTTATGGGCGCTTGCAGGGTTCGGACTCCTTTTAGGCGAAGTTATTATTTCAAAAATTTATTTAAAGAGAATACCATAACATGTTCAAGTTCGGAAGACCCGATTTTTTATATCTGCTTTACCTTATACCGGTATTTCTGGCGGCTTATTTTCTTATAAGGCGCAGGCTCGATTCCTCATTTAAAGCCTTTGCCAACGAAAAACTGCACCGCGTTCTTTCGCCGATGTACAGCCGTAATAAGCCCCTTACCAAGTTTATTATTGTCTTAACCGCAATGTCACTTTTAATTGTATCCCTTGCGCGCCCTCAAATCGGCTCTAAGGTTGAAGAGGCAAAGCAGATAGGCATAGATGTTATGATAGTGCTCGACGTTTCGCTAAGCATGCAGGCGGATGATATTAAGCCGGACAGGCTTGAAAAAGCGAAGCATGAAGTGGGAAGGCTAATTGAAAGGCTTCAGGGGGATAGGCTGGGGCTTGTAATTTTCTCGGGCAATGCATATGTACAGTTCCCCCTTACGTCCGATTACGCCGCGGCTAACCTTCTTCTAAATGCGGTTGATGTCACTTCGGTGCCCCAGCAGGGCACTTCAATTGCTTCGGCTATTCAAATGGCAACTAACTCTTTCAGAAGCGACGACCAGATTAAGAAAGCGATGATAATTATTTCCGACGGCGAAGACCACGAAGGGGATATTGATAAAGTTGTTGACGAAGCCGTTTCGAAAGGCATTTCAATTTATACTATAGGCATGGGAACCGAAGCCGGTTCTCCTATTCCCCTTACAACCCCCGACGGCAAGAGCGCCGGATTTAAGACCGATAACCAGGGGAATGTGGTTATAACAAAAATGGATGAGACAATATTAAAAGATATAGCATCGAAAGGGAACGGTAAGTTTTACGTTGGCACAAGCGGCGAAGGGGAAATTGACCAGATTTTTAACGAGCTTTCCAATTACGAGCAGACCGAATACGGAACCAAGAGAATTACCGATTACGAGGACAGATATTACTATTTCCTCATTCCCGCGCTGCTTCTTCTTATTATGGAATTTTTCATAACCTCCAATAGATCTAAAACATTGGAAAAAATAATCAAATCAGATTTTTGATATGAACAGAATAAAATTTAAATACGGCGCAATAATATTATCGGCAGGGCTGTTTGCCTCGGCGGGTATTGTAAATGCGCAGAGCACCCGCAGTCTTATTAATGGCGGCGTGGACTTATACAAAGAAGGTAAATTTGCCGATTCCGAAACCAATTTTACCCGAGCGGTAGGAAAGGATCAGGAATTGTTCGAAGGGCACTTTAATCTAGGCGACGCGTTATACAAAATGGGCAAATACGATAAAGCTATCGATTCCTACAAGAATGCTCTCGGATTTACTGAAGACCCCTATACTAAGGCCAAAATATTCCACAACATCGGCAATTCACTTTTAAAATCGCAGCAGTATCAGGATGCGGTTGAAGCCTACAAAAGCGCCCTTAAGCTTAACCCTGACGACCCTGAAACAAAATATAACCTTTCCTACGCCCTTGAAAAGATGAAACAGGATAAACAGCAGAATAAGCAGAACCAGAAAAATAAGAACGATAAGAACAAAGACGATAAGAATAAGGACCAGAACAAGCAGGACCAGCAGAATAAAGACCAGAATAAGGATCAGAACAAGGACCAGAATAAGCAGAATCAGAATCAAAACCAGAATCAGAATAATCAGAACCAGAACGATAAGCAGCAGCAACAGCAGCCGAAAAATCAGATATCGAAAAGCGAAGCAGAAAGAATTCTTGCCGCCCTTAGAAATAAGGAAAGCCAGCTGCAGAAAAAATTGAGACAGCAGAAAGGGCGCGTTATTCCGAAAGAAAAAGATTGGTAGTATCTTAATAAGCGGATATATTAAAATTATGACTACAAAATTTTATAAAATACTCTTTGTTTTACTCTTTGCAGGTTCCTTTATTCGTGCCCAGCAGTTTAACGCTACGGTGGATAAAACCGTTGTTGGGCAGAATGAACGCTTTCAGGTCTATTTTACTTTATCGTGCCCCGACCTTAACAAAGCTTCCAATTTCAAGCCTCCGGTATTTCAGGGACTTAATATTTTGAGCGGGCCAAACCAGTCCACCAGTATGCAGATTATTAATGGCAAGATGGATGCTTCAATTACATTATCCTATCTTGTTTTTGCCCCGAATATGGGGGATGCCAATATTGGTTCCGCTACAATTATGTACGACGGAAAGACATATACATCCAGCCCCATTAAAATAAAGGTAGGTAAAGCATCCCCCGCACAGCAGCAGGCAGGGCAGTCAATTAAATCGGAAAAGGAGATTGCCAAAAACCTTTTTATTGTTGCCGAGGCAGACAAGAAAAACGCTTATGTGGGGGAACAGGTTACCGTTACATATAAATTATATACTAAGCTTAGTATAGCCTCGCCTCAGATTACAAAACTTCCCGTATTCCAGGGGTTTTGGACTGAAGAACTTGACCTGAAGAATATCACTTTTAACGTGGAGATGCATAATAACGAACGTTTCAGGGTTGCGGTAATTAAAAGAGCCGCATTATTCCCTACCAAAACCGGAACTCTCACTGTAAGTCCATTTGAGTTAAGCATACCTGTACAGGTGCCTAAGAAGAAGACGGGAAACGATATATTCGACGAATTTTTCAGCGATCCATTCTTCGGAAGGAGCGAGACGGTGGATTTTACTGCCAAATCGAACGCTCTGCAGATACATGTTAACCCTCTTCCGCAGCAGGGAGTGCCTCCTTCATTCAGCGGCAACGTTGGGGATTTTACACTCTCTTCTGAAATAGATAAGAAAGAATTAAAGACTAACGAAAGCGCTACAATACGCGTTACAATTAATGGCACCGGCAACATTAAACTTCTCTCCGCGCCCGAATTGAAAGTGCCCGCGGGATTTGAGAAGTATGAACCTAAAATAGCCGAAACTATAAACCGTACCGGCGCTATAAACGGCCAGAAGGTAATTGATTATCTTTTTATCCCGCGCAATCCGGGGGAATTTGTAATTCCGCCTATGGAATTCTCTTTCTTCAGTCCGCGCGAAAGAAAATATGTAACGCTTAAGACTACTCCATTTAACCTTAAGGTTGAAAAGGGGGAAGGCTATGTAGAGAACAGCGGGCAGAATGGGGGCAAAGAGGATGTACAGCTTTTAAACGAGGATATACGCTACATTAAAGCCTCGGGCGAGCCTCTGCAGAAGAAAAGCGAATCGAATACGGTAAAATGGTGGTTCTGGACCGGCATAATCCTTTCGATTGCGGTTTTTGCCTCGGTAATGGTTTTTGGAAAGAGAAGGGAAAAATTATACAGCGATACCCGTCTGCTTAAGTTTAAGAAAGCTGAAAAAGTGGCAGTTAAAAAACTTGAAGCGGCAAAAAACGCAATTGCCCGCAACGACGCTTCCGGATTTTACGAGGAATTGTCGAAAGCGATTTTCGGATACCTCGAAGATAAACTGGGCATCGATAAATCGGAATTTACAAACGATAAGGTTATTGCCGAATTATCGGGCAGGCAGGTTAGCGACGAAATTGTGAATAAGGTTAAAGAAATTACAGAGATGTGCGAATTTGCCCGCTTTGCACCCCACTCCGAAGGTTTGAAGGGAAGGGAGGATGTGTATAACGAGGCTGTTGCCCTTATTGCCGAACTTGAAAATTCATTCGATTTGAGGAAGAGAAAATGAAATTGAGAAATTATATAATCTTATTTTTATTTATTCTTTCGGCCGTTTCGTTAGCGCAGACTCCGGACGATCTGATGAATAACGCCAATAACCTTTACCAGAAAAACCAGTTCACCGATGCGCTGAAAATTTATAAAGGATTAGTGGACGACGGCTACGAAAGTTCCTCCCTCTATTATAATCTGGGCAATACATATTACCGCACAGGCGAATTAGGCTATGCTATTTACTACTACGAAAAAGCATTAAAGCTTTCCCCCGGCGATGAAGATATTATTCATAATATTAAGGTGGCCAACAGCCGCACGGTGGATAAAATAATTGAAGTGCCCAAAATATTTATTACGCGCTGGTGGAACGCGCTTGTAGCCTCCCTATCGGTAAACGGATGGTCTGTTATCCTCCTTTTTGTGTTTATCCTATTCCTTATTTATCTGGGACTTTATTTCAGGTCTAAGCGTATTAGCATTCAGCGTTTAGCATTCTATTCCGGTTCCACCTCGCTTGTGTTTCTAATATTTGTTGCATTTGTATGGTTTGCGCGTGTTAATCTTGAAAAAACCAATAACTACGGGGTGCTTCTGGATAAAAGCGCTACCGTTAAGGTATCCCCCGATTACCAGAGCAACGATGCATTCGTAATTCACGAAGGAATTAAATTCACGCTCGAAGAAAGATTGAACGGCTGGTTTAAAATAAGGCTTGCCGACGGCAAGCTGGGATGGCTTCCGCAGAATTCGGTTGGAAAGATTTAGCGTATGGAGCAAGCGGCCGGAAACAGGGCTAAAAAGTATAACAATATTAAGCTTGCCGGAAGCATTTCCAAGGGGATTGCAACCTTTATTCTGCTTCTATTATTCGTATTAACCGGATTAAGTAAAAGCCTTCTTGAATTATTAACACCGGTAACATCAAACGCGTATTTACAGCTTTTATTATTTGTTTTCGGCTCGGGGCTGGTATTCTCTATTATCTTTTTCCCGGCCGATTATTACCTCGAATTTTATCTTGAACATAAATATTCCCTTTCAAACCAGACATTCGTAAAATGGATATGGGAGAATTTAAAGGAATCTCTCGTAGGCTCTGCAATAGGCATTCCGATTTTACTGCTGTTTTACTATGTACTTGTTAACGCAGGCGGATTGTGGTGGCTTCCTTTTTCAATACTTCTATTCCTCTTTTCGGTACTTCTTGCTAAAATTGCCCC
>DAHYUM010000035.1 GCA_027398005.1 bacterium
TTCTTCCAATCGCTGTAGAACCGTTCAGTGCCGAAGTGGCGCACCATGCAAGCTGTGCCCTCGAATCGTAGTTGGAAGGGTCCTTAAGAAGAATCTGAACGTGTTTAATAATAACACGCATAAGGCTTTCGGCAATTTCATCCTGAATTTCCGATTCCTTTGCGCCATCAAAATAATACTCGAATATATGCGAAAGTGCGTCAACCGCGCCGTTTACTGTCTGCTCCTTAGGCAGGCTTGCCTGTATTGAAGGATCGATTACACTTGCTTTCGGGAATGAATTGATTCCCGCCCTGAAGGGCCATTTCTTATTTTCGTCTTCCTTTGTTATTACTCCGCCTGAATTCATTTCGGAACCGGTAGCTGAAATTGTAAGAATCGTAAATACGGGGAGCGACTGTTCTGCAATCCTGCGTCCGTCGAATATGCTCCATATATCATCTTTAAGATAGTACCCGGCGCCAATTGCTTTAGCGCTATCGAGCACACTGCCGCCGCCGACTGCAAGAATGCCTTCTACATTTTCCTTATGGCACAGTTCTACTGCTTCCATAACCTTAGAAAGCACCGGATTCGGCTTTACGCCCCCCAGTTCTACAAATTCAATTCCGTTTTCTTTTAAAGATTTTACAGTCTGTTCATAAACGCCGTTCTTGAATATTGACGACTTTCCGTAAAGCATAAGAACTTTTTTAACACCATTATTCTTTATTTCATTACCAATTTTAGCAATTGTACCTTGTCCGAATATTATTCTGGTTGGATTTTGGTATTCAAAATTCTGCATTTAATAACTCCATCATTATTTTTCTAATTAAACTTATAAAAGCAAAAAACAGTTCCATTAAATTAATTTAAGGTTTGGCAACAGCCGTAACCTGGTTCAATTCCTTCATCAGTTTATCTTTAACGGCGGCAAAAGCGGTTCTGTACTTCTTTTCAAGCGGATTTGTGATAGGGTATTTTTCCCTTGTATGGTCAACCAGTTTGCCGTTTTTCCAGAAACGAAAATCGACATGAGGCCCGGTTGCAAGCCCGGTACTGCCTACATATCCAATAATCTGCGACCTTTTTACCACCGATCCCCTTTTAATCCCTGCGGCGAACCTTGACATGTGCGCGTACTGGGTTGTGTAAGTTGAATTATGTTTTATTTTAACATAATTGCCAAGCCCCTTGTTATATGCCCTTTCAATTACAACTCCGTTGCCAATTGAAAGTATCGGAGTTCCGGTCGGAGCAGCGTAATCGGTTCCCAGGTGCGGCCTTACATAGCCAAGAACCGGATGGAGCCTGTGGTACGAGAACCGGGATGAGATTCTGCCGAATTTAAGGGGCGATTTAAGGAAACCATCCTTAAGCGCGTTCCCCTTCTCGTCGTAATATCCGCTTGTAGTCCCCTGTTCAAAGTAAAATGCGTAGTAATCTTCTTTTTTATGATTAATTAAAGCCGCGTATACCTTGCCTACATTAATCGATTTCCCTTTCACCTGAATATCGTCGAAAATGATTTTAAATGAGTCGCCTGCCTGAATTTTCTTAAAGTCTATTCTTGTGGCAAAAATTTCGTTTGCAATTTTATCAACAAGAGGGTCGCTTGCCACCTGAAGGCTGTCCAGTGTAGCGTATAATGAACCTTTAATTTCGGAAGTAATCATCCTGCGTACGGTTTTAACTTCCTCTTTCTTTTCAATCACATTTACAGTATCGCTTAATTCGATTTTGACGTTCCTGAAAACACCGAACTGGAATACGAGATACTTGATAACCGAGGAATCGCCCTTGGTTTTATATACGTAATACGACATACCTTCCCTGAAATCGCGCGGGGCAATTACATCGGCAGTCTTATCCAGAACCTGCTGAACGAGATTCTGCGGAATACCGAGATCGGTAAGCAGAGTCGATTTGGTTTCCCCCTTTTCAACTTCATATTCAATTTTATCAAGCGAATCGACATTTATTCCATATTCATCGGTTACAACTGAAGCGGTTATTTCTTTAACTGCTTTGTTTTAATAGGGTTTTCTGGTAATGAAATAGATGAGAAATATGAATAGAGTAACAACAACAGCTCCGGCAGTAATAATATAAAATATTTTCTTTTCTTCAGGTATGTTTAACTTCATAATTCCCCTGGAAAATTTTAGGTAAAAAGATTATCTGTTAAGCAGTTTATTTATAATGTCGACCGAATTAATACCTTCGGCTTCGGCACTAAAATTTGGTATTATCCTGTGACGCAGAACCGGGACAAGGAAAGAGGATGCGTCTTCAATACCGGGGGTAAATCTCCCCTCAATAACCGCTTTGGCTTTTGCGGCGAGTATAATGAACTGGGCGGCGCGCGGACCTGCGCCCCAGCTTACATATTCATTTATAAAATTATTCTCTTTCCCCTTAATTGGACGGGTAGAGTTGACAAACTTTACAGCATATTCTATAACACTTTCGGCAACGGGCACCCTGCGCACAAGTTCCTGGTATTTAAGCAGGTTTCCGCGCGATAGAACTTTAACCGGCTCAGGTTTATAATCGCTCGTGGTCGATTTTATAATTTCAATCTCGTTAGTCAAGGAAGGATAATCGAGCCAGAGAGAAAACATAAAACGGTCAAGCTGGGCTTCGGGCAGCGGATATGTGCCTTCCTGTTCTATAGGGTTCTGGGTAGCAAGCACAAAAAATGGTTCTTCAAGACTGTAATTCTCCCCCGCCGCAGTTACCTTGTTTTCCTGCATTGCTTCAAGCAAAGCCGACTGCGTTTTGGGGGGCGTACGGTTTATTTCATCGGCAAGAATTATATTGGCAAATAAGGGGCCTTTTATAAAACGGAATTCCCTTTTTTTAGAAGACTGGTCCTCTTCAAGAATATCGGTGCCTGTAATATCGCTGGGCATAAGGTCGGGAGTAAACTGGATACGGCTGAATTTAAGATCCAATACTTCGGCTAATGTTTTAATAAGAAGGGTTTTGGCAAGCCCTGGAACCCCCACAAGAAGGCAGTGCCCTTTAGAAAGAAGGGCAATAAGAAGCCGGTCGATAATCTCATCCTGGCCGATAATTACTTTTTTAATTTCGGACTTAACCAGCGCGATATCGCGGTTAAGCTGTTCGGCCAGAACGAGATCTTCCTTAACTTCCTTATTATCCTTCAATAAAACCTCTATAACCTTATTTCCCAATAAATAGTGTCTTTCAGTTCGTTAATATAGTTTGCAAGAAGTTCATTCTTCTTTTTCTGAAGGGCAAGATTCTTAATTTCGTCGTAATCAAGGGTAAGGTCGGCCCTGTGCTGAGGCACTTTTTTAATCAACTTAAGAAGATGGAAACCGTAAACATCGTTGCTAATGTCAAGTCTTTTAGGGAAACCGATTTCGCCGTCTTTCATTTTAACAAGCTGTTCAAGCATCTGTTTTTCAAGCTGCGAAGCTTCGAAAGTTCCAAGCTCGCCTCCCATTCTGGCGGAGTTCTTATCGTCGCTGTATTTACGGGCGTAATATTCAAAAGTATTCTTCTTCTGCATTATGCTGTCCCTTATATCGCTAAGGAACTGGATTGTCTCAAGGTCGTTCTTGTCGTCGCTTTTAGGTTTGATGAGAATGTGCCTGCAGTGAATCATCTCACCTTTCCTGTCTATAAGCTGAATTATATGATATCCGTATTGAGTTTTAACGATATCCGAAATCTGCC
Source organism: bacterium (assembly GCA_027398005.1). Lineage (GTDB taxonomy): Bacteria > Bacteroidota > Ignavibacteria > Ignavibacteriales > Melioribacteraceae > JAEXUB01. The sequence goes on from DAHYUM010000035.1 coordinate 3,691, forward strand.
CCGGAGCAAGAGCGAAAGCGGCTGCTTCAAATTCGGGCACGAAAACGCCTCTTTTAATATTCCCTAAATCGCCTCCGTTAACAGCCGAGGGGTCGTTTGAATACCGTTTTGCCAGAGTGGCAAAATCGGCGCCGTGTTTAAGCGAATCGAGAAGTTTCTCGGCAAATTCCTTTGCCGCTTTCTGAATTCTTTCCCCCGTCTTCGGATTCATAAAGATATGGGCTATGGTGTATTTTTCGTTAACCATGCCAAGGGAATCTTTATATGCATCGTAAAATGCCTTTACTTCTTCCGAATTAACAGAGACACGGCCGAATTTATTTTCAATCAATTTTTGCACTAGCGAGCTTTTCTTCAGCTCATCTTTAATATATTTTTTCAGTTTTTCATAAGTCATTCCGGAGGCTTTTTCAAGATTTTCCTTGGAGCCGTACTGCTGGGAAAGCATCGAAAGCCTGTAATCGGTCTGCTGATTGATTTCCTCGTCGGATACTTTCATTGTATCAATCTGCGCCTGCGCATAAAGAATTTTATCATTTATCATCTGATTAAGGATTTTCATCCTCAAATCCTTATTCTGCGGATCGATATTCCTTTTTGAAGCCTCATCCAAAGCCCTGAAATCGAGTTCGGACTTGAGGATTATTTCATTATCAACAACAGCTACAATTTTGTCAACAACTTCCTGTGCGAACAACTGCGAGCTGAGTAAGATTAAAACAAAAATTAAAACGCGTTTCATTATTTATCCTTTTTAATTTCAATATCATATTTCGAATAGAGCTTCTGCACGGCTTCATTAAGGAGATATTTCCTTTTCTGCATTACATAACGCTCCTTAACCTGATTTTGAATATATTCAAAGTCAGGCACAGAGTCTTTGGGAAAACTCTTAACTAATTGTACAATCGTAAATACTCCCGGTTCCGTTTCGGTAAGAATACTCACGTCGTTTTCCTGCATATTAACAACAATCTTATATATTTCATCGGGCTGAATTTCGTTTGCGTAAGAAAATTTGTTCTGTTCCAGGCCCCTTATAGTCGGGTCCCCGGTAAATACCTTAACGGTATTGTCCCAACCGCTTTCAAGCAGAGTGGATCGGAATTTAAGTGCTTTATCGTAGCTTACAAAGCTTATTTGGTTATAAACATATGCATCATCGCCGCATTTGAAATCATCCGCATTATCCCTGTAAAAACTCTTCAGGTCTTCGTCGTTGTACGAAAGGTCAAATTCGTCGCTAAGCCTTTTAACGTAAAGCGCAATTGCGGCTTCTTCCTTAATGTTGGCAATAATGTTCTTATATTCTGCGTCATCTAGAATGCCGTTTTTTACTGCTTCCTTATAAAGCAGTTTATCGTGAATCCATCTGTTGATGTATTCTTCGCGGTAAAGGTTCCTGAATCTATCGGTAGTAAGAACCGAATCGAGAGAGGAGGTATAAAGAAAATCCTTCTCAACCCTGGCAGAGTATTCCCTAACCTCTTCTTTTTTACTGCACGCAGTAACCGCGAGAAGTAAAATAACAACTGCCTTTCCGGTTCCTTTTACTGCTGTCATCTTCTGTTTTAAATGTTATCTGTATAAATTATCGGTTTATATTTTGCCGTAAGTTTCTTAATTAAAGCTTCTTCAAGCTTTTTATTCTCCTTATCCTGCAGTATTGATGCAACTTCCCCTTTGGCTTCGTCATAGGTTTTAAGCCTCGGGTCAACTTTACCTTCGAGCCTTACAATAGCCCATCCCCCTTCAAAACTGAAAGGTTCGGCATATTCACCTATCTTGCTTATTGTGCTTGCTTTTTTGGCAAGGCGGCTTTCATCGGCCGATTGAGTAATCTGCTTTTCGGGGTCGGGCCTGTCCGATTTTTTAAGCATTTCATCGAAAGTAGCCCCTTTCTTTAAAGCGGTCCATACTTCCCCTACTTTATCGTCATTCGAAAGGAATATAACTTTATATGTGTATTTCGGCTTGGTAAAATATTTATCTTTAGTCTTAAACCAGTAATTTTTCATCTGTACTGAATCAACTTTAACCCTTGACCAGATTTCCTTCTCGTTTATCTTGAATAAAAGCACGCCGTTTTTGTAATCCCTCATTTGTTTTATAAATTCCGGATCGCCGGCGTACATCTTTTTCCCTTTTTCGGCAAGAAGCTTAATTGTAAAATATCTGTCGGTTCCCATTTGAAGTGTAGCGGGGTTATATTTTCTGCCGAATATTTCGTTTGAATTAAGCATATAATTAAATAAACTATCGGCAATGTATGGCTTTCCTTCAATTTTGGCAAACAGCGAATCCTTAAACTTATCAACAACCTCGGCATTGAACACAGAATCCCCTACTACGCATGAATCTTTAATTCCGGCGAGTTTCTTATAAAGCGCATCATTCAGCTCATATTTTAATTCATCCTTAAGTCCGGCAACATAATTGCGCATATCGTTCTGGTACCCGCTCCTGTCATAAATCTGCTTCAATTCCTCCTTCTGTTTATCCAGCGGGGGATAAGGAAGGATTTTATCAACTTTAATTATATGGAATCCGTAGGGGGTCTGTACTATGTCCGAAGTCTCGTTTTCCTTCATCGACATTACTTTATCTTCAAATTCCCTAAGGAACCTTCCGCGCGTAACGGTGCCTATATTGCCCGCTCTAGCCAGAGTCGATTGGTCATCGGAGTATTTAATTACAACATCCGAGAAACGCATTCCCTTTTTTAATGCTTCCTGCGCTTCAAGAATTTTCTTTTTGGCTTTAGCGGTATCGGGGGGTGTCTTGGCGTCGGTAGTATAAGCGGCAAGAATGTGGCTTGCCATTACACCATATTTTCTATCCTGTTTTGCAGTTACTTTAAGAATATGGAATCCGAACTGAGTTTTAAATACCACCGGACAAACATTCCCCGGTTCTGTGTTGTAAATAGCATCTTCAATTTCGGGTATGCTTATATCCCCCGCGGTAACAAAATAGAGGTCGCCCCCTTTATCTTTGCTGTTAACATCATCGGAGTATTCCTTAACCAGGCTTTCGAATGAAGCACCTTTTTTGAGTTTTTCAAAAATTTCATTCGCTTTGCTTAAACCCAAATCTGATTTTGTAGAATCGTTTTTAATGAATATCTGGCTTAATCTTATTTCGGTTTTTCTTCTTTCGTAAAGTCTTTCTATGCCTTTATCTGTAATTTCCCTTTCCACCAGCATTTTAGAGGCAAGGGAGTTTGCGTAATCGTCGCATTCCTTAATTACCGAAGGATCATTTTCGTATCCCCTGTTTTCGGCTTCGAGCAGTTTAAGCTTATAATCCACATAAAGATTAAGGAAATTCTTTTTTTCGGCAAGAGAATCAATTTTCCCCTCTTTTTTGGCAATGCCCACCTGTTTGAAGGCAGTTTCAAACTCATTACTGCTTATATTCTCTTTACCAATTGAAGCTACAACCCCTTTTGGAGCTTTATTGGCGGTTGCCCCTTTTTTTTGCGCAAAAGAGGAATTGAGAAGTAAAATAAAAAAGAAGAAAAGAGCGAATTTATTCAAAAAACGCATTTATTACCTCCGAGTAACCAAAAAAAATGTTGTGAAATTTACCTATTGCAAACTTGAAAATCTAATTTCATTTCTGATACGGGAATGAATTCCTTTCCCAGAAAATACCCTCTTTATAACCTTGAATTTCCCTATTTGTTTCAGCAATTTCCAATCTTTTAAGGGCTAAAGAGGCATAAACGGAGTTAATCTCTATACCTATGAACTTTCTATCCAGTTTTTTGGCAACCGCGCATGTAGTTCCCGAGCCGGCGAAGGGATCGAGGACAACATCTCCTTTTTTTGAACTTGCCAGAATCAGTTTTGCAATCAGCTTTTCAGGCTTTTGAGTAGGATGATCGGTGTTTTCGGGCATCGACCAGAAAGGCACCGAAATATCGTTCCAGATATTTGATGGATGGGTAATCCTAACCTGGCTCCCGTTTTCTTCAAGCCAATCCTTCGGCTTTCCGTCTACTTTGTAGGGGGCTATAACTTTCCTTCTAACCTTAACCGAATCGATATTGAACAAATATTTATTGGAAAGGGTGCAGAACCAGATATCCTCGGAATTATTCTTCCAGTTCATTTTGGAGCCTCTTCCCTTTTCCCGCTCCCATGTTATACGGTTCCTTACCTTGAAATATTTTTCAAGCACAAGATGCACCGAAGTGGATGTTTTCCAGTCGCTGCAGAAATAAACCGACGCGTCCGGCTTTAGAAGCGGAATCAGCTTAACAATTACATTTTCAATCCATTCGGAATATTCGGCGATAGACATCGGCTTGAACTTTAAGCCGTTGAAATTTTTTCCCAAATTATATGGGGGATCAAGAATTAAAAGGTCTACACTCTTCTGCGGGAAACAATCTACTGCTTCAAAGAAATCCTGATTTATTATTTTATTTACCACCTTATTAAGCGAAGCAGAGCCCGATAAGACAGCCAGTTCCTTTGAATATCTCTTTTCTTCTTCCCTGGTGAGTTTAATTGTTCTGTTGCGGGATTTCTTTTCAGTCATTTTTAATATAATTATCCTTAGTACAGAAATTTCTAATTAACAGAATAGGAAGAATAAACTGAGGCAAAATTAAAAAGCTATTTTACCCTAGTGCCCGGTTTAACGTTTTCCTTAACTTCAAGCACCTGCGATTTTCCGTTTTCATCTTCTGCGGCAAGAAGCATACCCTGCGATTCGAAACCGAACAATTTTGCCGGTTTAAGGTTTGCCACTACAATTATTCTTTTGCCGACAAGTTCTTCCGGAGCATAGCTTTGCGCAATACCGGCAAGAATCTGCCTCTTTTCGGTTCCCAAATCTACCTGAAGGCGTACAAGCTTGTCGCTCTTTTTAACCCTTTCGGCTTCTAGAATTTTTGCCACCCTTAAATGGACATTGAAAAATTCGTCCTTTGTAATTTCGGGAATTACTTCTGCCGGTGCGGTTTCTTCGCTCTTGCAGAATTTTGCCACCTGCTCTTCAATTACCTTATCTTCAAGTTTGGTAAATAATATTTCCTGCTGGTTCAATTGATGCCCCTCTTTAAGGTTAAGGGCGCCCGCATTCTGCCAGCCGGTCTTTTCGGCGTTAAGAAAATTAAAAATCTTTGCCGAGGTAAATGGTAGTACCGGTTCAAATATTTCGGCAAGGGTGTAAATTGTCTGCAGACATATATTAATTGTAGTTGCGCATTTATCTTTCTCTTTTTTAACAGATACCCATGGTTCGGAATCGTTAAAATATTTATTACCTGCGCGTGCGAGATTCATCATCTCAAACACCGCATCCTTAATTTTGTACTTCTCAATAAGGTCCCCTACTTTTGCAGGGTAATCCTTAAGCAAGTTCACCATTTCAGAATCAATTCCCGTAAGGCTGTCCAAAGCAGGCACCTTGCCTTCAAAATGTTTATGGGCAAATGTAAAGGTCCTGTTTATAAAATTCCCCAGGATATCTGCCAGTTCTCCGTTGGTGCGCCCCTGGAATTCCTTCCAGTAAAAATCGGTATCCGATTTTTCGGGCAGATTGGCGGCAAGAGTATAACGCAACAGGTCGGCCGGGAAAAGTTCAAGAAATTCAATAACGTCAATTCCCCATCCCCTCGATTTTGAAAACTTCTTCCCTTCAAAATTAAGGAACTCGTTTGCAGGAACATTCTGAGGAAGGGTATATTTTTCATTGCTTCCGTCGTTCCATGCCATAAGCATGGCGGGGAACATTATAGTATGAAAAACTACATTGTCCTTTCCGATAAAAGCAACATACTTGGTTTTTTCATCCTGCCAGTAGCGTTTCCATAACTCGTTATCCCCTCTCAGCCTTGAAAGCTCCTTTGTAGCCGAGATATAGCCCAGAACCGCCTCGAACCATACGTAGAGCACTTTACCGTCGGCGCCATCCAGAGGCACTTTAACCCCCCAGTCAACGTCGCGCGTTACGGCGCGGTCTTTCAATCCATCCTTAAACCAGCCGCGGCAATACTGAAGCACATTCTCTTTCCAATTGTACTTCTTGTTCATTTCGTCAATATATTTTTCAAGTCGCTCCTGATATTTGCCGAGCGGGAAAAACCAGTGCGAGGTCTCCTTAAGCACCGGTGTTTCGCCTGTTATTTTGCTCTTCGGATTCAGCAATTCGGATGGGTCATATAAAGAGCCGCATTTTTCGCATTCATCGCTTCTTGCTTCTATGTTGCCGCATTTCGGACAGGTGCCTTCAACATATCTGTCGGGTAGAAATCTTTTATCTTTTTCGTCGTAAAACTGGAGCGATGTTTTTTCAACAAAAAGCCCCTGTTTGTGGAATGCCTTGAAAAACTCCTGGGCAGTATCGTGGTGCACGGGCAGACTGGTTCTTGAATAGATATCGAACGACATTCCGAACCTTTCAAAAGCATCCTTATTTATCGTATGGAAACGGTCGATAACCTGCTGAGGGGTAATTTTTTCCTTATCGGCAGTAATTGTAATCGGAACGCCGTGTTCATCGGAACCGCATATATATATAATATCATCCCCTTTAAGCCTTTTATACCTCACATAAATATCGGCAGGAAGATATGCCCCGCTTAAATGCCCTAAATGTATTCTTCCGTTTGCGTAGGGAAGCGCCGAAGTTACAATTATTTTTTCTCTGTTCAAGTTATCCTCTAATACAGTTTTTGCCGCTCAAATATAATAAATTTTAGGCTGGGAATTAAAACAGGGGAATAAAATTAGGCTTACCGGGGCAACAGGAATTATGAATAATAAAAATAAGGGGCGCCGGGAAGCGCCCCTTATTAAATATGCATGGGAAAAACTTAAACTATGCTTACATCAAAATTTTCTAGAGAATCCTTAACCGATTTCAGGAATCTTCCCCCGAGCATGCCGTCCACAAGACGGTGGTCGTGGCTGAGCGATAAATACATCATCGGCTTAATTGCAATTACATCATTCCCCTCAATTTCAACCACTACAGGTTTTTTGGTAACTGCTCCTACACCTAGTATTCCCACTTCCGGCTGGTTAATAATAGGCGTGCCGAAAAGGGAGCCGAATACTCCGTAATTTGTTATTGAGAATGTGCCGTCCGATACATCTTCGGGGAGAAGTTTCTTGTTGCGCGCTTTAAATCCTATTTCGGCAATTGCCTTGGCAAGCCCGGTTATATTCTTTTCATCGGCATTCTTAATGTTCGGCACAATAAGGCCGTTCGGCTCAACAGCTACGGCAATACCAAGATTGATATATTTCTTCTGCAGAATATTACTCCCGTCAACCGAGGCGTTCATAAGGGGAAATTCCCTTAATGCTTTTATTACCGCATAAGAAATGAATGGCATATAAGTCAGCTTTACATCCCGTTCTTTAAGAAAACTTTCCCTGTTCTTTTCGATGAAATTATGGATTTTAGTCATATCCACTTCAAGAATGGCAGTAACGTGCACCGACGTATCCCTGCTTTTAACCATGTGCTGCATAATCATCCGGCGCGTGTTATCCATCGGGATAATCTCTGTTCCATTGCCCGTAATCGGCTTTGTAAACCCGGCGCTTACTGTTTCAGCAAAGGCCTTCTGAGGAACATGGCCTGCTTTTTTCTTATCGAGATATTCCAGAATATCTTTTTTTGTAAGTCTGCCGTTAAGCCCGGTTCCTGCAATGGTTTCCAGTTCTTCAAAAGGTATCTTCTCTTTTCCTGCAATGTTCATCACCAGCGGCGAATAAAATCTGCCGCTCTGAATTTTTACGCTCTTAACCGGAGTTATAATTTCAGTTTTCGGCTCTTCTTTTGCAGCTGTGGCACTCTGCTGAACAGGCGGGGCAATTACCGGTTCCACCTTACGCAGTCCTGTTGCCGACCTAATTTTTGCGACAACAAATCCAACCGGAACAGTCTGCTGTTCGGCGCATAAAATTTCCTCCAGTATTCCTCCGGCAGGCGAAGGCACTTCGGTATCAACCTTATCGGTGCTTATTTCAAAAATTATTTCATCGGCTTTAACCGCATCCCCCGGTTTTTTATGCCATTTAATAATGGTCCCTTCCATAACCGATTCCCCCATTTTAGGCATAGGCACTTCAATAATGCCTCCCCCCACCTGCGTGGTTGATGCCTGCGGAGCCTGGACCGGTTCGGCTTCAGCTGCCGATGCATCTGTTTCGAGCACTGCAACAACGCTGTTTACCGGCACTGTCTCCTGCTCAAATACTTTAATTTCTGCCAGTATTCCATCCTGCGGACTTGGTATTTCGGTATCCACCTTATCGGTGCTAATTTCATAAATTATCTCATCCTTTTTTACCTTGTCCCCTTTTTTCTTATGCCATTTTATAATGGTTCCTTCGGTGATACTTTCCCCCATCTGAGGCATTACTATATTAATTTTCATTTTCTCTTACCCCCTCAATATTCAAGCAGTTCTTTAATGGAATCGTATATTTTATTTCTGTTGGGCAGAATATAATTTTCAAGATTCGGATGGTACGGTATAGGGGTATCGGCCGCGCCAACTCTGCGCACCGGGCCGTCAAGGTATTCAAATGCTTTTTCGCTTATACGCGCGGCAATTTCTGCCCCAAAGCCGGAAGTAAGCGAATCTTCATGAATTATAATTGCCTTGCCCGTCTTTTTTATAGAGGCAATAATTGTGCTTTCATCAAGCGGATTTATTGTGCGTATGTCAATCAGTTCTACCGAGAAACCTTCTGCGGCAAGTTTCTGAATTGCGAAGTTCGATTCGTGCACCATTGCACCGTACGAAATTACAGTAAGGTCTTTCCCTTCAGTTACAACCCTTGCCTTGCCGAACGGAAGCAGATAATCTGCGTCCGGTTCGGGCACGGTTGAATAACTCTGCCTGTATAAACCTTTATGTTCAAGGAAAAGGACCGGGTCGTTAAGCCTTAGGGCTGTTTTAAGAAGCGCCTTTGCATCGGCGGCATTAGACGGATAAGCAATCAATAGCCCCGGCATATGGGCAAAAAATCCTTCAATATTCTGGCTGTGGTACAAGCCGCCGTGAATGTAGCCCCCCACTGCAACCCTAATAACAAAAGGGGCCTCGAAAAGGTTATTGGAACGGTAGCGGTACATCGTAAGTTCATCCCTAATCTGCATAAATGCGGGCCATATATAATCGCCGAACTGAATTTCCACACAAGGTTTTAAACCGGCAAGGGCCATTCCAATTCCCACCCCCATAATGCTCGCTTCGGCAAGGGGCGAATTGAAGACCCTGTCGTTGCCGAACTGGGTTGAAAGCCCTTTGGTCGCAGTAAAAACGCCCCCTTTATTATCCTGCACATCTTCGCCGAATAAATAAATTTTATTATTGCGGTCCATTTCCTCTTTAAGGGCGTGGTTAATAGCGTCCACCAGAACAACCGGCTTGCCGTCGATTCTTCCTTTTTCATATTCAAGGTTTTCCCTCCTGCCGCTGTTATCAAGCACAAAATGGAGCGCGGTTTCGGGTTTCGGATCCTCCTGAGCCAGGGCCCAGTCGGCTGATTCGTTTACATGGCTAATAATTTCTTTTTTAAATTCTTCGTATGATAATTCGGTAAGCACTCCCTTTTTAATTAAAAGGCGCGAAAAGTTTTCGATAGGGTCTTTTTTAAGGTCTGCCTCAATCGATTCAACAGGACGGTATTTCTTCTGGTCATCCGATGATGAATGGGAGAATAATCTTACAACATGAGCTTCAATTAAGGCAGGCCCCTTACCCTGCCGCGCATATTTAAAAGCGCTTTGGGCAATTGCGTTCATATTAAGAAAGTCTGTTCCGTCGCAATCGAGGCGGAGAAGGTTTTCGTATCCGCGCATCATTTCTACAATTGATGAATGTCTTCCCCCCGACTGCTGTGTTACAGGCACCGAAATAGCCCATTTATTATTTTGGACCAGGAACACAACGGGAAGTTTCTCTCGGCTTGCCCAGTTAACAGCTTCGTGAAATTCCCCCTGGCTGGTAGTACCTTCGCCGCTGCTTACATATACCACCGCATTATTCCCTTTCTTCCTTTCGGCAAGGGCAACCCCAACGGCCTGTAAAAATTGTGTACCTGTAGGGCTCGATTGCGTGGGTATGTTAAATTCCTTAGAACCCCAATGGCAGGGCATCTGCCTTCCTCCGGTCATAGGGTCATCGGCTTTGCCTAGCATATGAAGGAATATTTCCTCCGGCTTTACACCAAGGGAGAGCATAAATGCCATATCTCTGTAGTAAGGGAATCCCCAATCGACTCTTTTATCCATCGCAAGCCCGAAAGCGACCTGTGCGGCTTCGTGTCCGGCCCCTGCAATATGGAAAAATGATTTCCCCTGTTTGAGAAGGTTCATCACTTTGTGGTCAATCTGCCTCGAGGTAAACATTAACCTGAGAGCGTTCATTAATTCTTTTTTTGTAAGCCCGCCGAAGGAATCGGTTTTGCCTGTTATAAGAGGGGTCTCTTCTCTGGCTGTTTTTTCCATCTCTTTCCCGTTACGATTTCAGATTTATTTAATTATCCGGCTTAACCGGTATAAATACAAGAAATAGATGACTTTAAGGAGAAGATAGAAAGTTTTAAGAAGAAATTCTAATCAATAAGTTCCAATAACCGGGTCTTTTCTATTCTTGTAATATTATCATAACGAAAAATTCCGGCAAATTGTTTCAAAATATTCTCTTTTACTTCGGGAATTTCGAATTTTCTGCTAAATTCCCTCTGCAAAGAGGTGACATCCTTGTCCTTTATACCGCATGGTATAATTCCGTTAAAAAAGCTCAAATCGGTATTAATATTAAAAGCGAAACCGTGCATTGTAACCCATCTGCTTACTTTAATGCCTATTGCGGCAATTTTCCTCTCTTCAATCCATACTCCGGTATACTTTTCATTCCTTTCAGTCTTCAGCCCGTAACCGGCGCAAACTTGCATAATTGTCTCTTCCAATGAGCGTAGGTAAAGATGAGTATCCCTTTTCCATTCATCCAGATTGATTATTGGGTAGCCTACAATCTGCCCGGGGCCGTGATAGGTTATATCCCCTCCCCGGTCAATATCGTAAACAGAAAAATTATTTTCCTTTAAATATTCCTCGTTGCCAATAAGGTGCTCCCTTTTTGCAACCTTGCCCAGTGTATAGGTGTTGGGATGTTCCAGCAGAAGCAGAACATCCTCAATTTCACCTTTAATCCTTTTATCGAATATAATTTTTTGAAGCCGCCAGGCTTCTTCATAATCGATAAACCCGAGATCGCAATATTTAAGTTTCCTAGATATGGATTGATTCTCCGTAAGCATTAGCCGCCGCCTCCATTATAGATTCCGATAATGTAGGATGCGCGTGAATAGTTTTTACAATTGAATGGAAATCCGCTTCGAGCGATTTTGCAATTCCTATTTCGGCAATAAGCTCGGTAGCTTCGGGACCAATTATATGAGCGCCTAAAATCTCACCGTATTCCGCATCGAATATAATTTTAACAAATCCTTCCCTGTCCCCCGCGGCAAAAGCTTTTCCGCTTGCCATAAATGGGAACTTGCCTACTTTAATTTCGCGTTCGGTTTCCCTTGCCTTTGCTTCGGTCAATCCGATGCTGGCAACCTGAGGCTGGCAGTAGGTGCATCCCGGTATTGAGGAATAATCAATTGCCGGAGGATTAAGCCCTTTAATAGTTTCAACGCAGTGAATAGCTTCGGCCGATGCAACATGCGCAAGCCAGGGGGCGCCAATAACGTCTCCAATATCGTAAATGCCTTCTATGTTAGTAGTGTAATCCGCCTTATTCACTTTTATATGGTTTCTTTCCAATTCAACGCCTAACTGTTCAAGTCCGTAACCTTCAATATTTCCGGTAACGCCTATTGCGCTTAATACTTTTTCGGCTTTAAGCTCAATAACCTCACCCTTTTTCTCAATTTTAACAGTCACGCCGTCATCCTTTACTTCTGCATTCAACACTTTTGTAGAAGTATAAAGTTCAATACCCCTCTTTTTAAATGATCTTTCGAGAGTTTCTGAAACTTCCTTATCCTCAATGGGCAGAATGTGGTCCATCATTTCAATAATTGTAACCTTAGTGCCAAGCACATTATAGAAGAATGCGAACTCGACCCCTATTGCTCCGGCGCCAATTACAATAAGTTCCTTTGGCTGTTTATCAAGGTTCATAGCTTCGGTGCTGGTAATAATATTTTTACGGTCAACCGGAATTGAGGGGAATATTTTAGGATGGGCTCCGGTTGCAATTATAATTTTATCGGCGGTAACCGAATCAATCCGGGCTCCGGCATCGTCGTATATATCAATCTCTCCTTTCGAAGCTAATTTGCCGAATCCCCTTATCCTGTCCACCTTATTTTTCTTTATTAGAAGTTCAACGTTTTTAGTTATCCTGTCGGAAATATCGCGGCTTCTCTTAATAACTTTTTGGAAATCGATGCTTACATTTTCAACTGTAATGCCGAAATCCTTGGAATGATTTTTCACCGCATCGTACATTTCGGCATTTTTAATTAAGGATTTAGTGGGAATACATCCCCAGTTAAGGCATATTCCGCCAAGGTTATCCTTATCAATAACAACAGTTTTAAAGCCAAGCTGTCCGGCCCTTATAGCCGCAACATATCCTCCGGGGCCTCCCCCTAAAATTGCTATTTCGTAATGTTTGCTCATATTATCTTCTTCCGGGTTTGTTTTACGGTGTAAATATAAAAAAGAAGAGGCGTATTAAAAAAGCCTCTTCAATTTTACATTTTAATTTAATTATTGCTATAATCTGGGAAAATCAGTTTTGGGCCGATTTAATGCTGTCGCATTTGGCCTTTACTGCATTAAAGTTTTCTTTATCGAATTGTGCAAGGAATTTTTCGTAGCTTTCAATTCCATACCTGCAATAGCGCAATACTTCTTTATAATAAATTACCGAAGCTTCGTAAGCCTCTTTTTGTTTATCTTTATTAAAGAATAAATCGCTAAGCAAAAAATTAAACAGGGCATCGTTTATCGATTTAAAATTCTCATAATACTGGTAAACTTCGTAAGTGCCTTCCATATAATCTACGGGGAAATATGTCGCAATCCTGTCATTCAGTACCCGTTTCCAGGTGGCTTCGGTTAAAGTAGCCGAATTATAGCCGTCGAAAACAGAAACCACTTCAGAAAACGGCTTCTTATTATCAATCTTATCCCCCAGCGCTAAAAGTTTTTCATATTTCATTTTAGAATTTTTCTGTGTCCGCACTAGTTCATACAAATTGTTTGTAATTTCCCTGTTAAGCCTTTCGGTTGATGTTTCAACGGCACTCATTGTAGAGTGATGCTCCCACAAACCTTCGGCGGAAAGAGCCAAAAGTACGGCAAATATAATAGTACCTATTTCAATTAATATTCCCTTCAAATTATGGTTTTCAGGTTTAATCTTATGATGGATGTGCATACCGGTCCCTTAAATTCAAATAATTGTAATTGTAATTTTTAAAAATGCCGTTAAATTTAAGAAAAAACGATAAGAAGCACACCGATAAACATGATAAAACTGCCTAGTATTCTCTGTTTAATGTTCGCTTCCTTTAAAAATACAGCACCAAGTATAACTGCGAACATTCCGCTCATTCTTTTAAGCGCAACTACATAGGCAACAAGTGTAAGGGCCAGCGCGCTGTAATGGAAGAAATAAGAGGCTGTTGTAAATCCGCTTATTAAGGCAAGATTGCCTTTTGCCCCCTTTATAATCTCCCATTTCAGTTTCTTTTTATAAAGGAGGTATGTTGTAATTACAATAAAAATAAGGAGGTTTGTAAACGTAATATGCTGAATAACCGAAGAATTGGTTATCGATATTTTATCGAATGTTCCCGATAAAGCCCACAAAATTGAAACAATAAACATCAGCCTCGTTCCCTTATTCTTTATCATGGACTTGAAAGGTTCAAGAAGGTTCATTCTTTTCAGGTCGAGGTTAAGCAGGTACGACCCTGCTACAATCAAAACAATACCCGCCAGCCCCATTCCATTGGGGAACTCGCCAATAATAATAGGCCCGAAAATAAGGAGGAATAGAGGGGAAAAGCTTAACATTGGAACAACCGTTGATATATCGCCGTTAGCAATTGCCTGCATATAAAGCACCGAAGCGGTAATCTGGATAACCCCGGCGCATAGAAACCCGTACCAGAAATGGATATTCGATTTTATTTCCGTTCCGGTTAGCCACATTACAACCGGGAAAAGCAGCACGGGAATAAGATTGTTAGCCCAGGTTAATATTATAGGTTCCGTCTGCTGTGAAGCTTTTTTAATAAAAAGGCTTCTAACGCTTTCTGAAATTGGATTTAATATTGCGAAAATAACCCACATATAATTATTTTCCCCTGCCCCCTTTATTATGCACATTATCAAGCAGCATAAATTCCCGCCGGTTTGTTTTGGCTTTTACCTCATAATTCTTTTCTTTATATACGCATAATTTATCAAGCGGGCATTGCAGGCAGGCGGGTTTCTGCGGTTTGCACAACTCCCTGCCGAGCTTTATTAAATTGGTGTGGAACTGATGCGCAATTCGGGGCGGGAATCCTTCATTTAAAAGATAGAATGTTTTATCCGGCGTGGAAGCTTTAACAATACCGAGCCTGTTAACAATACGGTGAACGTGTGTATCAACGGGGCAGACGTTCCTGCCAAGCGAAAATAAAAGCACACAGCTTGCGGTCTTTACCCCTACTCCCTTAAATTTAGTAAGATACTCTATTGCGTCCCCTTCTTTCATAAGGGTAATTTGCTTTAAAGTAATTTCCCCTTCTTCTTCGTATATAGTCTTAACAAAGTTCATAATTGCTGTGGCTTTCTGGCGCGTAAGCCCGGCAGTAGAAATTGTTTTTTCAAGAACGCTTTTCTTTACTTTAACTATCTCTTCGTAACGCGGGAATTTGGATGTAAGGTTTTTATAGGCTTTGTAAGAATTATTATCGTTTGTATTCTGCGAAAGTATTGTGGCTATAAGCATATCCACCGGGTCGGGCAGTTCATCTTGCCTTTCGGGCACGCCGTACCTTTCAACAAGCTTCCGGTTTACCTCTTTTATTAAATTTAACGCTCTTATTTCCATTATTACACATTTATTTAATCTATAGGCAAAAATAAATAAAAATTCGCCCCGTATAACATTTTATCTTAATCAATATTAAATTTAGTCTGGTAAAATTATCGAGGAGGTTAAATGCCTACATTAATGGTAAGCATTTCGGGTATAAGAGGTATAGTAGGAGATGGACTGGATCCGCAGACAATTGTTAAATACACTTCGGCATATGCCGAGTTTTGCGGCAAAGGCAAAATTGTTGTAGGGCGCGACGCGAGAATAACCGGAAGCATGGTAATGAACATTATTACCGGCACCCTGCTGGCAAAAGGGAACGATGTAATTGATATTGGAATATGCCCCACACCTACAGTACTTCTTAATATAAAGGAATTAAACGCAGCAGGTGGTATTGCAATATCGGCAAGCCACAACCCTAACGAATGGAACGCGCTGAAACTTATGAATAAAGAGGGGGAATTTATGACCCCCGAAGAGAACCGGAAAATGCTTTCCCTTTTGGATGAATGCGGGAATGAATATATGCCCTGGAATGCCATTGGCAAATACACCGAGTATAAGGAGGGGGTGGAAAACCATATTAAAAAAGCCCTTTCCTTCAAATACCTTGATGTTGAAAAGCTTAAAAAGAGAAAATTCAAAGTGCTTCTGGATTGCGTTAACGGCGCCGGCGCCTATGTAATGCCCGCCCTGCTTAAGGAACTGGGATGCGAGGTAATTGAAATGAACTGCGAAAAGACAGGCATTTTTCCCCGCGCGCCCGAGCCTTTGCCCGAAAACTTGACCGAAACTATGAAAGCGGTTAAAGAAAACAAAGCTGATATAGGCATTGTTGTTGACCCCGATGTTGACAGGCTTGTACTTATTACCGATGAAGGAGAGGCATTCAGCGAGGAAAATACAATTACACAAGCTGTTAAATTCATTCTTTCGAAAGAGAAAGGGAACTGCGCGGTTAATCTTTCAACTACAAGAGCTGTTGACGATGTTGCCGCATTATACGGAT
>DAHYUM010000036.1 GCA_027398005.1 bacterium
TTAATAAACGAAAAAAGAAAATGGTGGGGTTTTATACCGGCAATATTCATTGCAAACCTTACCGCAAACTTAATGGGCAATAACGGCATAGCCGTCAGCGCCGGATATGCCCTCGGAAACACCCTCGAACCCCTTTTATGCGCCCTTATATTCACTTCATTTGTGCCCGGTTACATATCACTCCGCAGTTTTTCCGAAGTAGTATCCCTTATGGCATCAACATTATTGGGCACAATGCTAGCGGGCGCGGCGGGGGCTTTAGTCCCGTCAACTGCATTCGGGGCCGGCTACTGGGATGTTTGGCTTACATGGTGGATTCCCGATACTCTGGGCATTATGCTTTTTGCCCCTTTGCTGGTATTTATTTTCAACGGCCCGCGGGGTATTAAAATTAAATTTAACTTCAAGTTTGCAGAACAGGTTTTTTTAATGCTTCTGCTTATTGCTTTATCTTATTATGTATTTGTATTGGAACCTGCCGAAAACCAGATTATTAGGCCCATACTTCTGCTTCCGGTAATATTATGGGTAGCTCTCCGTTTCTCAAACCAGGTTAACAGCGTTTCAATAGTAGTACTGGCATCAATAGTAATTGCGGGTATATCAAATAAAACCGGGGCGTTTACTCTTCCATCGCTAAGCTTAAGAATGCAATTAATTTCAGCTCAATTGTTCCTTTCTGTTGTTATCGCTTCATCTTTAATACTGAATGTAATTGTAGAAGAAATAAGGATGAACGATAGAATAACAAAAATACGTTTGAAAATTGCCGAAATGGCTTCGTCAAATAGCGGCGAATTGATTATAACCGCCGCCCTGGATGAAATTGCAGCCCTCACCCGTAGTAAAGGGGGAATTTATTATTTTGTTAGCCCGGACCATAAAATGATAACCCGTCAGATCTGGTCGAAAGGGGCTATTGATAAGTTTAATATTCTGCAGGAAGAAAGGGATAATTTTCCTGTTGAGGGTGAAACCTTATGGCAAGGCTGTTTTAACGATAAAAAACCGGTTATGATAAATAATTATTCTACTCTAAACCATATAAAAAATTTCCGCGGCAATCCTGAAACGGTTAATGGCGTTCTTTTTGTGCCTGTAATAAGGAATAAACAGGTTGCAGCCGTTATAGAATTATTTGAAAAAGAGGGTAATTATGTAAATGTAGAAGCAAAATTGGTCAGCCAGCTTGGTGACCTATCGTGGGATATATTCGAAAAATATCTGGCTCTAGAAAAATCAAAAGAGACAGAAAAACAATACCAGGCTCTTGTAGAATCGTCGCAGGATCTTATTTGGAAATGCGACTGCGAGGGAAGATTTGTTTTCTTAAACCGCGCATGGGAAGAAATTGCAGGGTATAAAATTGAGGAAATGCTCGGCAGGCCCTTTACTTATTTCCAGCTGCCGCATAATGCCGAAAAAGATTTGCAGGAATTTATTTTGCTCCTTTCGGGAAAGGAGATAAGAAATTATGAAATGCACTTTGTAAGCAGAAGAGGGGAGAACATAGACGTAATTATAAATGCAAAAAACAATGTTGATGAAAATGGTAAATTACTGGGGGTAAGCGGAACCGGACACAATATAACGGAGTTCAATAAGGCTCAGCTTGCCCTGCGCAGAAGGGAGGAGCAGACAAGAAACATTCTTGTAACAGCTATGGACGGATACTGGTCGGTAAACGAAAAGGGAATAATAGTTGACGTAAACGACGCGGCTTCTTTTATTTCGGGCTTTTCGAAGGATGAATTGGTAGGCAAGTATATTTATGAGCTAGAGGCATCTGAAATGCCGGGGGAAGTTTTTGAGCATATCAAAGTAGTTTTCCAAAAAGGGCAGGACAGGTTCGAATCGAAACATCGCAAGAAGGATGGCTCTGTTATAGATGTCGAAATGAGCGTTACATGGAACCCCGAAAGCAAAATGTTTTTTTCTTTTGTGCGCGATATTACGGAACAAAAAAGAAGTCAGGAACAGGTTCAAATGCTGGCCCATTCAATAAGGAGCGTTGGCGAATGCGTAAGCGTTACCGATTTGGAGAACAATATTATTTTTGCAAACGAAAGTTTCTGTGCTACTTACGGGTACAAAAATGAAGAGCTTATAGGCAGTAATATGTCCATTGTAAGCTCGGGAAAAAATAATAATGATATTGCGGAAATAATTATAAAGGCAACGCTTAACGGCGGATGGCATGGCGAACTGATTAATAAAAGAAAAAACG
The DNA here is from genome assembly GCA_027398005.1 of bacterium. Classification (GTDB taxonomy): domain Bacteria; phylum Bacteroidota; class Ignavibacteria; order Ignavibacteriales; family Melioribacteraceae; genus JAEXUB01. The sequence continues at coordinate 2,228 of DAHYUM010000036.1, forward strand.
GGGAAGAGTTTCCCATTGAGCTTTCAACTTCAGAAATATATGATGAAAGCAGGAACGTTATTGCCCTTATTGGGGTTGCAAAGGATATTACCGAAAGGAAGAAAGCCGAGCAATTGCTGGTTAATAGCGAAGAAAGATTCAGGACTATGGCCGATTTCAATTACGATTGGGAATACTGGATAGGCCCCGACCGGAAATATGTTTACATCTCCCCCTCGTGCGAAAGAATAACCGGATACCCTGCGCCACGCTTTGCGGCTGATACAAATTTCCTTTCTAAAATTATGCACCCCGAAGACAGCGCCAATTATGCTGAACACCTGAATGAAACTCTTAAGGATGAAGCCCCTACGAATATCGATTTTAGAATTTTTAATAGTTCAGGCAAAATCAGATGGATTAACCATGTATGCCAGCCTGTATTCGATTCCGAAGGGAAATATTTAGGACGTAGGGCCAGCAACAGGGATATAACCGACCGCAAATTAATTGAAATTGAACTTGAAAGGCATAAAGGGCATCTTGAAGAACTGGTTGTAGAAAGAACTAAAGAAGTAGAGAATATCAATTTCCGTCTTATAGAACAGCTGAACAAACAGAAAAGCTACGAAATGATGCTCGAAGAATCCCTAAGCAAGGAAAAGGAATTGTCCGAAATGAAATCGAGGTTTATAACCACCACCTCGCACGAATTCCGAACCCTGTTAACGGCAATCCTCTCCTCGGTTGAGCTTATTGAACGATACGGCGAGAACTGGCAGAAAGATAAGATAGACGAGCATTCGGGTAGGATTAAAAATTCAGTGTTTTATTTAACAAAACTTCTCGAAAATATTTTAACTATTGGAAGAACCGAAAACGGCTCAATTCAGTTCAAACCGGTTAAAATTAATTTACGCCGTTTCTGCAATGAATTATTGAAGGATTTGGAAAGCTATTCAAAGCAATCCCATTCTATGGAGTTTTCATACAATTCCGCAAAGAATGAATTTTATTTGGATAAAGACCTTTTAAGGTTCATTCTGGTGAATTTGTTAACAAACGCTTATAAATATTCCCCTGCGGGGGGTAAGGTTTCCTTCTCGGTAATCGAAAAAAACAAAAAACTTGAATTTGTTATAAGGGATGAGGGTATTGGAATTCCTGCCGACGAGAGGAACCATTTATTCGAACCATTTTACAGGGCAAGCAACAGCAAGGATGTTCAGGGCACCGGGCTGGGATTATCTATTGTTAAACGCTCGGTCGAGCTTCATAACGGCGAGATTTATTATGACAGTATTCTGAATAAAGGTACTGCTTTTTATGTTATAATTCCGGTTGACGGCAAATTTGAGAAATAAGCACTCTTAAAATGAATCTTTTTGCACTTCTTTTCATCTAACCGTTAAGTACAAAATTAACCTGAAAAATGAGTTTGATAACCGAAGACATACTTCTTATTGAAATTATAACGCTCTATCCGGTGTTATTGCCTTTTTTAATTAAAAAGGGGATATGCGGCCTGCACTGCTCTCCGGACGATACAAGATCTATTGCTGAGGCCGCTTCGGATAAGGGATTTACGAGCGATGAACTTGTGAAGTTAATGGCCGAACTTAATGACAGGGTAAAGTAAATCTAATACCTTCCATTATAAACTCTTATAGAAATAATGAGCCAGCCCCATCTCAAGCTGTTCTTTAACCGGACGGCAGTCGGGTGCTAAAAGTTTTCCCTTATTATTCTTTGCAATTGATGCGCATCCTCCGCCGCATGCAAGCTGAAGGCTGCATTCCCTGCATTCGGGAATTGTTGTTACATCCCTTTCTTCCCACTGGCTTATAATATCGGCAGAACGGGTAACTGCAGGGTAATAAGAGCCTAATTCTTCCCCCGGTTTGCCTACGGTTGCCGTGCATGAATAAATCTGCCCTGTACCGTCGAATGCCCATTCGGTCTTGCATCCGGTGCAGTCATCAAATAATGGAAAGGGAAGTTCTCCGTTATCGAACAGGAACCTTGAAACAGAAAACGCAGGTTTGTGGAATTCGGTTACTACGGGGTTATCCTTTATAAGGGAATAAATAGCTTCGTAAAATTCCAGGCGAGTAAACAATCTGCTCTGCGAAGCCTGGCAGTAATGGAGTTCGTAATTGCGCCCTAATTGCGTCTTAAAAAATGGATTATTCGTCCACCCTTTTTCAACGGCAAATTTAGAAAGCTCTACAAGCGAGTTTATATTTTCTTTATCTACAACCACCCGAAGGTTAATATTTATCTTTTCTTCAAGGGCGGCATCTATGCCTTCTACAATCTGTTTAAATGTCCCTTCTCCGTTTTTAAGGGGGCGGCGCACGTTGTGCACTTCTTCGGGGCCGTCAAGAGTTACTTGAACTTCCCTTATCCTGTATTTTTTAAGAATGGGTACATATTCCTTAAGCGCATATCCGTTTGTTACAAAAGCCGTATCCAAATCTCTGGAAGATGCCTGCTGAAGTATATATTCTATCGATTGTTTTGTTACATCGGAAGGGAGGAGAGGCTCGCCTCCGAAAACGGTTATATATTTTCTGCGGCCGGCAAATTCATTGGTTATATAGGTAAAAAACGCGTCTGTCTTTTCTTTTGAAAGGGACTGGTGTTTCTGTTCGTACCCGGATTGATAGCAGTATGAGCATCCGAAATTGCATGCGTACCAGGGCACAAGAAAAATCTGGATTTCATCCTTATCGCGGTTCTCAATAAATTCAAGATATTTATTCTTATATAATTTCTTCTCTTCCTTCTCATCTATAAGGTAGCCTTTTTCAATAAATTCGTCACGGTCCGAATATATTCCCGCTTTAATCTCCTCAGCCTTTTCATTGCTTATTATATCGGCATTGCCAGTTAAAATATTTACAAGATAATAATCATCCGAATTTCTGATTTTAGAAAAAATATTATGTTTTGAAAAATACATTTTTGCCTTTCCGGGTTGTGGTTAAAGAAATATAAAAGAAATCCGGCGCTAAGGCCGGATTTCAGCGTACTAAATATTAGTCGTGGCAGCCTGTGGCAATAACCGAGACCTTAGCACAACACTGAGCAATTTTAACATTGCTCTGTTTTTTTGTGATGAGTGATTTCATCAGTGTTCTCCTGAATTGGGGAAAAAGTTAATTAAGAACAATTGCAGTTTTTTCTTCTGCCTGCAATGGTAAAGCTTGAAACTTGAATTTTGCCTTTATCGTATGGAGCGCTTTCTTCAATTATTTCAATATCAACAAAACCTGCTTTTTCAAGAATGTCAAGATAGATATCCTTTCTAATTGCGCCGGCCCAGCATTCTGCAACAGCCACGGGGTCGGTTCTGTATTCTTCGGGTACATCTTCAATAGAGTAAATATCGCTTACAGAAAAACGCCCCCCTTTTTTCAGTATTCTGTAAATTTCCTTCCAAACCTTCAGTTTATCCGATGCATGGTTAATTGTGCAGTTGGAAATAATCAGGTCTGCCTGCTGGTCGTCAATTTTAATATCTTCCAGTTCCGATTTTACGAACTTCACATTAGCAACGCCGAATTTATCTGCATTAGCCCTAGCTTTTTCTAGCATCCCGTCGGATATATCGACACCGTAAACAAAACCTGCTTCACCAACCGATTCGGCCATCCTTAATACGTCGTTTCCTCTTCCGCATCCCAAATCGACGCATACTTCACCTTCTTTCGGTTCGGCGTAATTAATTGCGCCCCCGCATGAAAGGCAGCATGTGCTTTCGGCTAATGCGCTGTAACGTTTGTTAATTTCAATAGTTTCCATTTCTTCCCGTTTCTGTTTTAGCTGTATTATCGTAATTAATCTTCTAATTCTTTAGAGACAGTAATTGCGGCAATTGTGCCGTCGGCTACTGCGGTAGTAATCTGTCTGTATCTTTTGCCGGCAACGTCGCCAACGGCAAAAATATCGTCCAAATTTGTTTTCATAGCCGGGTCAACGCTTACATAGCCCCAGTTATCCAGTTTAAGGTCGCCTATAAATTCATCCAGATTCGGTTTCATTCCGGCGAAAATAAACACGCCGTCGCAGCTTAAGGTCTTTAAAGTCTTTGTTTTCAAGTCTTCAACAACAACTTCGTTAACGCTGTTCCCGTTCCTGCGGAATTCCCTCGGTTCGTGCTCAAATACAAATTCAATCTTAGGATTGGCGAATGCTTTTTCCTGTGCAATTTTATTTGCCTGAAGTTTATCGAACTGATGTACTATAGTAACTTTGCTGGCAAATTTAGTAATAAAAAGGGCTTCTTCAATTGCAGAGTTGCCGCCGCCAATTACTATAACATGTTTCCCTTCGTAAAATTTAGCGTCGCATGTTGCGCAGTAGGAGATTCCTCTTCCTTTATTTTCAACTTCTCCTTTAACGCCAAGGTTGCGTGGGGATGAGCCTGTGGCAATTATAATTTTTTTAGCCTTAATCGATTCTACACCGTCCACTTCAACTATCTTGTTTACCAAATCTATTTTTGTAACGTCAACTGCGGAACGGAAATTGACTCCTGCTCCTTTAGCCTGTTCCGACATATGGTGCATAAGCATATAACCCGAAATCGGTTCTTCAAAACCGGGGAAATTGGAAACCATATGTGTAACTTTAACCTGTCCGCCCGGTAAATCCTTATCAACTATAATTGTATTTAATTTTGCCTGTGCCGAATAGATGCCCGCGGTTAAACCTGCCGGGCCGGCGCCTAAAATTAAAACGTCGCATTCTGTTTCAGAACTCTTTGCCGATTTCTTTAATTCTTCGGCTCTTTCAGAGTCAAGAATTAGCTCAAAATTCTTTACTATATCGGCTCTTTTAATTCCGCCTGATAATCTTTCTCCTACCATCTGCCCGTCTTTATAAAACAACAGGGTGGGGGAGGATGAAACGCCGAGTGAAACTGCAAGTTCCTTGTTTTCCTGACGGAAAATTTTAATGAATTTTATATCGTCCCCGTATATTTCACTCAATCCTTCATATTTGCTGGCAAGCGCTTCGCAGGGGGGGCATTCGGTAGAATAAAAATCGACTACCACATTCTTTCCTTTTAAAACTTCATTCTCGAATTCCGCCGCCGTAATGTTTGCTATTTTACCTGACATTTCTCTAATTCCCTTTTTGATTATTTATTATTTTCATCGAAAATAAGATGTCGTTGGTCATTAAAAGATTCAAAAATATAAAAAAATTATTCAGTTCGGCAATTTAACCGGTATAAGAACCCGGGAAAAGATTTTTCTGTTTCATACCGCGGCATTTCATTTGAATAGTAATATTTTACTTTTCAATAAAGAGTTAGCGTTAAATGAAACGATTTAATTTACTACCCATTTATTTACCGTAATTCAGGTTTAGTTTGGACAGAAATATTTTAATTTCGAAGGAAAAAAATGAATTAATTTGTAAAAATTAAGACTGGGTTATCTTTATTTTAACCATAATTCTTGCTAATTTTAAGGTTGAGAAATAGTTTCTTAGATATAAGAGAGAATCTCTCCGTTTTTCTTCAAAATTGAAAAACAATTTGACCTAAAACGTAAAAATTGATTAAAAAACGGGCTTTATTCTGGCTTAATTGTTGTTTAATTAATCTTAAAAAGAACAAATAAAAAAAATAAATCAGAGGAAAGAAATGGAAAGAAAAAAAGTAACGATCGATGGTAATGAAGCTGCGGCGTATGTGGCCTATCGGTTGAGCGAAGTTGTTGCTATTTATCCTATTACTCCTTCTTCTCCAATGGGAGAACATTCCGATGCCTGGTCGGCAGAGAATGTAAACAATATTTGGGGTACAACCCCTTCTGTAGCCGAACTTCAGAGTGAAGGGGGCGCGGTTGGTGCTGTACACGGTTCGCTGCAGAGCGGCGCTTTAACAACTACATTCACCGCTTCGCAGGGCTTGCTTCTTATGATTCCCAATATGTACAAAATTGCAGGCGAATTAACACCTACAGTATTCCATGTTACCGCAAGATCAATTGCCGCTCAGGCATTATCAATTTTCGGCGATCACAGCGACGTTATGGCTACACGCCAGACCGGTTTCGCACTCCTTGCTTCCAATTCAGTTCAGGAAGTTATGGATACGGCTCTTATTGCACACGCCGCCACTCTGGAATCGAGAATTCCTTTCCTCCATTTCTTCGATGGTTTCAGAACTTCGCACGAAGTTATGAAAATTGAACAGCTTACCGAAGATGATATTAAAGCTATGATTGACGAAAAATATATTAAGGAATTCAGGGAAAGAGCACTTACCCCCGAAAAACCGGTATTAAGAGGAACTGCACAGAATCCTGACGTTTATTTCCAGGGAAGGGAAACTGTTAATAATTTCTACGAAGCATGCCCCGATATAGTTCAGAAATACATGGATAAATTTGCGAAGATTACAGGCAGAAAATATAACCTGTTCGATTATTACGGTGCTCCCGACGCTAAGAGAGTTATTGTTGTTATGGGTTCAGGCGCCGAAGCCGCTGAAGAAACCGTTGATTACCTCTTAAGCAAAGAAGAAAAAATTGGTATTGTTAAAGTAAGGTTATTCAGACCTTTCTCGATGAAACACCTTATTGAAGCTCTTCCTAAAACAGTTGAAAAAATTGCCGTTCTCGATAGAACAAAAGAACCGGGCGCTTTGGGCGAGCCTTTATACCTCGATGTTGTTACTGCAATTTCCGAAGCTATGGCCGGAAGCAGCAAACCATTCGCAAATATGCCTTCAATTGTAGGAGGACGCTACGGCCTTTCTTCGAAAGAATTTACTCCTTCTATGATTAAATCGGTATTCGATAACCTTAAGCTCGATACACCTAAAAACCACTTTACTGTTGGTATAAAGGATGACGTTTCGAATACAAGCCTCGATTTCGATCCGAACTTCGTAATAGAAAACGGCGATGTAAAAAGCTGTCTCTTCTTTGGATTGGGTGCCGATGGTACTGTAGGCGCTAATAAGAACTCAATCAAGATTATCGGTGAGGAAACTGAAAACTTTGCACAGGGTTATTTCGTATACGATTCGAAAAAATCCGGTTCAACCACAGTTTCTCACTTAAGATTCGGCAAAAAACCGATTAAATCGACCTACTTAATTCAGTCAGCCCAGTTCATCGGCTGCCACCAGTTCGGTTTAATGGAGAAATTTGACGTTCTCGAGAAAATTGCAGACGGCGGTACTTATTTGATTAACAGCCCTTACAGCAAAGATGATGTATGGGATAATATTCCGCGCAAAGTTCAGCAGCAGATTATTGATAAAAAATTAAACCTTTATGTTATTGACGGCTATTCGGTTGCATCTAAAACAGGCATGGGCAGCAGAGTAAATACAATAATGCAGACCTGCTTCTTCGCAATTTCGGGCATTCTTCCTAAAGATGAAGCTATTGCACAAATTAAGAAAGCCATCAAAAAAACATACGGTTCTAAAGGGGAAGAAGTAGTTAAGAAAAACTATGAAGCGGTTGACCAGACTTTGGAAAACCTCTTTAAGATTGATGTTCCGGCAAAAGCCACAAGCACAATTGAACTTCCTCCAATCGTATCGGAAAAGGCTCCTGCCTATGTAAAAGAAGTTTTAGGTAAAATTTTGGAAGGCAAAGGGGATGATATTCCTGTTAGCCAGATGCCTGTTGATGGTACTTTCCCTACAGCTACAACAATGTGGGAAAAGAGGAACATCGCCCTCGAAGTTCCGGCCTGGGATCCTGAATGGTGTATCCAGTGCGGTAAATGTACAATGGTATGCCCTCACGCTTGTATAAGAATTAAATCATACGATAAAGAAAACCTCAAATCGGCTCCTGCTGCATTCAAGCACATGGACGCCAAAGGAAAAGATTTCCCTGAAGGTTATGCATACACAATTCAGGTTGCGGTTGAAGACTGTACCGGATGCGAATTGTGCGTTGAAGTTTGTCCCGCTAAAAATAAAAAAGAGACAAAACTTAAAGCCCTCAATATGGTTCCGCAGATTCCTATCCGTCAGCAGGAAAGGGAAAACTGGGACTTCTTCTTTGCGCTCCCCGATCTTGACAGAAGATTAATTAACACCGGTGTAATAAAGAGCCAGCAGCTTCAGCAGCCATTATTCGAGTTCTCGGGCGCCTGCTCCGGTTGCGGCGAAACTCCTTACGTTAAATTGGCCACTCAGCTTTTCGGCGATAGAATGATGGTTGCAAACGCTACCGGATGTTCTTCAATTTACGGCGGCAACCTTCCTACAACCCCATGGTCTAAGAATGTTGAAGGACGCGGTCCGGCATGGTCTAACTCCTTATTCGAAGATAACGCCGAATTCGGTTTGGGTATGCGCCTTGCAGTTGACAGACATACTGCCTATGCCAAAGAACTTATTGTAAAATTACAGGATAAGATTGGAAAAGAACTGGTTGAAAGCATTATCAATGCCGACCAGAAAGATGAAGCCGGTATTTACGAACAGAGAGAAAGAGTAGTTAAATTAAAAGATATTCTTGCAAAAATTAAGGATGTAGAAGCAGAAAGACTTCTTGATGTTGCCGATTACCTGGTTAAAAAATCCGTTTGGATTATGGGCGGCGACGGATGGGCATACGATATCGGTTACGGCGGATTGGATCACGTAATTGCTTCGGGCAAAAACGTTAACATACTCGTTCTCGATACCGAAGTATACTCCAATACAGGCGGACAGATGTCGAAATCGACCGGTATGGGGGCAGTTGCAAAATTCGCTGCCGCAGGAAAACCGCTTCCTAAGAAGGATTTGGGAATGATGGCTATGAGCTACGGAAACGTTTATGTTGCCAAAGTAGCTATGGGCTCGAACGATGTACAGACAATTAAAGCCTTCCTCGAAGCAGAGGCATACGACGGTCCTTCCATTATTATTGCCTACAGCCACTGTATTGCCCATGGTATTAACATGTCCAAGGGCATGGAAAGCCAGAAACTCGCGGTTGATTCGGGCTACTGGCCATTATTCCGCTTTAACCCGGATAACGTTAAGGAAGGAAAAAATCCTCTTAAATTGGATTCCAAACCACCTAAGATTAAACTAGAAGACTATATTTACAACGAAACCAGATATAAGATGCTTACGAAATCGCATCCGAAAACCGCTGCCGAACTTCTTGTTCACGCGCAGGAGGATGTATTGAAGAGATGGAAAATATATGAACAGATGGCTAATTTCGATTATTCGAAAGACGGGAACTCTGAACAGAAATAAGTTGTTAGTTTTTTAAATGCAACTTTTCAAAAGCCTGTATTTTAATACAGGCTTTTGTATTTTAAGGGTGTATAATTAAAACTAAAACTACAGGAGGGATTATGGATTTATCAACAAATTATCTGGGACTAAAATTAAAGAACCCAATCGTACCGTCTGCTTCACCATTATCGCAGACAGTCGATTCGGTAAAGGCATTGGAAGACGCAGGAGCTGCAGCGGTAGTTGTATATTCATTGTTCGAAGAACAGATTAATCACGAGAGCGGTGAGCTTGACCACTTTCTTTCGCACGGAACTGAAAGCTTCGCCGAGGCTCTAAGCTATTTCCCGTCACCTTCACAGTTTAAATTAACTCCGTCGCAGTATGTAGAGCATATCGCAAAACTTAAAAAAGCTGTCAATATACCTGTTATAGGCAGTTTAAATGGTGTAAGCAGAGGGGGATGGGTTAATTATGCCAAGAAGATTGAAGAAGCAGGTGCAGACGCGCTTGAATTGAATGTTTATTATGTTGCTACCGATGCCGAGATGACCGGCGCCGATGTTGAAAATATGTATATTGACGCTTTGAAAGCGGTTAAGCAAAATGTGAAAATTCCTGTAGCAATTAAATTAAGTCCCTATTTCTCATCTATGGCAAACATGGCAAAGAAGCTTGATGAAGCGGGCGCCGACGGACTTGTTCTGTTCAACCGTTTTTATCAGCCCGATTTTAACCTTGAAAAACTGGAAGTTGAACCGAACCTGGTATTGAGCTCAAACTGGGAAATGAGGCTTCCTTTAAGGTGGATTGCCATCCTTTATGGCAACATAAAGGCAAATCTTGCCGCTACAAGCGGGATCCATTCGCATCAGGACATAATTAAAGTAATGATGGCGGGTGCCGATGCTGCAATGGTATGTTCCGAACTTCTTGTTAACGGCGTTGGAAGAATTACAGCTATGCTTAAAGGAATGGAAGAATGGATGACAGAAAATGAATATTCATCAGTTCAGATGATGAAGGGAAGCATGAGCCAGAAATCGTGCGCCGAACCGGCGGCATTTGAGAGGGCTAATTACATGAAAACCCTCCAAAGCTATAAAATTTAACCGGTTTTTTACTTCTTTTTTAAGGCTGCCCCTTAAAGGCAGCCTTTTTTATTGCCTGCCCCGGGTAACGGAACATTTACATATGGTTACAAGTCTAAATTCAGGTTGGAATTTAAGCAATTAAACGGAGGGTAAAATGAGGCTATTAAAAGGGATTTTTATGCTGTCTATTCTATTGATAACAATAGAATTACAGGCGCAAACAGTATCGCCGGTAAATACAATTACCGCCGCGGTTCTTCAGAAACATATAAATTATCTGGCTTCGGATGCGCTTTTAGGAAGGCGTGTGCCTACACCTGCGGGGGATAGCGCCGCAGCTTATGTAAGGAGGGAATTTATTTCGTACGGATTAAAGCCCGTTAACGGAAGTTATTATCAGGATGTTCCCTGGGGAAAGGAAAACAACAAAAAGATATTCCATAATGTTGTAGGTTTTCTGGAAGGAAGCGACCCTGTTCTTAAAAAAGAGATTTTAATTATAGGAGCGCATTACGACCATGTAGGTCCGTACAAAAGCAAAAATTTTCCGCAGGATAGTATTTTCAACGGAGCGGATGATAACGCCTCTGGAACGGCAGGGGTTATGGCACTTGCAAAAGCTTTTACACTTATGAATGATAGGCCCAAAAGAAGTATTCTATTTATAGCTTTCGGAGGGGAGGAATTAGGGCTTGTAGGCTCTACCTATTACTGCAACAATCCTCTTTTCCCTCTTGAAAATACGGTGGCAATGCTTAATATGGATATGATTTCGAGAAATGCGCCCGATTTGCTCTATATTGTGGCAAGTAAGAAAAGTCCTGAGCTTAAAGCTATTAACGAAAAGGAAAATGAGAAAATAGGGATGAGACTGGAATACAATCAGGATGTATTCATAAATTCAAGCGATCATGCGCCGTTTTTAAATAAAAAAGTACCTGCTATCTTTTTCTTTACAGGGGTTAATAAAGTTCTTCACTCGCCAAAGGATGAAGCTGATACAATAGACAGCGGAAAGGCAGAAAAAATTGCGCGTCTGGTGTTCTATAACGCTCTTTTTATAGCAAACGACAGCAATCATTATAAAGTGGTAAACTAACTAACAAGGGGCAAATCACATCTTTTATTTTGGCTAAAAAATAGTATCTTTATGTGTGATTTTTGCCAATTTTATTTAATATAAATATAAACCTTAGGGGGATTATGAAACTCAGTATTAAAACAGCATTATTGGTTTTTACCTTATTTTTTGTATCAGTTCAGTTGTTTGCACAGGATACATTCGATTTAAAGTTTAAATTCGAAAAAGGGAAAACCTATTTTTACCGCACCAGCATGACAATGGATCAGACCCAGAACATGATGGGGCAGGAAATGAGCACAAACACCGAATCCAAAACCAAAGTTAGATTCGATGTTACCGATGTAACCCCGACCCAAATTGAATTGGTTACATCAATCGATTCTCTCTACTCCAAAACCGGCAATCCGATGGGGGGAGAAGATATAGTAAGCAACGGCGAAGGTATCGTTGGCAAAAAGACCAAAATGGTTTACGATGTTTACGGAAAGAAAATCAAAAAAATTGAAGTTGATGCCATTCAGGCAGCTGGCAACGCCGGTTTAAGCGGCGGAAACACAAGCAGCCTTATGTATCAGCTTGCCGAAAAACCGGTTAAAATTGGTGATACCTGGGCTGTTTCAAATCAGGATACTATTAAGGTTGGCGAAGACGGCAAAATGATTACAAAAGCTGATGTAACCTATAAAGTTGACAGCAAAGAAAGCGGAAGCGACCTTGTAAAAGTTACTTTTACCGGCACTACAAAGGTTGAAGGAGCTATGTCGCAGGGTGGTTTCAATATCGTTCTTGAAGGAACCGGCAAGACAACAGGTTCTTTCCTTTTTGATGTTGTAAAAGGTGTTATGACCACTTCGGATAATGTGGTTAACATGGATATGACAGCCGCAATACCTGACCAGAGCATTACTATCCCGATTACTCAGAAGATGCAATCGAAAACAGTACTCTCTGATAAATAAGCCGAATATTTTAAGAGAAGCCTTCTTTTTGAAGGCTTCTTTTTTTATCCAAATTCATTCATTTTGTAACCAAAATAAGCTTGCGAGTCTTTTTATTTTTAAAAAATCACTAAAAAGGTGACTTTTTTTTGCGATAATTCAGAAATAACAAGGAGATATTTATGAAAAAAGTATTACTTCTGATCATTTTTTTTCTTTCTTCGGCCGCATTAATGGCTCAAGCGGGCAACGATAATAAATCGGCCCTTAAACTTTCATTCAGCGAAAGACTTAGAATTGAAACTTACGATAATGTTAACGACCTTAATACTCTGGGCACAGGAAACCAGACCTACACCAGAACCAAATCGACTCTGGGTTTGGACTGGACAATTAACCCTGACCTGTTTTTCGGATTTAAATTGACAAATGAATTCAGGAAATATATGGCTCCAAAGAAAAACCCATTTCATTGGAACGAGTTATTTGTTGAAGGGCTCTATTTGAAAGTAAATAATATTTTTAACGGCACTCTAACGGTAGGAAGACAGGATATTTCATTAGGCGACGGATTAATAATTAAAGACGGCACGCCTTTCGATGGAACAAGGGATAATTATTTTAACGCTGTAAGATTCGATCTTAAGCTAAATAAAGAAAACACAATCACTTTCCTCGGTGTTTATCAGCCTAAGGAAGATAATCTTCTTCCCGTACTAAACGGACATGATATAGATGCCGCTCAGCAGGGAACAGATTCATATATTTTAGATGAACAGACCGAAAACGGTTTCGGCGCTTATTACACAGGCGATTTCGGGAAATTCAATCTGCAGGGGTATTATTTTTTCAAAACTATTTTTAACGACGGCAAGAAAATTGTACCCGGTTCCGAAATTCATACAATTGGAGCAAAAATTAAGAATCAGTTCGATGCTCAGTTAGCATTACTGGCCGAAGGAGCTTATCAGTTCGGTACAATAGGCGATTACAGCCGTTCAGCATACGCTTTAACGGCGTACCTTGAATATAAACCTGGTTTTAAGCAGGAATATCTGCCAAAGACAATTATGCCAGGCTTCATTTTATTAAGCGGCGACGATCCGGCTACAAAGGATTGTGAGGGATGGGATCCGGTATTTGGCAGATGGCCCAATTGGAGCACTTCGTATGCTTTAACCTTAGCCAAAGAATTCGGCAGATCGGCATACTGGTCTAACATTATGAATTTATATATTAAACTCGATTTTGCCGTTGCAAAGGATGTAAATTTCACACTTCAGAACGAAATTTTGTACGCCCCGCAGAAATCTGCCAAGACTACTTTATTAAGCGGCGACGGCACCTACAGGGGGAACCTTACAACCGCATTAATCAGCTACAAATTCAACGGAAATATGTCGGGGCATTTCCTTTGGGAACACCTTGAAGCAGGCGATTATTATTTTGTAGGGCACAGCAGCGGGTACGATTTTGTAAGAATGGAACTTGCGTTTGCTTTATAACATTATTTATTGTTTCTATTTAATATTTAAAACGGCCTAAGGGCCGTTTTTTTATTATATTTTAGCTTTAATGCCTTGTTAAATTTATTGGTAAGGGTTAGATTTTAATAAAAAAAATATGGTTATGAAGAATTTTCTCTTTTCAGCATTACTTTTACTCATCTTATTTGCATCGGACACAAAGGCGCAGAACGGAATTGTTAAAACCTACTTCGATGACGGCGCCATTGAATCGGAATTATCATACGTTAACGATATACTTGACGGTATGTCGGTATTCTATTATAAAAGCGGAAATGTAAAAGAGGAAATACCATTCAGCCTTGGCAGAATTACTGGTTCAAGAAAAAATTATTACCCCAGCGGGCTGTTAAAAGAGGAAAGGAATTATAATTACGGTGTTTTAGACGGGCTGACTAAAATTTATTTCGATAACGGCGCACTTAGCGAAGCCTTGAATTATGACAACGGCATGCTGATAAAAAAAATTACAGTTCCGTATGATTCCACCTATACGCCAACAATAAAAGATTATCTTGCCGGCAACCGGCAGTATACACTCTCTAAGGAAGCAAATATAATCAGCGATGCAGATATCACTCCTGTGCCATTGGGGGGTATGAAGGAAATTCAAGACAATCTGGTAATTCCTGAAAGAGGAATAGATGCCAACAATCAGGGTACGGTTACTCTTTCCGTAGTAATAGATTCATTGGGCAACGCAAAAGACCCTCAAATAGTAAAAAGCCTTAATAAGCTGTGCGATTCAGCAGCTGTTAAAGCAGTAATTAAGACTAAATTTCTTCCGGGCAAGAAGAATGATAAAATTGTTTCGGCAAAGGTATTGTTAAATGTAGACTTTAAACCTGAGAAGAATGTGGCTGCGCTCACTCAAAATGCCAAACCTGTAAAACAGCTTGCGCTGCCCTCTGAACGGAAAGAAGAAAATAAAATTATAGACCTTGCAAAAAAGGAGAAAGACAGTCTGGCGGTTACGCTAAAAGAAATTCCCAAGGAAGAACCGAAACCGGTTGTTAAGCAGGAGGTTACACCGGCGGATGATTCCCTCAATACCGGCAATTACCCGGTTATAGGAATAAATTCGGCCGAAATTGAAAAATATCCTTATCCGGTAGGCGGGGTGGAAAGGATTATTGCCCGTATGAAACTGCCGGAAAAATCAACGGATGTAAAAGCTGAAAGGGATGTTATTTTCAGGGTTGAAGTGGATATGTTCGGAGTTGTAAGAGGTACTAAGCTTGTTAAAGGTATATCCGGCGCAATAGATAATGCAGTTGAAATGGCTATTATCGATTCCCCATTCAGGCCGGCAAAAGAGGAGGGAAAAGCGGTGCGCGGTATAGTTATTTTGAAAATCCCTGTTAAATCAGTTAAATAGCCATTTAATCCTTTTCTGTATCCCAATTGCTCATTAATTTTTAAAAATCTTTTTTATACACCGTTTTAATTTGGTAATTTATACATTACTGATTTTTAAATTCAAAGGAAAGAAATATGAAAATGTACTTATTAATTCTATTTTCAGCAGGACTAATTTTTACTCTTCTAATGGATAATCAGAAGGAGACTAAAGTTCCCGAGGAAAACCCTCTGCTTATGCCTTACGATACTCCTTTCCAGACTCCTCCATTCGATAAGATTAAAGAAGAGCATTTCCTTCCCGCATTTAATGCAGGTATCGAAGCACAGAAAAAGGAAATTGACGCGATAGTAAACAATCCGCAAGCTCCAACATTCGAAAATACTCTCGTTGCTTTGGATAACAGCGGCTCCCTTTTAAACAGGGTTAACGCCGTTTTTTCTCATTTGGTTGAGGCTTATACATCGGACGGACTTCAGAAAATTTCGGAACAGGTTGCACCGATGCTTGCAAAAAATACTGATGACATTAATATGAATGAAAAGCTTTTTGCACGCATAAAAAAAGTTTATAACGAAAGGGAAAAACTTAATCTTCAGGGAGAAGATGCCCGTTTATTGGATAAAACCTATAAAGATTTTGTACGGGGCGGAGCCAACCTTTCACCCGAGAAAAAAAATGAATTGAGAAAGCTGAATGAAGAACTCTCTCTCTTAAGCGTTAATTTCGGCAATAACCTGCTTAAAGATAATAATGCATTCCAACTTGTTATTGAGAAGAAAGAAGATCTCTCCGGACTTCCCCAGTCCTTAATTGACGCGGCCGCAACCGCCGCAAAGGAAAGGAACCTTGAAGGGAAGTGGGTTTTTACATTGGATGCTCCGAGCATTTTCCCGTTCCTTCAGTATGCCGATAACCGTGATTTAAGGGAAAAAATATATAAAGCCTACATAAACAAAGGGAATAACAATAATTCGAACGACAATAAAAAGATAGTTTCTAAAATAATCTCTCTCAGGTACCAGAAAGCAAGACTTCTCGGTTTCAAATCGTACGCGCA
Organism: bacterium; assembly: GCA_027398005.1. Taxonomy (GTDB): domain Bacteria; phylum Bacteroidota; class Ignavibacteria; order Ignavibacteriales; family Melioribacteraceae; genus JAEXUB01. Next base: position 18,492 of record DAHYUM010000036.1, read on the forward strand.
TTTTGTGCTTGATAAGGTTATGGCTAAAACACCCGAAAACGTTTATAAACTCCTTACACAGGTTTGGAACCCGGCGCTTGAACTTGCAGGAAAGGAAGCTGTTGAACTTGAAAAAATGATTATTCAGGGGAACCACATTTTCAAGCTTCAGCCGTGGGACTGGTGGTATTACTCCGAAAAGGTCAGAAAGCAGAAATACGATCTTGACGATTCGGAACTGCGTCCTTATTTCAAACTTGAAAACGTTCGGGACGGGGCATTTGCCGTTGCAAATAAATTATACGGAATTACTTTTACCGAAAGAACCGATATACCTAAATGGGATCCGGACGTGAAGGTTTTTGAAGTTAAGGAAGCAGATGGAAGGCATTTAGGCATTTTATATACCGATTATTATCCGCGCGCAAACAAAAGAGGCGGAGCCTGGATGAGCGAACTTCAGCGCCAGTATAAACCGGATGGAAAGAATATTTCCCCAATAGTTTACAATGTATGTAATTTTACAAAGCCCAACGGCGATACTCCTTCTCTTTTAACATTTGAAGAAGCTTCTACATTATTCCATGAATTCGGCCATGCTCTGCACGGATTATTCTCTAACTGCAAGTATTACAGTCTTGCCGGAACCGAAGTGCCCCGCGATTTTGTAGAGCTTCCATCGCAGATTATGGAAAACTGGGCAGGGGAACCGGAAGTGCTTAAAATGTACGCACGTAACTACAAAACCGGCGAACCAATCCCTGACGCTTTGATTAGAAAGATTGTCAATTCGAGCAAATTTAACCAGGGCTTTGCAACTGTTGAATACACAGCGGCATCATTCCTTGATATGGACTGGCACGTTGTTGAAACCGCAAAGGAACTGGATGTGCCAGCGTTCGAAAAGAAGACTGCAGAAAGAATTAAATTAATGCCCGAAATTAATTTCAGGTACCGTACAACCTATTTCAGCCATATATTCTCAAACGATTACAGCGCAGGTTATTACAGCTACTTATGGGCCGAAGTATTGGATGCAGACGCTTTTGAAGCATTCAAGGAAAAGGGAATATTCGATAAAGCCACAGCACAATCATTCAGAGATAATATCCTTTCAAAGGGAGGCTCTGTTGACGCAATGACTATGTACCGCAATTTCAGGGGCAAGGATCCCGATATTAAAC